>JAIQFF010000305.1 GCA_020073395.1 Terriglobia bacterium
TGGTCGGGAGTTTCCAGTTGGCGACAGCGGGTACACAGGCGGCGAGGTCCTTGTCGATGTCTCCCCGGTATCGTGCGAATCGGAGAAACGATCGCAGTGCGGTCGTCATCAACTGGAGCCTTTTGCTTTGAATGGCGGCCGCGCGGCGCTGCACGAATCCTGTCATATCCGCGGCCCACAAGCCAGCGAGGTCGACTGGCCCGGCGCCGAAACGCTCCGTCAGAAACTCGCCGGCGAAGGTCAGATAACAGTCCTGCGTTGTGGACGCGAGCGCACGTTCCTGCTGCAAGTAGAGGCGATACTCACTCTGCAATCGTTCCGCCGGCGTCGCCGCTGGTGATCCTGGCGTCGGAACTACCCCTTGCCGTAGCAACAGATCCAGCAGCCGTTGCAAAGCGGATACATCATTCCCTGTCGGACGGCGACGCCGTCCCCGCGCGCGAAGGTAGGGTTGAAACAACTCGGTGGTAATCTCCTGCGTTTGGATCCGATGTTTAGCCAGCCAGCGGCCGAAATCGACGACCCACCGAATCTGCAACTCACTCGTGTGCCGGGCATAGCCCTCGGCACGCATCTCGGCGGCATAGCACTCGATATACGGACTCAAGGGGCCGTCCTGCTGGCACAGTCGGTGGTCCTTGAAAACTTGCTCCATCAGTGTTCTCCTTCCAGACCAGCCTGTCAGGAAAAGCACCGCCGGACTATGCCGGGAAAATTAGCGCCGAACTGCCGCCTGCCGGCTGAAAAACAACATCGCCCGGAATAGTCCGGCGCCCGGCATAGTGGCGTAGGACATGCGTGCCTGAGCGGGGTGCGAGTATCCCCGCTCGTCTCAGTCGGGAATTGACGAAACTGCTCAGCACCGCGGTTGAGCGAAGAGGCTGGTACGGAGGATGGTGATTGAGAAAAACCAGGCGTTCGGAACTGGGCGGACGCCCTTTGGTCAGATAGGCGGCGAGGGAGTTGCCGACATCCTCGGGCATCGGGAGGATCCTCTCACGGGCCGTTTTGCTGGACCGAATCAGCACGGCACCCCCCGTCCAGTTCAGATTGTCCAACGAAACGCGGAACACCTCTCCCGCACGTAAACCAAGCCTGGCCAACAAAAGCAGCATAGCCCGGTTGCGTTTATCCAGAGCATTGTCGGACGGACACAATGTGATCACGAAATCGAGTTGTTCGGAGGAGAGATGGCGCGGAATCGAAGCATGCCGTGATCCTCGAAGCGGCGGCACCGCACCTTCCAAACCTGCCCGAATGTGCCCTTCAAAAGTGAGGAAACGCAACAAACTTCGGATCGCTGTGACCGGACCTTGTTGGCTCAATCTGGAGAGCTTTTCGGGCGGTGCAACACAAAGCCGGCAACATGGTCGGCGTTGAGCCCCTCCCAATTGGTTCTTAGATCAGGAAAAAACATCGACAAGAAAGCACCGTGCTTCATGCAGGTAATGCGCACGCGTACCAGGCGCACAGCCGCGCTCGCTTTGCAGATGCCTGTCAAACGCATCCAGGCACTGCTCGACATCGTTGGTAACGGCCGCAGAGATGTTGTCTTGTCTTCGAGGTGGACGTCGTGGGATTGCTCCATGCTTGGTTCTCCTTAAATGGCCAGAATGACCATGTTCCAAGCATCGGATCATTATGCCGAGTTGCCGGTTGGCAACCTGCCCCACACAAAAAAAGCTCCTACACCAGCCAGCGCTTCCGATTTCCGTGGAGCATTGCGAACAAAGCGCCAAACCCCACCATCAGTCCAAGCGACGAACCGATCCCGATCAAATCCGGCCGGAACCACTGCATGCGTAACGTCAGAGTGACGTTGAGGAGCAACGGGATCGCCGCGGCGATCACCGGCGGCCATGGCCGGTCGAGTGCAAACAAGGAGCGCGAGCCGATCTCGATCAGGCTCCATCCCACGAGACTGGGTCCCAGACCCAGGAAAACCGCCGCTACCAGACGCGTAGAGTCCGCCGTGAAGCTGCCGTGCTGGAAGAACAGCGCGATGGCCGGCGACCGAAAGGCAATCGCAAAGGCGCAACCGCTCACCGCAACGAGCGCCGTCAGAGCGAGGGTCCGGTCGATCAACCGGAACGCCTCGCGCAGCCGGAACTGGCTCCGGAGTCGCGCGATTTCCGGCAGCAGCGAGTTGGATATCGGGTTCACCAGCAGTGCCATCGGCACCCCTACTCCGCGCATGCAGTAGTCGAGGGCCGCCGCCATGCCCGGTCCGGCGTGCGTGGCGTAGGCGCGGGTGAACGTGATGTTCAACCCGAGTCCCACGGCATACACCACGAAGAATATGGGTTTGGCGAGAAGATCGCGCCAGTGGATTTCGCATGTTTCCGCCCCGGCGGTATCCAGTCCGGACCGCGCCGAGAAATACACGATGGCGAACTGGGCCCACGAGCCCGCGGTATATCCCGCCGCGAAGGCGTACACACCCAGAAACTTCCACAGGATTAAGGCGCCGATCATCATGAAGACATTCAAGGCCGCCTGGTAGAACGCGGTCGGCGCAAAGCGGCGGCCGGTATACAGCAAGGCGCACTGCACGCCGCCGGTTCCCGCTGCCACGGTGGACAGGGCCAGGATGCGCAACACCGTCACCGAGGTGGCGAGGTATTGCGGATCGAGCCCCGGCGCGAGCGCGCGCATCAGCCACGGAGCGCCGATCATGACCGCCGCCGCAATCGTAGTGGAAACCAGGAAGAAACAGCGGGTCAGCTTCAGAAACAGGGCCGTCCGCCGGCCGCCGCTACAGGCTGTCAGCATGGGGACGAAAGCGAACACCACGCTGTTGATAAGCACGGAGTTCAAAGTGTCCACGGGTCCCATCGCCACGGCCAGGGAATCTGCCCCGCTGTGGGTGCCCAACAAGTAGGCGGTTACCGCCACACGTCCGAAACCC
>JAIQFF010000141.1 GCA_020073395.1 Terriglobia bacterium
AACTCGCCTTTTAGCTTGATGGTGCCAGTGGCCTGGTCCACGGTGTTGTCGATGAAACTCAGCCAGCCCGCAGCCGGCCCGCGGCTGTCGTTGGGAATCAAAGCTTGCACCCGCAGTTTTCCTTGGGCGGAGTAGCGCTTGATGTCGGCCAGATTTTGCTCGGGCACGGTAAAGGTGGCATAAATCGGCTGCACCTGGTTGATGCTCACCAGAAACGGAGTATCGTTCGCCTTGATCATGTTGCCCTGGTGAATCAGCAGAGGACCAGTGCGGCCATTGATAGGCGAATAAATGCTGCAGTAAACTAGTTGCACCCGCGCGTTCTCGACCGCCGCTTGATCGGCGACTACGGCGGCGTCGAGCGCATCCGCCTCCGATTGTATCCGGTCATACTCTTCTTTAGAAACGACGCCCGCCTGGTTCAGCTGACGCGATCGATTGGCCTGGTTGCGCGCGTTGGCCGCCTGGGCCTGGTCGCGGGAGAGCATGCCCTGCGCCTGTTTAAGAGCCGCTTCGAAAGGACGCTTGTCCAGCGTAAACAGCAGTTGTCCCTTGCTGACGTCCGCGCCTTCTTTGAAATGCACGCCGACAAGTTCCCCGGTCACCTGGGTCTTCACGGAGACGTTCGAGTAGGCCTCGACCGCGCCAATCGCCTTGAGCTGCAGCGGCACAGCTTTCTGCTCCACCGTGGCCGCCAGCACCGGCACCGCAACTATACGCGGAGGCTCGGCCTTGGTTCCGCTGCATGAGCTCAACAGCGCTAAGCCGCTGCACGCAAGAAGTGCTGTAAGTTCTCGAACCATGTTCCCTTTTACTTACCCTGCCTGTTGAATAGCGTTTCGATCACTGAGAACCGAGAACCAGTAAACTGGAAACTGAGCATTCAGATCCTCCTGCTCAATCCATCCCACGAAACCCCGGCAACACGTCCCGCCTGTAGGTCTCGAGAGTTTGCTCTTCCTCGCCGCACATCAGATAAATATTGAATTGTGTCACGCCCACCTCTGCCAGCTCTCTCAGCTTCTGGCGATGAGCTTCAACCGCACCCACCAGGCAGAACCGGTCCACTACTTCATCGGAAACGAAGTGGGAGTTGTCACTGCCCACCTCGGCATGATGCTGGTAGTCGTATCCGGTGCGATCCTGCACGTAAGAAGTCAACGATGCCGGCAGATCTTCAGGTTTGTATCGCGATATCAGATCCACAACGTGATTCGAAACCAGCGCAGGAAACCAGCGCACCCGTTGTCGCGCCAGCTCAAGATCATCAGAGACCCACACCGGAGCGGCTGCCATGACTTCCACCGAATTCGGGTCCCGCCCCGTTTCTCTGGCGCCCTGCCGGACAAATCCCAAGCACCAGGCAATCAGGTCAGGATCAGCAAATTGCAGAATGACTCCATCCGCGATCCGCCCCGCCAGGTTCAAAACCTTCGGCCCATAACCCGCAATCCAGACCGGAGGCGAGCCGGTCGCCCAGGTGAGCCGGGCAGGCTGTCCTTCGTACTGCACTTCCTGTCCTGCCGTGAGTTCACGAAAAGTGACGACGGCGCGCTCCAGCTCCGCCGGAGTGACCGGCTTTTTGCCTAATACCCGCCGCGAGCTGTCGCCGCGCCCGATGCCCAGCTCCATGCGCCCGCCAGAAATCAGGTTGAGCGTGGCAAAGAGGCTGGAGGTAACCGTGAGGTCGCGCACCGCCGGATTAGTTACGCACGGACCCAGCTTCATGCTGGTGGTGGCGTTTGCCATCAGCGTAAGCAGCGGGTACGGATCCTTCCACAGCACGTGGGAATCAAAAATCCAGCCATACTCGAAACCAGCGGCTTCCGCTTGCCGGGTCAACCCGACAATCCGCTCCACTGTAATATCCGGTTTGAGGGTGATCCCGAACTTCATTTCTCCCTTTCGCGGTTGTGGGATAGAAGTCAACCGCAGAGGCTGAAGCCGAATCTGGTCATCGGCTTATGCCACGACAGAATTGGTTGCGGAAAACTCCACGCAGGACCCCAACCGCAAACCGCAGGCGCTAAAGCGCAAACCCATTTTCAATGACCTGGTGGCACGATTGAAGTCGCGGCCTTCCCAATGGCCTGGCGGCGCCTCTGGAATCAACGCATTCCCGGCAGACAGCGGCACCGCCGCTCTTCCGCAGCCTGCTAGCATAGAATACATCACGCTTCCTCCCGGACAGGCAGGACTCTCGCAGAACAGAGGATTAGCCAATGGGGTTCGACACCATCATCACCGGTGGCACCGTGGTCACCGCCGCAGATACTTGTCAGGCCGACGTCGCCATTTCAGGGGGCCGGGTTGTTGCCCTGGGCAGCAGCCTGCCTCGACAAAATGCCACGCGCCTGATTGACGCTGCGGGCAAATATGTGTTCCCCGGCGGAATCGATGTCCACACCCACCTGGATATGCCGTTTGGAGGCACCACCAGTGCGGACGATTTTGAAACCGGCACGCGCGCTGCCGCCTTCGGTGGCACCACAACGCTGATCGACTTCGCCATCCAGTACAAAGGACAATCTCTGCGCACCGCCTTCGACGCATGGATGCAGAAGGCGTCCTCGAAAGCGGTGGCCGATTACGGATTCCATTGCATCATCACTGACTTGCCCGACGCGCAGCTGGCGGAAATGCCGCAACTGGTGCGCGAAGGGGTCAGCAGCTTCAAGCTGTTCATGGCGTACCCCGGCGTGTTCATGCTCGACGACGCCAGCATTTTCAGGGCAATGCGGACTTCGGCCAAGGCCGGAGCCATGGTCTGCATGCACGCGGAAAATGGCGGAGCCATTGATGTGATCGTCAAGCAGGCCCTGGCCGAGGGCAAGACGGCGCCCAAGTATCACGCCCTCACTCGCCCCACCACGGCGGAAGCCGAAGCCACGTCCCGCGCCATCGCCCTCGCCGAAATGGCTGGTTCGCCGGTGTACATCGTGCATCTCAGTTGCAACGACGCTCTGGAAAAAGTCCGCGAGGCCCGCGATCGCGGCCTGCCCGTTTACGCCGAGACCTGTCCTCAATATCTCTACCTGTCGCTCGAAAACATGGACGCCCCTGGTTTTGAAGGCGCCAAATATGTTTTCACGCCGCCGCTGCGCGAAAAATGGCACCAGGAAGAATTGTGGAAGGGATTGACCCACGACCATCTGCAGGTGGTCTCTACCGATCATTGCCCGTTCTGCTTCAAGGAGCAAAAAGAAATGGGGATCGGCGACTTCACTAAGATCCCCAACGGTGGCCCCGGCATCGAACACCGCATGAGCCTGGTGTATTCCGGCGGCGTCGCCCAGGGACGCTTCAGCGTAAACCGCTTCGTCGAACTGGTGGCGACCGCCCCCGCCAAGCTCTTCGGCCTCTATCCCCGTAAGGGCACGGTCGCGGTGGGCAGTGACGCTGACCTGGTCATCTTCGACCCCAAGCGTGAGCACACCATCAGCGCCAAGACCCATCACATGCGTGTGGATTACTCCATGTTCGAAGGAATCAAGGTGACCGGCATGCCGGACGTCGTGCTTTCCCGCGGACGCGTGCTGGTCGACGGCGAAAAATTCCTTGGTCATCCAGGACAGGGTGAGTTCATCAAGCGAGGCGCCTGCCCAGCGATCTAAAGTTCAGGAATGTGTGGGGCGGACACTCTTGTCCGCCGCCTTTGACCTTGATTCTGAGTTGGGGATCATCTTGAACGGAAGGCAAAACCAAAGTCAAAAGCGGGACAGGGAATGTTCGCCCCACACTCCCGTCGAGTAGAGGACGGTACTTATGCCCATCACCCTTGAGCCCGACCAGCAGGAACAAATGCTCTCCGCTGCCCGCTCTGCTTTCAAGAATGCCCACGCGCCCTATTCGAATTTCAAGGTGGGAGCGACTATCCTCACCGAGCGCGGCTCGATGTATCACGGGTGCAACGTAGAGAACGCCTCGTATGGCCTGACCATCTGTGCCGAGCGCAACGCTATCTTTGCCGCCGTCGCAGCCGAAGGAAGTGGGATGAGGATCAAAGCGGTCGCCGTCGCCACCGAGCGCGACGGCCCCTGCGCCCCCTGTGGCGCATGCCGCCAGGTGATCTTTGAGTTTGGCCCCGATGCCCTGGTTCTGTTTCGCGGCCAGTCCGGCACCGAGCAGATGGCGATTACGAAGCTCCTCCCCGAGGGCTTTCGGCTGTAACGAAGGCCAGCTCGCGCCCCTTCAAGCGGTAGACAGGGATGAATCGGCCAGACGGAGGTGCCTCAGCATGGAGCGCTTTTTCTCCTGATGGGCTTGCATGCGTTTGAGGATGTCCGCCAGCACGCTGACCGTCGTGACCGCATAGGGCCCTTTGTTCAGCATGACGCATTCCGCACGCTCCCCCATGGCGGCATCGGTGATTTCCGATCGCGAAGGCATGCCCTTCTTGGCCAGGGTCTCCAGAACTTGTGTGGCCCAAATCACGGGCACGTGAGCCGCCTCGCAAATCCAAAGGATCTCCTCCTGCACCTCTGCCAGACGCTGATAGCCACATTCCACCGCCAGGTCACCGCGGGCAATCATGATGCCGATGGAACGCGTACGCATGGCGGCGAGTATCAGCTTGGGCAGATTGTCGAAACCCTTGCGGGTTTCGATCTTGAGAATCACGCCCAGATGTTTGCCGCCCAGCTCTTCCAGGTGCGCAAGAAGCTGGCGAACGTCCGACTCCGTGCGGACAAAGGAGTAGCCGACAAGGTCCGCGTGCTGGACGATAAACTTCAGCGCCTCCAGATCATCGGAGGTAAGCGCCGGTATGTCAATGCGCGTCTCCGGAAGGTTGATGCCCTTTTCCGCGCCCAGCGTTTCTCCTTGCGGACGTGCTTGCGTGATTTCGACGGTAGCCGATTCCGCGTTTACCGAGCGGAAAATACCGCCGATCTTGCCGTCATCAAACCAGATGGGTTCGCCCGGTTTTGCGTGGTCGAGTACTTGGGGTAAAGAGACGCCAATCCGAGCGGGAGCGACGAGTTTTCCCGTCTTGCTGTACCGGGCCGGCGTTCCCAGCGTGTTCACCCGGGACAGGCAGAGCATATCGCCAGGCTTCAGGAGCAGTGTCTGCGGAAGTGGTGGGAGCTTACCGACGCGAGTTTCTGCTCCTTTTCGAGTTCGACTCGATTTCGTATCTCTGATTGCCCAGACTTTTAGTCCGGACAGGAAATAGACCGTTTGCCTGGCCTCGGCCCAACAACATGTGCCTAAAACCTGAGAAACGTGCAGGGTTCGTTGCGCCCCGCGGGCATCGCGAAGGCGGATTTTGTCACCCGGCTTAAGTTGTTTGAGAAAGCTGGCCGAAAGCGGAACGCATGCGGTGGCGGGACCAGGAGGAGGCTTGGGAGCATCGTAGGGCGTTAGCCAGATGCGGGCCGGAGTCACAACCCGCCCGCGAACGTCACGCTTGGGCCTGCACTTTATGACCGAGGGGCCCGGTTCGATAGCGCCCGTGCGTAGCTTTGGGCCGGCGACGTCCATCAAAATGCGGCAGTTGTGACCGGTTTCTTCCCTGGCTTTCTTGAGATTGCGGATCATGCCCAGCCAGGCTTCCGGATTGTCATGGGCGCAGTTGATGCGCATACAGTCCATGCCGCTCCGGACGAGATCGCGCACCAGCTCATAGTCCGTGGCCGCGTCTGTGGACATAGTCACCATGATGCGGACCTTCCTGCCGGGTGGAGGAGGACCCAGGAGGGCGTCGGCGTTGGCTTCCAGCAATTTGGATCCCTCGCCCATCTCGACCGCGGGCACCTCAGGGGATGGCAGCGAGCCGTTAGCTCCCAGTAAGGCCCTCAGCACGCGGTGAACGGTTTGGACTGCCGTAAAGACGTGGCTCTCGGTGCGGCCGAGAGACGAGAGACCGAGAAGGGCAAGCTGGGATTGCAATTGACGGACATCATGCCGGCGTAGCGCAAGATAGTGGGCAAGATTCCGGGCACTGCGGCGATGCGCTTCGTGCAGCGCTAACGGCCGCTTAAGCAGAGAAGCTTCCAGTTCGACCATGTCCGAGCAAAGCTGGGCCAGTTCCGCGGAGAGCTGTTCAAGAAGCGATCTATCCAGGATATGCATGGAGGTGAACACTCGTCCAGGATGACGAAGCCAAGGGATCTTACGCTTCTGATGTTACTACCAGATGAATGGCCGGAACGGCTGGTGGGATAGTTCGTTCCGGGGGCCAACGAGGAAACACTTTCCTCTTTCCCGTTCCGCAATGTAAGCTTCCCTGTTCCTAACGACGGAGCCCGATGTCGAATCGCTCAGCCTCAGTGACTCATTTCCCACCGACCACAACCCTACGCCCTCTCGACCTCATCCGCAAGAAACGCGATGGCGGCGAATTGTCCTCCGACGAGATCGGATTCCTTGTCCGCGCCTACACCCAGGACGAAATCCCCGACTACCAGATGGCGGCTTGGCTGATGGCTGTGGTTATCAAAGGAATGACCCGTCCCGAGTTGAGCGCCCTTACCTCCGCCATGCTCCATTCGGGCGAGGTCCTGGATCTCTCTGACATTTCCGGCCCCAAGGTGGACAAACATTCCACCGGGGGCGTAGGCGACAAGACGTCGCTCATCATCGCGCCCACCGTCGCTGCGGCCGGCGTTACCGTGCCCATGATCAGTGGCCGCGGGCTCGGCCACACCGGCGGCACGCTGGACAAGTTGCAGTCTATCCCAGGCTTCAACATCAATTTGTCCTTGAGCGAGTTTCGGCGCGTGCTCAAGAGTTGCGGCTGCGGCTTGATCGGCCAGACCGCCGAGATCGCCCCTGCCGACAAAAAGCTCTACGCCCTGCGCGACGTGACCGCGACCGTCGAAAGCCCAAATTTGATCTGTGCCTCCATCATGAGCAAGAAGCTGGCCGAGGGCATCGACGGCCTGGTGCTGGATGTGAAAACCGGCAGCGGAGCATTCATGAAGACCGAGAAAGACTCGGCCCACCTGGCCGAACTCATGGTCGAAACCGGCGAGCGCATGGGCAAAAAGATGGTGGCGCTCATCACTGACATGGACCAGCCTCTGGGTCTGAAGATCGGCAACGCTCTCGAAGTCGAGGAGTGCATCGAGGTGATGAACGGCGGAGGACCCGCCGATCTGCGCGAGGTCTCGGTTGAGCTGGCCGCCTGGATGTTCCACCTGGCAGACCGTACCTCCAGCGTTGATGAAGGTCGCGAGTTGGCAGACAAACTCATTCGTGACCGCTCTGCGCTCAAGAAGTTTCGGGAGATTGTCGCGGAACAGGGTGGCGACCCAGGCGCCATTGACGATCCCAAACGCTTGCCCCAGGCGCAGCATCGGGCGCCGGTTTTCAGTTCTGCCAACGGGTTCGTTGAGTCCATCCAATGCGAGCAGGTGGGAATTGCCAGCCTGGTGCTGGGCGGCGGCCGCGAAAAGAAAGAAGACGCGATCGATCCCGCTGTCGGCCTCGTCCTGCACAAGAAAGTCGGCGATCCAGTCCAAAAGGATGAACCGCTCTGCACCGTGCTCTACAACTCTGATGCCCGGCTCAGCAGCGCACGCAGTCTGCTGCAGCAGGCGTACCGTATCGCCGGGATGCCTCCGGCCGTTAGGCGGCCCCTGATTCACTGCGTCATTTCCGGAAAGGGAGCACAAGCATGACGATCGCAGTGCCGTCCGGCCGCAGGGTGCTCGTTACCGCAGTCCCAGACGTTATGGACGACCAACTTTCACACTGCACGACGGGGAGGCGCGAATGGGCCGTCTGACAGGGCTTTTGGGCTTGGTCACCATGCTGGGCCTGGCGTATCTGTTTTCCAGCAACCGTCGCGCCATCCGGCTCAAGACGGTGGGCTTGGGGCTCGTCCTGCAATTCGTATTTGCCATCTTCGTTTTACGCTTCGACTTCGGCCGGGCTTTGCTGGAGTGGGCCGGCCACGGGGTGGAGAAGTTTTTGGAGTATTCCTTCGCCGGCTCGCAGCTTGTGTTCGGGGAATTAGGGCGGAAGGGTGGCTCGCTGGGAATGATCTTTGCCTTCCAGGTGTTGCCCACGGTGATTTTCATATCCGCATTCTTCGCCGTACTCTATTACTACGGCGTGATGCAGTTCATCATTCGCCAAATGGCGAAGGTCATGATTCGCATGGGCGCCAGCGGGGCGGAGTCGCTCGACGTGGCCGCCAGCATCTTCATGGGCCAGACGGAGGCGCCGCTCACCATCCGTCCTTACCTGCCGTCGCTGACTCGCTCGGAACTGATGACCGTCATGACCGCGGGCATGGCCCACGTTTCCGGTGGCATCATGGGCGCCTACATTCTCTACGGCGTTGAGGCCAAGCACCTGCTCAGCGCTGTGATCATGACCGCTCCCGGTACCATCCTGATGGCGAAAATGTTTGTGCCGGAAACCGAGGAACCGGTTACCAGCCCGCACCGCAAGGCGGACGCGGAGAAGGCTTCCTCGCTGGCAACCGATATTGACCCTGAGGCCATCACCAAGCTAGTAACCGATATTGATCCTGAGGCCATCACCAAAGACGAAAATGTTCTCGGAGCCATCACTCGCGGCACCATCGACGGTCTGCATCTGGCATTGAACATCGCTGCCATGCTGATTTCCTTCCTCGCCCTGATCGCCCTGGTGAACGGCATCTTTGGCGGCATTCACAACCATATATTTCATTGGTTCCCTTCGAGTCTGGAGCAAGTCTTTGGTGTGGTCTTCGCTCCCATTGCGTTTGTGATCGGCATCCCCTGGCGGGAGTGTGGCATCGTGGGCAATCTTCTGGGAACACGCATGGTGATCAACGAACTGGTGGCATACGGCATGCTGGGCGCGCAGAAGGGCATTCTTGATCCCCGCTCCTTCGCCATCGCTACGTTCGCGTTATGCGGCTTCGCGAACTTCAGCTCGATTGGAATTCAGATCGGCGGCATCAGCGCCCTTGCGCCCAACAAGCGCGGCGAACTGGCCAAGCTAGGCTTCCGCGCCATGATCGCCGGCACCATGGCCAATCTGATGTCAGCTTCGATTGTGGGCATCCTGCTGCGCTGAGTGTGTGATGAGATAAGCGACGTGGAAACCTATTGCACGGGAAGGATTCGAGTTCACTCGTGCCGTTCCAGCGCCCTCGAATCTCTGTCTAAGTCAACCCCGCCCAAGCCATATTGGTAAAGGGATCGACCGATGCCAGGGGTGAAACAACGCCCATGGTTTCGATGGCCTTCTCGGCCGTGATCTGGTCAAGAATCAGTGGGACCTCAAAGACGGCATAATTCTTGTACGCACTGACGTTCCGTCGGAACTCCGCGAACGTAGCTTTCGTCAGCAACTGCTCTACCGCAGTTCCGATTTCCCGGAAGTCTGGCACTACCATTCCCAAGCCCTTTTCGACCAGCCACGTCCCGTTGTAGCGTTCCTGCGGCATGGTTCGGGCGTTGTGCTCCACAATCACCGGCAGGCCGAATTGCAGGGCTTCGCTGATGCTGCCCGGCCCAGGCTTGCCAATAAAGAAATCCGCCAGCGACATGAAGTACTCCACCTGGGTGGTGAAGCCTTCGATCACCGCCGGTTTGGTCAGCCCTAGGCTACGCAGTCTCGTCGCCAGTTCAAGGTTGTGTCCGCACAGAAAAATCAACTGGAGCTGGTTCGAACTCTGGTCCAGCCTTTTCGCGATCTCGAGCATCGACGCCGAACCCTGGCCTCCGAACATTACAATGCCGGTCGGCAAGTCAGGCCTCAGGCCCCGTTTCAATGTTTCCGCAGCTTGATCGATCTCCGGTTTGCGATAAAACGATGGCCTAAGAATCATCCCGGAGGTCTCATACACTCGTTCCTTGGCATGGCCCATCGCAAGCGCCTGGCGTCTGGCGAGCTGGCTGCCGCAGATGATGAACTCCGATTCGGGCACAATCCAGAAGTTCGGCGGATAGTCAGCCAGGTCGGTGAGCAGCGTGACGAAAGCGGCATTCGGCATCTCTGGGCGAATGCTCTGCGCCAGGCAGCGGTTGAAATGCGGAATGACGGAAAGGACCAGTTCAGTCGGATACTGGGCCCAATAAGTTCGCAGAATGCGAACGATGCGCGAATGATGCAGCTGAATGGTGCGCTGAAAAAGGGTCAACAAAGGCGGCGTCAGCCGGGTCCAGCCCTTCTTCAGGATCAGGTTGTATCCATCTTGAATGCGCAGGCCCGTAGCCCGATGGACAAAGTCGATCGGCTCCAGCAGTTCTTGCAGGTTCAGAAGGGTCACGTTCCAGGGATGATACTGCTGTTCGAGGACTGTCTTCAGCGCTCCGGCGGCACTCCGGTGTCCGCCGCCGGCATCGTGAAAAACTATGGTGAGGTCATGCATCTCGAACCTCCCTGACCGCTGTCGAACCTAAGCATCTCAACTTCGCCTTAAGGCAAGATCAACGCTCTATTAATTTTCCGTGAATTAAAGGTAAGGAGAACAAGTAACGTTACTAAAGAAACAGCGAGTCATCCCGAGCACAAGCAAGTCGAGGACCCCTATCTTCCGAGGACGCATCCGCTTATAGGGGTCCTTCGGCTCGCCAAACACTTCGCAAGCGAAATGTTTACCTGCGCTCAGGATGACAGAAGGAGGCGAAGACGCCACGTGCAAAGCAGTGTTCAAATTACGGCAGAGTATTCGAAAGGGGAGCTGGGGCCATCGTCGAAACCGCCAGGCCATTGCCGCGAACGATCTCGCTGAATAGTTTCGCGCTGCTCCGCAGGGTGCGGTGTTGCGTCTCCGGATCGAGTGCGACCAGGCCGAAGCGAAGTTTCCAGCCTTCGTTCCATTCGAAGTTGTCGGTGAGCGTCCAGTGCAAGTATCCACGGATGTCGTGCCCCTCGGCGATCAGCCCGTGCAGTTCGCGCAAGGCGCTCACGATCAGCCAAGGGCGAATCTGGTCTTCAGCATCGGGCACGCCATTTTCCATGATGTAAATCGGCTTCCCCAAACCCGCGGCACGTCTTACCGCCTCGCTGATGGCCTGGGGATACGCTTCGCCGTAGGGCCGGTCAAAACCGGGGTCTCCCTGGGGGACGTGCGAGGGCACAAATACGTTGGCAAAGAATGTGCTGGCATATCGAATGTCGAAAGCGACATGAAACCGGCTGTACACATTGAGGCCAGCGAAATCACAGCACCCCCTCGCCTCGCGATTGCGACCGTTGAGCAGACCAAACGGAAATCCCAGCCGGCCGCTTTCGATCAGATCGAAAAAAGTATGATTGAACAGCCGGTCCAGCAAACTTGCAACCCATCGGCTGGCCATTCCCTGCCCCGGCTCGAACACTACGTAGTGCTGTGCCCACCCTACCTTGGCATCCGGGACCAGTTCGTGGAGGGCGCGATAGGCCAGGACATGGGCCCGCGCCTGAATTCGGTTGACCCGGAGAGCGTTGAACAGTTGCCCTTTGTGACCCGGCGGGAATTCGCCCAGCACATATCCGCACGCAGCATAAACATTGGGCTCGTTGAACGTGACCCAGAAACGGCAGAGGTCCCCGACCGCTTTCGCCACTTCCCGGGTGAAGCGTTCGAAAAGTTGAGGCGCGTCCGCCCGGAGAAATGCCCCGCGCTGCTCAAACCATCGCGGGTGGGTGAAATGGTGTAGACAAACGATCGGCTCAATCCCTCGCTCGTGCAAGGCTTCCAGCATCTGCCGATAACGTTGCAGAGCCGCCGGGTCAAAACGCCCTTCTTCCGGCTCGATGCGGCTCCACTCCAGCGAGAGTCGCAACCCCTTCAATCCCAGGTCGCGGGCGATATCGAAGTCGCGCTCAGCATTCTCCCACCAATCGCAGGCCTTGCCACACGTGTCTCCGGATTTGATCCGGCCCGCCAGTTCCCAGTCCGACCATTGATTGCAATTGCCGCCTTCAACCTGGTGAGCAGCCGTAGAGACGCCCCACAGAAAGTCTTTGGGAAAGAGGAGAAACGGCTCAGGACTTGAGTCGCGAAGATCCACTTCGTTCATGCCGAGCATTCCATGAATGACATTCTACGATATTGTCACGCCACTCCCCGAGTTGCCACGCTTCCCTCGCATAACCAAGGTTGCGCCATTTTTGCTGGATCCAAGAGGATCTTCGACTCGAACCCTTTCGTCGTGCACATGCGGACCTCGTGTCTTATGCAGCCGACATGATGTGCTAAGCTCTAGGCAATTCCATCGCGGCGAAGACCGTATCCGCGAGACCGCACACTCGGTTCAATGCGGTCACGAAGAATTCGACCGCAAATTACCTCAACCCCATGGCGGGACAATCCCAAGCCCTTTCCGTTCCTGCCGGTGCGCGCCCTCGGTCGGCCACGGTTGCAGCCGACGACTCCTATTGGAGATACTTTGCGTTTATCGTGGCGGCTGCTTTTCTGATACGTCTCGTGTGTTTCACCGGGTTGATCGGATCGGATGACCTGGAGTATTCGCATTACGCGCAACTGATTGCTCAATTCAACTACAAACCTGAACTGTCCCAGTTCGCCCTGCGATATGGCGTGATCATTCCGGTAGGTATTGTTTACAAGCTATTGGGAATTGCCGAGTGGACCACGGTCTTGGTCCCCCTGCTCGCTTCGACGGCGTCAGTTGCGATGCTGATGTTGGTGGGCCGAAAGTTGTTCGGCTCCCGGGCAGCGTTGTTCGCCGGTTGCCTGCTTGCAACATTTCCCTCCGAGCTTCGCTATGCCACGATCTTGGTTCCAGAACCGGTCGCGGGAGCGGTCGTTCTGGCCGGTGTATTGGCCTACGTGTATTGGGGTGCGGGGCGCCCCGTCTGGGCCGGCTTCGTATCCGGCGTGTGCATCGGAGCAGCCTACCTTACGAAAGAACCCACGCTATTTGTTGCTCCCGCCCTCATGATCGATGCCCTGGCACGACGCGAGTGGCGTCTCTTGTCAGGCATTGCCGCAGGACTGCTACTGATCGTGGGCCTGGAACACACATACTATCTGGCTGTCACCGGCGACCTCATGTTCCGTCCGCATGCGATGGTTGAGCACAATCTATCTTCGTACATGTTTAAGGTCAATCAGCATCTTGGGTGGCGCCTGTTCAGGGTGTATCCCAAGATGATGCTCTTGCCGACAACTTCTTTTGGCCTTCACTCCTTGTTTGCCATTGCTTTCACCGTTCCAGGGTTTTTTCTCTTGACCAGGGAAAAATGGAGGCTGCCGTTTCTGTGGGCGATGCTGCCCTGGATTTATCTCAACTTTGGGACATCCAGCCTGACTCGCTACTGGGTACTGCCTGCCGGCGACCGCTATCTCTTGTTTATCTATCCGCCGCTCTTTTTGTTGTCCGCGGTGGTCCTCATTCACCTGCATTCGGCTCGACGGAGTACCGCTCCCTTACTGACGATCGCATTCCTGGTGGTTGTCGGCGGTGGCATCTACTGCGGATTTGTGAATCGCGGACGAGGTTGGCACACGGACGCCGTCAAAGAGCTTCGTATCATCGCCCGTGTGGCGAAGAGCAGGAATCTTCACACGGTCGTGGTGGAAGAAGGCGACTCGCATGTGTGGGGTTCAACTCTGGCGATTCTGGATCACGACTTGCGCCAATTGAATGATCCTCAAGCGGCGGACCTGGTGGTACGACCCGATGCGTCTGGACTGCCCAGTATTTCCGCCTTCCGCCCCTGATCGCCTGAGCGCTGGCCAAACCGCCCAATTGCGCGGAAGTCCCGAAAAGTCCTTGCCAGAAACAAAAAGTGTTAGACGCTCTTGACGCCGTCCCAAGGTGGTGCAATAACAATAGTTAGCATAGCTAACTAACGCACTGAACCACGGTTACAGGAACCGGATGTCTTTCCGCCCGACAATCAGGATTCATCATACCGGCGCGTTGTGTCAGGGTCAGTGTCCAGAGTTTTACCCGGCCCTGCGCGCAGCGAGAGGACGGCGAGCTTGTGTGCGACGGCGTGGTGATCACGGCGAGTTGCGTGACGCCGCCGGTCTCGGGAGCGACAGCCCGGTAATAAGGAAAGCCCCGAGCCGGCGTGGCCGGATCGGGGCTGTGGCTGGTTCGCCGGGAGCAGTCTAGTAAGCTGACGGCGTGAAATCCTGGCGATAAGTCAAGTTGTCGATGTCGCGAAACATCGGTGTTCCCGGCGGCAGGTTCTGCGGCTGGGTGAACAGCGGGTCAAAAACATAGTT
>JAIQFF010000306.1 GCA_020073395.1 Terriglobia bacterium
TCCGGCTGCCAGCCGGCGCAGCGGATCAGCGATTCCAGCGATTCTCGTACCGAGATGTCGTCGTCGACAACGAATACGATTGGTGTGGCTTGCAACATGGGCGATGACCTCGCGTCATGGTCGGCCACGCGTGCAGGAGTCATGTATATCCCCCCACGTCCCCGGGCGGCAAGCGCGGGGTACATCGCTCAGCTCACGCGAAACGCGGCATTGAGCGCCCAGAGCAGGGCCGTATCGCTGAATGGCTTGAACAGGCACTCCACGGCACCCTGTTCGAGCAGGCGTGGACGGACGGTCTCATCCCCGTGAGCGGTGATGAAGACGATGGGAATCTCTTGCCGGCGACGCGTCAATTCCCGTTGGAGATCGGGTCCGGTCATGCCCGGCATGGCGATGTCGAGGATGAGGCATCTGGTCTGGCCAACACAATCGGAAGCGAGGAACTCTTCCGCCGACGCGAATGCGCGGGCCGCAAAGCCGAACTCCCGCAGCAAGTCGGGTAGCGACTCGCGAAGGGACTCATCGTCATCGACTACCGACACAAGTGAACGTTCGATGGCGTTCCTTTCCTGGCGGGAGTCCATGGCAAAAGAATGCGCCACCCACCGGATAGCGTCTATTGTGCTTTGGTATTGGTTTGCCGACTCTATCAGAACCAGACTCGTATCATGCTGCGTCGGTCACCGGATCCGTCTGGTTGACGCGAGTTTCGTCATTGGCCAGACTCTCACGTCTGCAAGGAATGGAAAATAGGAATGTAGCTCCCGGGCCATCGTTCGCTGTCGCCCATAGACGCCCATGATGAGCCTCGACAATGGAGCGGCTGATCGATAACCCGATTCCCATTCCATCGCTTTTCGTTGTATGGAACGCTTCGAAGAGCTTGTCCGCGGCCTGCGGTGTGAAACCGACTCCTGCATCTTTCACGCTAAGGCGCACCCGATCGCCCCCATCCCGTTCAGTTCGGATGAGCAATTCGCGCGCCCGATCGTCGACTGCGCTCATTGCGTCCGAAGCATTCCGCAGGAGATTCAGAATGACCTGCTGAAGCTGGACGCGATCACCCGTAACGGGCGGGAGGTCGTCCGCAAGCTCATGCCGCAGAATCACACGGTTGCTCTGTAGCTCACTTAACGACAACGAAGTCACCTCGCGGGTAGCCTCATTCAGGTCCATCGATTCGGGTGAAATGTCCTTTTTGCTATAAAGCGTGCGTAGTCGCGTGATCACGTCCGAGGCGCGATTGCCATCGCGAATCGTGCGCCGTGCGGTTTCGCGGGCGCCCTCGACGTTAGGGGGATCGGCAGAGAGCATCCGCAGACAGGTGCTGGCATTGGTGATGATGCCCGAAAGAGGCTGGTTGACTTCGTGCGCGATTGACGCCGTTAGAACTCCGAGACTCGTGACTCTCGCTACGTGTGCGAGTTCTGCCCTGGCCCTGCCAAGAGCTTCTTCTGAGAGCCGGCGCTGCGTCACATCCTGCACCGCGCCGATGTACTCCTGTCGACCCTCCCGGTCCCGGGTCCCGTGACCGATCAAGTGCAGGTACTTGATCGAGCGGTCGGGCATGAGCAATCGGTGCTCGTATTCGAAGTCGCTAACGCCGCGTTGCGCCTTTCCAATCATGTCGTGCATCAACGGGAGGTCCTCTGGATGAACGCGAGATCCGATTAGTTCGAACGTCACCGGCACACCCAGCTCAAACTCGAAGATGCGATAAAGCTGTTCTGACCACTTGATGTCGTCCGTCGCTACCAGCCAGGAAAAGTTGCCGATGCGACTCAGCTTCTGACCTTCCGCGAGGAATGCCTCACTGCGCCGCAACTGTTCTTCTGCCCGCTTGCGATCGTCAATATCAGCATTTGTCCCATACCACTTCAGGATGTTGCCCGATTCATCGAGCATGGGGTTAGCACGAAACAGAAACCATCGATACTCACCGTCGAAGCGCCGCAGTCGCCCTTCGACCTCTCCCGGTTTGCCGGCAGCCATCATCGATTGCCACGCAGCAGTCAGGGCGCCTAGGTCGTCCGGATGAACGGCAACTGTCCAGCCTGAGCCTTGCAACTGTTCCAAGGGGAGGCCGACGTATGCGAGGTAATGCTGGTTGAAGAACTCCGCAGAGCCGTCAGGACGCGCCGACCACGCCAGAGCGGGAACTGTGTTGACGATTACGCTAAGTTCGCGTTCGCTGGCCAGCAGCGCTTCCTCAGCCCGTCTTCTGTCATCAATGTCCGTGAGCAGGACATACCAGCGGACAATGCGATCTTCAGCGTTACGCAGGGGGAGACCGCGGGCGCGAAACCAACGATACACGCCATCGGAGCGGCGCAGGCGATGATCAACATCGTACGGAGATGCCGTCTCGACCGAGTGCCTCCAAGCGGAAATCACGGCAGGCAGGTCATCCGGGTGGACGGCGTCGCTGGTTGCCCATCCTTTCATTTGTTTGGCGGTTTTGCCGAAGTAATCCGAAGCCTGACGGTTCACGACTTCGACCTCACCCGTCGCGCTCATGATCGCTACCAATCCAGCGATACCATCAAGGATCAAACGAAGACTCTGCTCGCGATCGCGCAGGGCTTCCTCTGCTCGCCTGCGGTCTGTAATGTCCTCGGAGAGCGCCATGAGGAATCGCGGCACGCGCTCAGTGCCCGGCACGACAGAAACACTGTTGCGCACCCACACCAGGCTGCCGTTCTTCCGCCGATATTGCTTCTCGATCTGAAACTGCCGGCGCTTGCCCGCCAATAGCTCTCCGATGAGTGCCTGGTTAGGTTCGCTGTAGTCTTCATGGGTGATGTCGAGAAAAGAGAGTTTCTGCAATTCCTCTTCGGTGTAGCCCAGCATGTTCTGGTACACGGGATTCGTCGCAAGAAATCGACCGTTCAGGTCTGTAAGAGC
>JAIQFF010000142.1 GCA_020073395.1 Terriglobia bacterium
TAAAGCGCTTCCTGGTGTCTGCTTAAACTCTTTCCCTACTGCAACATCTTGGGGGATTTAGACTCTCTCCCCTCTTATGCTCGAATGAGTGTAACGTTCTCCTACCGCCCAGCGTAATGGGCGGGTACACGCGCTGTTTTCGCATCCGTGCTATCGCCCTATCTCCGCAGCGGGCGATCACCTGCCTTAATGGCCCCCGGCTACTTGGGGAGCTCCGCTTTACCCGTGATGTTGAATTTGCCGATTTGGACAGACGCAGATGCCTGGGGCTGCGCACCACCCAACGAAACGGTGTATTCGCCAGGCACAATCACGCGATTGCCGTTAGCATCCACTTGACCCAAAGAGCGCGGATCGATCGTAAGGCTGATGGGAGCCGACTCGCCCGCGGCCAAGTGCACGCGCTTGAAGCCCGCGAGTACGCGGAGAGGAGTCTCATAAGCCTTGGGCTGTGTGAGATAAAGTTCGACGACCTCGTCACCCGCCACCGCGCCTGTGTTTTTCACATCGCCTTCTACCGTGACAGGATCCCCGGCCTTGACCTCGGAGGACGCAATTTTCAAATTGCTGTAGGTAAAGCTCGTGTAGCTGAGCCCGAAGCCAAACCCGTACAGCGGCTTGTCAGAAAAATAGCGATAGGTGCGGCCTCTCATGGAGTACTCCTCAAACGCCGGGACCTGACTCAGCGACGAATAAAACGTTAACGGAAGGCGTCCCGCAGGGTTGTTGTCCCCGGCCAGCGTCTCGGCGATGGCCGTGCCGCCTTCTTCCCCCGGATACCAGGCTTCGAGAATTGCGTTGGCGTGCCGCTGTGCCCAGTTGACGGCCAAAGCGCTGCCGTTTTGCAGGACAACAATCAGCGGCTTGTCGGTGGCGCCGAGCGCTTTCAGCAGATCCTCCTGCGCGGCCGGTAAGTCGATGGAGGTACGATCGCCGCCGGTGAAGCCGACCAGCTTCACAGGCATCTCCTCACCTTCAAGTGAAGGAGAAAGTCCAACCATCGCGATGGTCACGTCGGACAGCTTTGCCGCCGCAACCGCCTCGTCGCGCAGTACAGCCGCGGGTGCCTGCCAAGTGAGATCAATGCCGGCGCTCCCTGTGTGGTGAAAGTATTCCAGACGGATAGGATGCGGCTGTGTATCATTGAAACGCACGGCAGTTTCGACAACCGCGCCACGCTCGCCGGTCTTGTTGCTATCGCTTTCGACCAACACTTTTCCATCAAGGTAGAGCCGGAATCCCTCAGCGTTTTGGCAGGCGTAGCAGTAATTTACCCGGACACCAATCTTGTATTCTCCAGCCGCTGGCGGAACGAAGGTGCCACTCCAGCGCACGGAGTAGTCATTGCGCTGGAGGCCATCTACAGGAACCACCTTGTCCCAGTTGAAATTGACATTCCGGTCCGTGCGCGTGAGCACAGGCTGTCCGCTCAGGTCTTGGGAGCTGAAGTACTCGCCGGTGAGGCCGTTGCCAGAGCCGCTGGCGGAATGGAGCACCGTGTGCTCAATCGGCATGGCGAAATTTTCAGCCAGGGTTGAGCCTTGCGCATAGGTGATGTGCGCCGAAGAGAAACGCTTTTCGATTCCATCGAGCGGATAGGCGGGCGCGGGCGGCGGCCCGTTGTAGTTTCCTTGCAGAGACTGAACTAGCTCGGCGGTTGGACCGACTACAGCGATGCGAGCAATGCCAGGTTTCAGAGGAAGCGTGTGGTCTTGATTCTTCAGCAGCACGATCGATTCCCGTGCCGCCCGGAGCGAAAGCTCCCGATGCTCAGGCGAGTTGACGTCGCTCATGGCAATACGGCCGTAGGCGTAACTGGAGGGCGGATCAAACATGCCCAGTTGGAATCGCGCGCGGAACAGGCGATGCAACGCTTTGTCGAGATCGGCTTCCGTAACGAGGTTCTGATGAACCGCACCAACAAGGGCAGGATAAGCCTGCCCTTGTCCGAAGCCGCATTCGATATCGGTGCCGGCATTCAGCGCGGCCGCGGCGGCGTGGGCCATATCTGGAGCATAGTGATGTCCGGTGTTCACATCCGCGACCGCAGCGCAATCGCTGACCACATAGCCGTCAAACTTCCAGGCATTGCGCAAGTGGTCGCGCAGAAGCATGGGGTTGGCGCAAGCCGGCGTGCCATCAATCGCGTTGTAGGCGCACATTACAGACTGGGCGTGAGCTTCCGTCACCGTAGCGCGGAAGGCAGGCAGGTAGGTGTCCTCAAGATCGTGCGGCGAGGCATCCACATTAAAGCCATGGCGCAGAGGCTCGGGGCCGCTGTGCACCGCATAGTGCTTGGGAGTGGAGACTACCCTGAAATACTTAGGGTCGTTCCCCTGCATGCCAGTGACAAACGCCACGCCCATCCGGCCGGTGAGAAAGGGATCTTCTCCGTAGGTTTCCTGGCCACGCCCCCAGCGCGGATCGCGAAAAATGTTGATGTTGGGTGCCCAAAAGGTAAGACCGAAGAACATTTCATGATGGTTATTCCGCATGGCTTCGTTGTACTTGGCGCGTGCCTCGGTGGAAACGACCTCGCCCATGGTATGTACAAGGTCGGTATCCCAAGTGGCGGCCATTCCGATCACCTGCGGAAAATTTGTCGCGTAGCCAGCAAACGCGACCCCGTGCAGACCTTCGTTCCACCAGTCGTACTTGGGAACGCCAAGCCGCGGGATTGCAGCCGCATGGTCACGCATCTGCGAAACCTTCTCTTCCAACGTCATGCGGCCGATGAGATCGTCAAGGCGCTGCTCCAAGGGCAGCGCTGGATTCATATACGGAAAAGCTTGCGCGGCGGGTTGCTGCTGAGCGTGTGCTGAAAGTGCTGAAAGCGGTAGTAGCGCGAAGGCGGCAAAGAGGCCGAAAAAGCTGCAGAGTGCGCGAGCGTCGAGATATGACATGTAGATAGCCAGCTCCTGCTGATGAGTTTTGAAGAGGACGTGCCATTATATGCAGCAGAAGTTAGATTGCATATCCTGAAACATCCCGCGAATCGAGCCAGCGGCTCGGTTCGAAAGATGTGCATCGCATCGGGCGCAAGGTGATTCTCGGGCTGAAGAAGTGATCGGAGCGGTCACGGCCGGCGAGGAGGAAACTCGTATTCTGCGGGCGTCGCCCGGCAGCGCGCTCCTCTCGAGCCAAGGAAACGACCCACGATGTGCAGCGCATCCCAATCGAGTACAGCGTCTCGTTGTTGCGGCTGACCGCTACACTGCTTCCGTCGTATCAGTCCGCAAGTCACCGGCGTTCCATCGGTCACGGCTGATCCATAGCACGAGACTAAGAGTAGTCACCGCTGACCGTTCGAGTTCCTTCGCTTCTCGACACTACCACTCCATGACTTCGTAGAATTCGATCCAGGTGCTTTCGAAGAAATGCTTCTGCTTATTGGCCAATTCGCTGTGTTCTGGGTTCGTTTCAAAAAGTTTGAGGGCAGCTTCGGCGGCAGCGAAGTTTTCGAATCGCGCCTGCCAGACTACGGTGTTGCCGGGGTCGCGGCTGGAAATCGGGATCAGCCTCTCGCCTCGGGGAAGAACTCCGCGATGTTCTAACTCCGCGAACTGCTTCTCGAGTTCCATGAACTCCTGTTTTTTCGAATGCTGAAACTGCTGAACCAGTCGTAGAACAATGGCCACAATCCCTCCTCAGAGATGACCCTCACTAACTTGTGACTGTCTCCGCTCCGGCTGTCTCTTCTGGAACGTCAAACGACACTAACTCCGAGCGGAAGCCACGGGTCCGGATCGCTCCGTAGGCAATGCCCAGCAGCATCCAGATTGCGCCCGCAATCTTGGCGGGCCTGCTCAAATTCAGCCAAAGCAAAAGGCATATCGTAAAACCGAGCACCGGCACCAGGAAGCTCGTCAGCGTCCTTTGACGCTCGCGCCAGAAGTATCGAGTGAACGAGGCAGCATTGACGCCCATGAACGCAAGCAGCGCGCCAAAATTCAGGAGCTCGGCGGCGCGTTCGAAGGTCAGCACGGTAGTGCCTGCGAGCGCGAGCACGCCCACAAACACGACATTGTTTTGAGGTATGCGACGCTTCGGCTCAATGGCGCCAAAAAAGGACTTTGGCAACGCGTTGCCTCTTCCCATTCCGTAAAGCAAGCGGGCCGCTCCTAACTGCGATCCCATGCCGGAGCCAACGGTCGCCACCAGCAGCGTGATATTGATCAACGCGAATAACCATGCCCCGGCCGCGCGACCGGCCACGTGGACAAAGGCTGTGTCCACGTCGGGAAAATGCTGCGAACCCGGCCACACCAGCTGGGCAGAATAGACCTCGACCGAGGCCAAGATTCCGGTAATAAGGCAAACCAAAACGGTCGCCAGCAGAATATTGCGCTTGGGATTCTCGGCTTCTTCGGAAAGAGTGGAGATGCCATCGAAGCCGATGTAGGTCAAAACTGCAAGCGATGTCCCGCCCAGCACTGCCGGAAGCGTAAAGGTTTGAGGGTCGTAGAAAGGACGCGTGAAAAATGCCAGGCCGTCGTGCGGCGTTCTGAGAACGTATCGCGCCGCGGCCGCCAGGAAGATGACAATCACAACGCCCATGCCTGCGGCCAGCGTCTCATTGATTCGAGCCGAAGTGCGAATGCCAAACAAATTCAGCCCGGTGAAGAGGGAAATGAAGAAGAGCACGAAGGCGGCGTAGGGAACTTCAGGAAAGAAATTGAGCGCGAACTTGCTGCACAAAATCGTGCACACGATGGGATTGAGCATGTAATCCATCGCCATACTCCAACCCGTTACATAGCCGAGCGCTGGATGAATCTCCGATCCGACGTAGGTAAATGCGGAGCCGGCACTGGGATAAGCCCGCGCCATCCGCCCGTAGCTAATCGCAGTAAACAACATGGCCACCATGGCGATGAGCACGGTGGTTACGGCGTGGCCATGAGCCCGCTGGCTCATCACTCCGAACACCGGCATGGGGGCCGTCGGCTGAATGACGATCATGCCGTAGAGAATCAGATCCCAAAGGCCGAGAGTGCGTCGAAGGCGCGGGGCGCTTGTCGTCAAAGTCGCTTGAGGATCTGCCATTGTGTCGATAGTCATGTCCAGAGGGCGCAGAATCCCGTCCCCTGGGAGGTGAAACCCCGCTAGAAGAAAAACTTCAATGCCAGCTGAACCAGCCTGGGATCACGCGCCGATTGGGCAAAGCCCCAGGAGCAGTTTGCATTCAGATTATCGATCGGGCAGCCGCTTTCTCCAGGGGCAAGATCTCGATCGTGATCGGTAGTCGGGTCATCGAACAAGAACTTTCCGGGGAACGGCTGTGGGTTCACATGATTCCAGATGTTGAACAATTCGGCCCGAAACTCAAAGTGATATCTCTCACTCAACGGGAAGTTCTTGAAGATCGAAAGATCCCAGTTCTGGAATCCGGGCCCGCGAATGATGTTGCGCCCAGCATTTCCAAATGTACCCGCCACCGTGTTGGTCTCGAATGCACAGGTGTTGAAGATAGTCCCCGGTATGCAGGGGGTAGTGTTGGGATCTCCGACGCGGTTGGGACGCGCAGCATTGGCGACGTTGCCGCCGCCATCGGAGTTTGAGAGATTGGTGGAGACATCCGTGGGCGTGAAGTAGTTCCCCGTTGATGCAGAGATAATTCCTGCAAGTTGCCACCCTCCAATAATCTGATTCAGAATGCCAGTCGCGTTCCCGCCAAAGAGCTGACCTTTACCGAAGGGCAAATCATACGCATAGCTGAACACGAACCGGTGACGAATATCGAAGTCCGCGTTGCCATACTCGAGGTTGGGAAAACGCTGGTCGCGAAAGTCCCCGGTGGCAAACGACCCCAAATTCGCGCTGGAAGCGGTATCGAGGGCGTGGCTGTAGGTGTAAGACCCCTGGAACTGCAGCCCGTGTGATAGTCGTTTCTCCAACCGCGCCTGAAGAGAGTGGTAGTTAGAGAAGGCGTTGGAGCGGAAAGTGGCGATGGTGGTGTCGAACGCAGGATCGCAATTGTCCGGCGTGTCCAGTTCGCAGGGACCTGCGCCGGGCAAAGCTTTCTTGACAGGCCGTCTCGGTGCAAATGGCGCCTCCTGATCTGCGGTCGGCACGGCCTGGTTGCCATTGTAAAAGGCAAACAGCTTGAGGCCTCGTGACCCGGCATACGACACTTCGAAAACCGTGTCGGCAGGTAGCTGGTACTGCACTCCGAAATGCCATTGCTGATTGTAGGGAGTCCGTAGGCGCGGATCCAGGGAGAATAGAAGGGGAGTATTGGGATCACTCAACGAGTCCAGCGGAAAGCCATTCGCCATGACGTTGAAGTTGGGAATAGAACAATCGACCTGTCCTACTTCTTGGTTCGCTGACGGGGCGCCGCAGTTCGCATTGAAGGACTCGATGGAGAAGAAGGGGGGATTAAAGCCGGTGCTGGGATTGGAGAACGGACCGTTCTCCTGGCCGCCGTAGAAAATACCATATCCGCCGCGCAGAACCGCCTTATTCGTCAACTGAAAGGCAAAGCCCACACGGGGAGCGAAGTTGTTGCGATCCGGATCGATGAGGCCGCGGGAGCCGGTCCGCAGAATGGGAATGCTCTCCCCCAGGATCGGGGTGAGCTCCATGTGTTGCTCCTTGGGGACAATTAGGGACTGAGAGGCGAAGTCGAAAGTGGCCGCCTCATCATGCGCTTCCTTGATGGGACTGAAGTACTCGTATCGCAACCCGAGATTCAGAGTGAGCCGGGGCGTGATCCGGAAATCATCCTGAAAGTAGCCGGCGTAGATCTGGCGGCGGTAATCCACATTGTGCAGGCTCGTGATCAAGCCGAAGTCCGGGATACCCAACAGGAAGGACCCGAAGGCGGCCCCGCCGCTGCCGGGTGATGCCGGGTTATCGGTGAACTCGGTGCCGAAGCCCAGGTTTCCGCGGGAAGCGGCCGGCTGAAAGATGGTGAACTGCTCGCGGCGAATTTCAGTGCCGAGCTTGATTGAGTGCCGGCCACGAATCCAGGTCAGATTCTCCGCGAGTACGTAAGTGTTCTGGATTTCCTTGGATGGAAGAAACGTAGAGCTGCCGATGATGGCGGTCCCGTCGCTGAAGTCGATCTCCGGAAGCCCGCCATTGAGTGGCCCGAAGGGAATTCCGAAATAGTTGATTCCGTACTGAGGATCACCCGCAATGTCCTTGTCGAAATTCAGCTGGAACCGATGAGAATTAATTCGGTTGTAGCCAACACGGAATTCATTAATGAGGTTTGGCGTGAACACGTGGACTTCGCTGATCGCGATACTGCGATAGGAATTGTCCTCGATGCCGTCGAAGAAGCCGCCGCCGTCGAGCACATTGTTGAAGGGAGCTGGAATCGTGCTAGGTTGGTCTTCGTAACTGAAGCGAACGAAAAAGTCATCCTTCTGAGCAATTTTGTGGTCCACGCGGATGTCGAAGTTATTGCGCGTCTCTTTTCTCACGGGGTTCACGAGAAAATTGGCGCCCGCCAGTTCGGTGTTCGGCGAGGGGAACAGAGCGGCTAGGCGCGCAGCCAGGGGGTCGATGAGGCCGGCATCAAAGACATTTAGGTTGCCGTTGGAAGAAATCGGCACGCCGCAAAATCCATTTGGATTTAAATCGGTACGGTCCGTTTGCGTCAGTCGTGTATTGAAGATTTCACCGACAAAAGTCACCTTTCCGTTGCAGTCGAGGGCCTGGCTGCCCTCGATGAGTTCGCCAGTTGCGGGATCCAGCTGGGGCGCAATTTGCCCTAACAGGGAGCCGCTGAAGTCGCCCGCAATCATCTCCGGCGTCGGAATGGAAAGCAGGATAGGGATAGCCTGCCGCACGCGAAGTCCTTCGTAGTCGCCGAAGAAAAAGGTGCGGTTCTTGATGATCGGCCCGCCCAGCGTGAAGCCGAATTGATTTTGCTTGTAGGGTTGGCGTCCGAACTGGTCGAAGGCATTGCTGGCATCAAATGTTTCGTTGCGAAGGAATTCGAATACGTTGCCGTGGATCTGATTTGTCCCCGATTTGATCACTGCGTTCATCACCGCCCCATTGCCGCGGCCGAACTCGGCACTGTAGGCGTTGGTCTGGACCTTGAATTCGGCAATCGCATCCACCGGAGGTTGGATAACAAACGTGGTCTCATTGAGCACATCGCCGAGATTGGCGTTGTTGTCCACACCATCAAGTAGAAAGTTGTTTTGCAGAGCGCGGGCGCCGTTGGAGCTAAAAGCGAACGATTTCTCCGCGCGCGATCCGGGCTCGGCCGGAACGACGCCCGTTCCCAATTGTGCTAATTGCGCGTAATTGCGGCCATTGAGGGGGAGCGTAGAAATTCGCTTGGCTGTCACAACCTGACCAAGATCTGAATTCTCCGTTTCCAGTTGTGGTCCCTGCGAGGTCACCGTGATTTGCTCGTGGATCTCTCCCACGCGCAACACAACGTCTACCGAGGGCCGTTCCTGAACGTTCAGTTCGACTGGGCCCACCACCGTTGTTTTAAATCCCGCTTTCTCGACAGCGACGCGATAATGGCCCACTTTCAATGGGCCCGCAACGTACTCGCCGCTGGCGTTTGTTGCGGTGGTAAAAGAGGTGCCGCGATCCGCATCGGTGACTGTCACCTTGGCTTCCGCGAGGACCGCGCCGGATGCGTCCTTTACGGTACCGACAATAGTGCCGGAATCTTTCTGCCCCCAGCCCACAGCTGCCAGCACAATCACGAGAAGGGATGCACAACAGACATGTTTAAGAGAGCGCGTCATCACCGACCTCCTTGCGAAACGACCCGGCTTGGACCCGCTTCAGGGTCAATTGTCAAGCCAGTAGCCGACATCACAACTGTAGATTGGTTTCTAGGAGCAAGTGCTCGTCAAACGAGACTTTCAGCGTTGGGTTCTGAGAATCGATCACACCCAACTGTCTGCCCCGTTCATAGTCAACGACCGCGTAGCGGCCGGGCTTCAGTCCTCGCAACTCGATTTGACCAGACCACTGCTTTTGTTTGTCGGGTGCGTAGAACGCGTAATACATCCGATTGTCTTTGTCGATCGCATAGCCTTCGGGCGTATCGTAACCATACGTGTAGAGATTGAGAAACTTCCCGCGAGAGAGCATTTTCGCGTTGTAGAGATTGATCCACTTTTGCCAATGGGCTTGCTTCTCGGACGTCAATTCCACGATCTTGAATTTCGGCCCATAGTCTGGCCAAGTGAACTTGGTGCCGAGCACTGCGCCGACGCCGACTTCAGACGCGAAGTCGCGTCCCTTATCCACTTCATGTAATGTATTGCTCAGGACAACTTCGGTGAGTTCGACGTGGTCGCCGTATACAGCTGCTTCCGGGCCTAGCAAGGCTTTGTACATTTTGGTGCGAAGCCGCACCTGGCGCGAACCCACCGGATCGGCGGTGACCGCCTGATCGATGTACGGCAGCCATGCGAGGCTGGGCGGCGTCCCACAAGGACATGCTTGCGTCACGCTGTCCGGCTTCAGCGCGCGCGTAGTTTCGAAAATGATCTTGTAAACGTCGCCCACAGCCTGGATGGAATCATTCGGCGATTTGTGGTGATGCTTCGGGTTGTAGCAAGCCGGGACGGTGTAGGAAAAATCCAACTTGTGACCGTCGAAGTCCCAATTACGAATGAAGCGCTCGGTGAGCTGCTTGTAGTACTGCTGCACCTCCGGAACCGCAGGGCAGAGCGCGCCCAGATCAGCCGTGGCGCGGGCAGGCTTGCCGTTCTTATCCAGGATCAGCCAATCAGGATGGTCTTTGACCACTTTGGACAGTTGGTAGGGCCGGTGATTGAGGATGTCCTTGCCATGGCCGTCCTCTACGACCAGCGGAATCCACCAGAGCGTGATGTGAATTCCGGCGTCGTGATAGGCCCTGACCACCTTCTGCAGCGAGTCGCCCGGAAAGGTGTCGGTGCGTGGCTCCCAGTCGCCCCGCGACTTGAACCAGCCCGCGTCCAGCGTGGCCCACTTCAGTCCGAGTTCCTTCAGCTTTGGAATGGTGCCCAGCATTTGCTTGGGCGTGAAGTCCATCTCATAGCCCCAGCCACACCAGTTCGCCTCATAGTCAGATGCGTTCGGGTGCGCCAGGCTCAACCCGTGCTTCTGGAGCATCCTTGAATACAGGCTGAGGGGCTCGTAGAAGTCACCTTTAAATACGGACACAAACGTGAGCGGTGTCGACAGTACTTCGCCAGGGTGCAGCGGTGCGCCCCCCTCAAATGCGACCGCTGCACTAACCCGGCCATCGGTCAGGGTCCTGACCGGCAAACTCATCTTCAGAGGTACAGTTTCCGCATGGCCGATGGCTTCGCCCACGGAACCAGTCCAGAAGGCCACTACCGGAATCCCGCCACCGGTCTGGTTTTCGTCGTTGTGCTGCATGGTCTGCATGGGGTTCGCGCGGGAGAATTTGGCGTTCAGCAGCATCACGTCGTCTTTGCCCCACGCTTCACTCGATCCATGGAAGGACCACATGGAGTAGGGCGCCGCGTTTCGGTCGCTCAGCGATGCATTCAGGAAGTGCTGTTGGGTGATGACTTGCTCGAGCGGCAGGTCGGTCCTTCCGGTGTTCTTGTAGGAAGTGCTGGTCAGGGCAATCGTGGGAAAGTCGTCGTAGACCTCGATGACCATGGTGCGTTCGATTGCGGGTAGAGAAGCGCTCTTTCCGGATACTTCGATGCGCTTGCCGGTCGCCCCCAGCCGGCCGGAAGCCTCGCCGATCCTGGCGTGGTCCAAATCCATGACAAAGTCCCGAATCTCCTTGCCGCCACTTAGCAGCGAGTCAGCGCTGATGTTCGTTGCAGAAGGGGGATCATCGAGGCTGAAAGCCTGACCGTTCTGTAACAGGCTGGCCTGCAGGTAGCCTGTCGGAAAGAAATGGAATTCCGCTGCTGGCGTTCTGATGACGAGCGGGCCACCGGCCGCCGCAGCAATGTGAACGCTTGAAACCGCCGGTGCGTTTTCGATGCGGCCTCGGCTGCAGCTGAGGGCGGCGACGGCGATCAGGATCAGTAGAAAGAAGGAAAGCAGCAACCTGGCGGACATGGTTGGAGAATTGCTGGCTCGAGCCGGCCGGCCATTCATGGCGCACCCCCAAAAGCGGGAAAGGCAGTCTAGTGTAACGTTTCACCTAAGGCGAACTTGATATACCCAACCGCCATTCCTGTCAAGTCAAAAAACCGTCTTTTCCCAATACATGCAAACCGTACTTCGGGTTAGCGTCTCGTCATGTGCGGTTTCAGAGGAAACGCCAAGAATGTGGGCGATGCCATGCGCAGTCACCCGCTCGTCTTGAAGCCTGGCCCGTTGGATGCGATAGCCTGATCTCTCTCGCCGCTCTTCACAGGCCTGGAGATCTGCTAGGTCCTGCTTCCCACAACAGGACTTTCCGTAAAAAGCCTCAGGAGCGCCGGGCAGAATTGGACCCTGGCCCGTTCGGCAAATGTGATCAGGCTCGAGAGTGAAGCGTCAGGGTGAATGGTATGCGGCGAGGTTACCTTGTAGCTGGCGAGGAGAACGCCAAACTCGAGTGCGGTCTCCAGGGGACGCTCCGCCAGACTCTGCCGCGGCGGTCGTGCGCTCAAGAATGGAATGCCTGCCGCCATGGCCGCCAGGATGCCGCCGAGCAGGCAATCACCCGCCCCCGCGGTCGAGGCGATCTCAACTCGCGGCACCGGGCAGTAGTTCCAGGTCTCGTGATTCAGTGCGTAGGCTCCGTTCTTGCCGCAACTGATGACCATGTGCAGATGCGGATACGTTCGGCGGAGATAATCCACGCACTTGTCCATGCAGCCGCGGAGATCGTCGGCGGAAAAGTCAGGACCGATCAGTTCAGCCCCTTCGGCTTCGTTAAGCGCAACAAGATCGAGTCGCTCAAACATTCCCAATTGCTTGGCGGCGGCGATCTCGGCGGAGACGAACGACGCGGCACGGAAAGATTGTGCACGCGTCGCCAGTTTCAAGAAGTGATCGCGTACTTCGAGCGAAACTTCCGGCAGCGAGAGCGCGATGGTCCGCGGTGCAGCAGTTAGCACATCTTCAGTTTTTGCGAGGTCGTGCTCGCTGAGTTCCGCCGCTGCCGAGTTGTTGGTCGTGATGTTGCCGCCAGTGCCGTCGGGATACTGGAAGCAAACGCTGAACAGGGTTGGCTTGTCGTCAAGCGCTTCCACGAAGCGGGTGTCGACGCCAGCCTCATTCATTTCCTTCAGAACGAAGCGCCCGGCCTCGTCGTTGCCCACTTTGCCCACCGGAAATACGCGAAAACACTGGCCTCCAAGCAACTTGGCGACATAGTGGATGACAATGTGGAGTTTGCAGTAGTCCCTGATATTGAGCAGTTCGCCGGGCCTGCTTTCGTTGCGCCCCAGCGTGTGATTGCCTTCGAGGGCCAAGAAGATCCCGGTACCGAGTCCCCCAACTCCAACGAGTTGCTGGTAAAGAGAACGGTCATCAATCCGCAATACGCGCATGTTCGACGCTTCCTACAAAAGCTGCCAGTCGGGATTCTCGCTGATGGGGTGGCTCGCGGTTTCTACGGTCGCCGTGATGATTGCGTCAGGATGCCGCTGCAGAAGCGTCATCGGGTATTCGGGAGTCGGTTCGGAGAACAGAGCAACCCGCAGTGCAGTTTGTTTCCAGGAACCGGTGTCGCTGTACACACGCACCTTCCGCCCCAACAGGCACTCCTTTACTCCTAACGTGATCGACATCGGCGGAACGAATTGGTAGGCTCCACCAAAACTGCGCTGCGCCAGAGCGAGGATGGTGTCGTAGTTGTTTTCTTGCACGCGGATGGTTGAATTTGTGACCTCTTCGATGGTGATGGGGCTGTACGGATGGCGACGCGCCTGGTTGTAGGCGACGTGGCCATCCTGTCCCCAACCGCCGACGGTGATGTCGATGGGTGCGACGGCGATCGCGGCGCTTACGCGGTCAGCGGTGGAGGGCAGGAGCCAGAACCGCTGCGGTTCGGGTACGGCCAAGTCCTGCCGGATGCCTCCGTAAAAATGCTTTTCCATAAAGGTGCGAAAGTTGTAGGGATGGTTTGCGGGCAAGGGACGAGCCTGCCAGTCCAGACATTCATCCATGTGAAATATGGAGAGGTTGCGAAGCGAGACGTTGCGCGAATTCACGAGGTCAGTGAACGGTGCATACCAGCACTTCGGTCCGCAAGGGATGATGGCGCGAGTCGGCGAGTTCTTCCGGTTGTTGGCTTCAATCACTTCCACAAGTTCCTGCGCCATCAAAGCGCCCATCTCCGCGGAGTCGTGGACCATGCGGAAGGGGACTCGCCGTCCCGGATGGTTTACGAGATCCTGTGCCGGAATTTTGCACCACTGATAGAGAGCCTGTTTGAGAACGGGGTTCATAAGATGTCCTGGTTTGACCGGGATCGAACGCGTTTTCTGGTGTAACGTTTCATGCAACACCACGCTGATCGTCCGAAATAGTGACTACCCCAAACGGCAAGTGGCTCAGGAACTCCGCGCCGGGGACGTCGAGTCGCGAACCACCAGCTTGGGCGATACTTTTCGGTGCTTGGGTTGAACCTGGCGATTCTCAGCCGCTGCCTTGATCAGTTCCTCGATCATCTCTGCCCCCAGCGAGCCCTGCAGCTCAAGCTGCTGGTGCACGGTCGTCAGCGGAGGATTATAGAAAGCCGAACTGGGGACGTCATCGAAACCAACCACCGAACAGTCCTTGGGGACGCGGCGACCTGCTTTTGTCAGAGCACGGATCGCGGCGCAGGCCGTGAGATCATCGAATGCAACCAAGGCCGTGAAATCCGAGCGTCGCCTTATGAGTTCATCGGTTAAATCGTATCCTTCCGCATAGGTCGAATTGCGTCCCTTGATCTCGAGAATGAGCTTGGGGTCGAGTTGCATGCCGACTTCTTCCGCAAAACTCTCCAGCCCCTGCCAACGCTGCACGCTGTCGACGAGAATCTTGGGTCCCTTGATAAACGCAATCCGGCTGTGCCCCAGATCATAGAGGTGCTGGATGGCTTGCCGC
>JAIQFF010000307.1 GCA_020073395.1 Terriglobia bacterium
TGGAAAAGAATGCGGTCCTCGTTCGATATCTGGTCTGCAGGTCTTACAAAGATGCCCCCAGGTCGATCCGCAACGTTGGCTTCGAGGCCGGCCGCAATCAGCCCCATGATTTGTTCATTGAGGAGTTGCCGGTAACCGACGTAATCTTCATTCCAGATCACCAGGTCCACGGCCAATCCTTTTAGACGCCAGTAGGCGTGGGCCTGCACGATTTGGCGCACCAGATCGATATGTGCCGGGTCGCCAATCCGCAGCAGCACAATCGGCAAGTCGCCAGAAATGGCGTATCCCCATAGACCGGATTGCCCGCGGCGGTTCTTTCTGAGAACGCTCACATCGGCGCGCAGCGCGGAATTTGCATAGATTACTGCGCTGGCCAGGTGTCCATAGAGTTGTGCGTCGGCCTCTGTGGCATTGAGCTGTTGCAGGACCACCTGGCTATGAGTCCAAGCCAGGTTGAAGACGCGATCCGCTAGACGCCGATCATGGTATTTTTCGACAAGGCCAAGGCACACGTCGCGGGTCTCGCCGATGCCGGAGACAATATTTATCGTCGCCAATTCTCCCGGATCAAGCGTGATGCGATACCGGATCGCGACGATCGGATCGAGCACGGACCCCTCACTGCCAGAGAGCGCCGCTCCTCGCATCGCCTCCGGATCGGCGACAGTGTTTCCGCGACCGATAAAACGCATACGGTCGGTCTCATAGGAGACATCTCCGATCTCAGCCCCGTGCACAGCCATCAGGTGAAGCATCCATGGGGTGTGCTCGCCGAGAGAGCGAGGCCGGCGAGTGCAGAGGATTGCCCGTTGCTGGCGGAGGATCTCTGTCTGAACAAAGAGATTGCTGAACGCCGGATGCAGCGCGTCGGCGGCAGAGGAGGCGAGAACGACTTCCGCGTAACTCGTGACGTCGATCGCCCGGCGTATCCGAGAGCGGTTGGTGATGGTAATGCGGCGCAGTTCGATGTCATCCTCAGGCGAAACGGCGATCTCGGTATGCGTGTCGAATTGGTGGTCGCGGCAACGGAACTCCGCTCGTGCCTCCGAGAAAATCGCTTCATAGTTTTCCGTCCCTTTGAGCGTCGGCTGATAGGCGGTTGACCAGAACTCCCCACTGGCCACATCGCGGAGATAACAGAACGTGCCCCAGTTGTCACAGGTGCTGTCTTCCCGCCAGCGCGTGACGGCAATGTCCTTCCAGCGGCTGTAACCGCCGCCTGCGTTTGTGATCATCACGTGGTATCTGCCGTTTGACAGCAATTGCACTTCCGGTATTGGCGTGTCCGGACTGCTGAAAACGCGCATTGGCGTCTCCAAACCAGTGGGAGCAGTACGTATGTCGGAGTGCTCGGCGGCGTGCCAATAGAACGCCGAGGCCTTGGGAACCCGCTCCTGGAGCAACAGCGTGGTCGCCTGGAACAGTGGATCCGACTCGAATCGCTTCTGCATCGGACGGTCCAGGAGCAGATAGGCCAGGGAGAGGAGGCTCATGCCCTGGTGATGGGCCATGAACGACCGGACCACGGCACTCGATTGCCCCCGGGGTAGACGCGACGGAGTGTAGTCGATCGCTTCATAGAAGCCGTATTCTCCATCCAGCCCTTCAGCGGCGAGTCGCTGAAGATTCAGGCACGCCTCCTCGGGTGCCACCATCAACGCGAGCGCCGAGGCATACGGTGCGATGACCAAATCGTCAGAAAGCCCGCGTTTGAGGCCCAGACCGGGCACGCCAAACGCGCGGTACTGGTAGTTGAGATGAACATCGACCATGTTGTAGCCCGATTCCGACATGCCCCACGGTACGCCGCGCCTCCGTCCATACGCGATCTGCTCCTCCACGGCTGCCTTGTAGGTTTGGTCGAGCAGCGTGTCTTCGTACGTCGGCATCACCAGGAGCGGCATGAGGTACTCGAACATCGAACCGCTCCAGGAAAGGAGAACCGGCTCACCCTCGGCGGTGGTGAGCAGGCGCCCCAGGGCAAACCAGATCTCCTGCGGTAGTTGTCCCTGCGCAATTGCCACGAAACAGCACAATCTCGCTTCCGATGCCAGCAGATCGTAGTAACTCGAGTCCAGCCGGCGCTCATCCACGTTGTACCCGATGGCCAGCAGATGGCGTGCCTTGTCGAACAAGAAGTCATACTCCATGCGGGCGAATTCGCTGGATTGCAGCGCAAGACGGTCGATCGCCGCAATCCTTGCCTTGGCACGCTGACTTGCGTCCGTGATGCGCTGTTGAAGCTCGTCAAGCCACTCCCTCTCCTCGGGCTCCGCTTCAGAGATGAGCCGATGCTCGATTGCCGGGAGCAACTCCCCCTCAAGTCGGGTCAACCCGTACAGCGTTGGGATATCATCGATACCACGAAAATCACTGAATCGATTTGGAAAAGCCGTGAGCAAAACCCACGGGGCGAGAAAGACCAACTCGTCGAGGGCGCTCTGGCATTGCCGGGCGAGAGAGAGTGCCCACCCCTTTGCCTGGCTTTCGGGCTCCGCTTCGAAGACCCTCGCCACCTCCGCGGCCGATTTCACCAGCCGATCGAGGCACCACCGCGCCGCCGTGAGCGTCGCTGGCCGGGAATCCGATGCGAACGCCAGATCCTCCTGAAATTGAGCGAGCTGGGCCGAAGCGGCACCTCCCGCAGTGTCCACGAGAATCCTCAGGGTGTCACTTAGCCCGTCAAACAATCGCGCTCCCAGAATCTTGTGATCGGGAAGGGCAAGCAGGCCTGGCCGCAATGTCAGCAGATGGCCTGCGAGGTTCCCGCTGTCCACCGTCGAAATATAGGTGGGTTGCAACGGTTTCAGAGACTGCGTGTCATACCAGTTGTAGAAGTGGCCTTGGTGGCGTTCCAAGGCTTCCAT
>JAIQFF010000005.1 GCA_020073395.1 Terriglobia bacterium
GACTTGTTCACCGTCGTGCACGAGCAGTTCTTTACCGACACCGTGGATTATGCCGACATCGTTCTTCCCGCGACCACGTTCTTCGAGCATAAGGACCTGCAAGCCGCCTATGGACACTACTATCTGCAAATGTCGGATGCGGCCATCGAGCCCCTGGGCGAATGCCGCTCCAACGTTGAGGTCTTTCGCGCGCTCGCCAGGGGCATGGGGTTTGACGAGGACTGCTTCCATGAATCCGTTGACCGCATGATCGATACAGCGCTGCATTCAGACAACCCCCGCCTCCGGGGCGTCGATCGGGAGAAGTTGGAGAGGGAAGGGCATGTCAGGCTTAATTTTGAAAATCAGTCCTCAGTGTCGAGTTCGCAGTTCTCAGATTTCCTGCCTTTCGCGGAAGGTAATTTCTGGACAAAGAGCGGGAAGGCTGAACTCTACAGCGAGGACCTCAAAGCACAAGGGCTTGAACCGGTAGTGGCGTTTTCCCCTCCTGATGAATCGCGGCACAGTTCGCAGGCGAGGCAGTTTCCACTAGAGCTCTTGGCCCGCAAAGCGGACAACTTCCTGAATAGTACGTTCTGCAATGTGCCGGTGGTCCAGGAAATGGAAGAAGCCGGTTTGCTGGAAATGAGCCCGGTCGATGCCAGGGCGCGCAGAATCGTCGATGGCGACATGGTTCGCGTGTTCAATCGCCGCGGAGACATTATGCTGCGCGCGAGGGTTGACGGTGCGGTGCAGGCGGGCGTCGTTTCTGCTAAGCTCCACTGGGCCAAGCTAAGCTGGGGAAGCTGCAACATAAATGTACTTACTTCGGAAAAACTTACGGACCTAGGCAACTCCGCCACGTTTTATTCCGTCTTGGTTGAAGTAGAGCTCGTTAAACCGTCTTCCTGAAGCAGGGGGGCGGTTTGGACGGTCTTCGCGGCTCTACCGTATAATTGCCACTTTCCTACTCCCAGGATCCGAGGTAGTAACGATTCTTCGTTTTCATCAGGATAGCCCTGTAGTGACGAAGAGCAGGTCGGGCCATGCGTGGCCTGTTCCGGCTGGGGCATCGCCTTCATCTTCTTCAATCATAAAGATTTGTAAAGCACGATGGCCTTTTTTGCTGCTGTTCTTGTTGGTGTGCTCGGCGGGGTGGGGCCAGCAGGAATTGGTTACCGAGATCGTCATCCATGGGAACCGGCGCATCCCGGCGGAAACCGTGCGAGGACGCATTTTCACCCGGCCCGGAGACGTCTATGACGCGGCCGCACTGGAACGCGACTTTAACTCCTTGTGGAACACGAACTATTTCGAGGACATCCGGTTTGAGCGGGAGCAGACCCCTAAAGGCTGGAGGCTCCACGTTTACGTCAAGGAGCGCCCCACCATCAGTGAGATCGATTACCTGGGGCTAAGCTCGGTCTCGAAGAGTGATGTGCTGGACCGTTTCAAGGAGCGCAAGGTAGGACTCTCGCCCGAAAGCCAATACGATCCTACCAAGGTAAAAAAAGCGGAGGTCACGATCCGGGAATTGCTGTCCGAGCATGGCCGGCAGTTCGCCACCGTCCGCACTGAGGTTCGGCCCATCCCGCCCGCCAAGGTCAGCGTCACTTTTGTGGTGAAGGAAGGCCCCAAGGTCAGTGTGGGCAAGATTACGTTTATCGGCAACAAACATGTCAGCTCGCGCGTTCTGCGCGGGGCCATGAAGAACTTGAAGCCAATTGGGATCCCGCACTCTATCTTCCTGGAAAACATCTTTGCCAAGACCTACGACGCCAGCAAGCTCGATGAAGACACGGAACGGGTGCGGGCGGAATTCCAGAACCGCGGCTACTTCAAGGTCGTGGTGCAGGACGCCAAGACGGAAATTCATGACACCGGCCATCCGGGTTTTCACGTCCCCTTGCTGATGAAAGGACCGGGCAAGGCCGTCGACATCACCATTCCGATCGATGAAGGTGAACAGTATCGCCTGGGCGAAATCACCTTCAAGGGCAACGACGAAGTCAAGAACATCAAGGCCTTGCGCTCGCTCTTTCCCATGAAAGACGGAGATATCTTCTCGCGTGAAAAGGTAGCCAAGGGGCTGGAGAACCTGCGCAATGCGTATCGCGAGTTGGGCCACATCAACTTTACTTCGATTCCCAACACTACCTTCGATGAAGACAAAAAACTGGTAAATCTCTCGATCGATATCGACGAGGGCAAGAAGTTTTATGTCCGCAGAATTGAATTTTCCGGAAATACCACTACCCGCGACAAGGTCATCCGCCGCGAGGTGGCGCTGGAGGAGGGGCAGGTTTACGACGAGCGCCTGTGGAAGCTGAGCTTGCTGCGGCTCAATCAGTTGGGCTACTTCGAGCAATTGAAGCCCGACGACCCCAACGTCACCGAAACCCACTTGGACGAAAAAAACGCCACCGTTGACCTTACACTCAAGGTCAGGGAGAGAGGCAAGAACAGCATCGGCCTGAACGGCGGGGTGAGCGGACTGGCCGGGGCCTTCATAGGGATTAACTACAGCACTAACAACTTCCTCGGCCTGGGTGAGACGCTGGCGGTCCAGACCAGCATCGGCAACAGCCAGCGCATTCTGTCGTTCAGTTTTACCGAGCCCTATCTGTTTGATCGCCCGATCCAGGGTGGCTTTTCGGTTTTCACCCAGAAATATAACTATAACCAGGCGCGGCAGGAGGCCATCCTGACCGGCCAGCAAGTTAACCTTCCCAACGCCTTCCTGAACAACCTGCAGAATTACACCCAGTCCAGCACTGGATTTACCGGCTCACTCAGCTACCAGTTGCATCATTCCTTCAAACGCGTGGGAATCACCTATTCTTTCGACCGCTCTTCCATTGTCGCGGTCAGCAACGCGTCGAAGATATTGTTCACCGACCTGGCATTTCGTGGAATCAGCGGCCCCAACTCCCTGGAGGGCATCGTTACCAGCAAGGTCCTTCCCAGCTTTTCGTTCAGCACCATTGATAGCCCGATCTCACCCAAGAGAGGAACCAGCGTATTTCTGGGTGGGGAGATCGCCGGGTTGGGGGGGACAGTGCGGTCTCTGCGCCCGATTGTGCAGTACAAACACTTCAAACCTGTGCAGAAGGGCCGCAATACAATTGGATTTAACGTGCAGGGTTCCTTCCTGGCCGGGTACGGTGGAGTGGTGGCGCCACCGTTTGAACGCTTCTACCTCGGCGGTGAAAATGACATACGCGGTTTTGATATTCGTTCTGTATCTCCGGTCGCCTTTCTTCCGGACAAGAGCAGCATTGCGCTGCGTAACCCGGACGGCACCGTGGTCCCCAAGGACCCAGCCAACCCGCTTCGGGGCCCCTACAGCATTCCGGTTCCGGTCGAGCGGATCGTGTTTCCTGGCGGGGATGCCAGCCTGGTCACGAACCTGGAATACCGGATAACGATTGCGGGGCCAGTGGCGTTGGCACCCTTCGTGGATCTGGGGATGAACCCCATTGTCAGGGGATCGCAATTGCGCATCAATCCCGGTCAACTGGCCAACATCAATAACACCGTGTTCGGCTGTCCCGCGCTCGATATTGCCCTGAATTGCACCGGCGGACATCTTCAGACCCCTGCGTTTTCCCAGAATCTGCAGGTGGTTAGCTCCACCAACTGGCGTCCCCGGATGTCCACAGGGTTAGAAGTGCAGGTGTTTCTACCCATCATCAATGCCCCGTTCCGGGTCTATTGGGCGTACAACCCGTTGCGTTTGGACAGTGTCACCCGCGGTCCGGTCCCCATTACGCGCGACATGTTCCCGCCGGGGGCAGCGGGAGACTTTACTTTCGAGCAGGCTTCGCGGAGTCTGGCGCCCGAGTATCAATTGCGCGAGCCGCGCAAGACGTTTCGCTTCAGCGTGGCCACCACGTTCTGAAGACAGTCGTCGGTCTTCAGTCGTCAGTTAGACGATGCCTCATTTGACGACTGACGACCGAGGACTGACGACTGACCCGGTTTGACCTCAAGCGGAGGGTGTACCTATAATGGGAATATCCACACCCTGAAAAAGGCAGCCAATGGGGTGGTCACCACGCCGCTTCAGGTTCGGCGTGAGGCGCTGGGAACTCGGCCCAGCCTCTTCCGTTGACAGCGAACGGTCGGGTTAGTGCTGAGGCGCGGCCAGCATTGGCGTTTATGAAAAATCTAACCCGTTTCCCGGGATGAATTTCCAAGGAGTTCAAAATCAACCACATGACAAGCAAGTTCGCGCGATTCCTTATGTCCATCGTGTTCGCCGTACCGGTTGCGGCCCTGGCCCAGACCGCCGCGTTGCCCGCGGCCCCGAGCGCCGCAGCCAGCAGTGCCGCCGCCCCCGTCGCCACTAACGCTACCGGGACCAGGATGGGGACGATCAATGTCGAGCAGGCCATCTTTGCTACCAATGAAGGCCAGCGTGATTTCGAGGCTTTGACCAAGAAGCTTGAGCCCAAGCAAAATGAGCTCAAGAATCAGAATGACGAAGTCGAGAGTTTGAAGAAGCAGCTGAATACTCAAGGCACGACCCTGAATGACGACAGCCGGGCCACGCTGGTGAAGCAAATCGAGCAAAGGCAGAAATCACTGGAACGATCGGTGCAGGACGCGCGTGAGGATGCACAGAACCAGCAGAACGAAATCGCGCAGCGCATTCTGCAGAAGATGGGGCCGATGCTGGTGAAATATGCCGCCGACAACGGTTACGGGGTGATCATCGACACTTCGAATCCCTGGCCCAACGGGCCCGTGCTTTGGGCTGGGCCGGCGGTGGATATCACCCGGCCCGTGGTTGATCTTTACAACGCGCAATCCGGTGTGCCGGCGCCAACTCCCAAGCCCGCCGCAACCAGACCGGCCGCACCGACGGCAAAGCCAGCGACCACCTCGCCGGCAGCGCCTAAGCCCCAGGGCACTACGCCAAAATAGTTTTGCCAGAGTAGCTTTTCGAGAATCGTTTCTGCGACACCCAATGTCGCGAAAAAGTTCCCGCAGGCCGCGTGCAGACGCGGCCTTTTTTCTTTGCCGCAGTTCGCTCCGGATTGAGTCTGAGAGCTGAGTCTCTGGTGTCCTTACACATAGTCATGCTCACATCGAGGAGGACACCATGTTTGCCGATTTCTCGCCTGATTCCGACTGGTCCGGACATTCTCGCCGGGGATGGACAACCCTGATCTCGTTTGCCCTGCAGGCCCTCGCTGTCGGCTGCCTGCTTCTGCTGCCCTTGCTCTACACCGAAGGACTCCCGAGATTGGCGTTGCTTGCGCCGCTACTCGCGCCAGCTCCACCGCCGGCGGCCCCGCCCGAGCAAACCCGCCACAACGTCTCCTCGGCTGTCCAAAGCAACCTGATGGGAAGCAGGCTGGTGGCTCCTCCCGAGATTCCACATGACGTGAGCATGCTGACAGAAACGGTTCCGCCACCTCCGATGATCGATCCCAGCGCTACCGGGGTACGCCACGGAATTGGCGATGCTCAAGGCCACGGGACTGTCCTCGATTCAGTGCTTGGCTCCGATCTGGTGCTGCCTCCACCTCCGCCCGCGGTCCATCACCCTCCGATCTCGCACATGATGGAGGGGAACTTGATCTATCGTGTCCAGCCTCTCTATCCCCCGCTGGCGAGGCAGGCACGGATCCAGGGCCAGGTCGTGCTGCGGGCCATGATCAGCCGCGAAGGCACAATCGAAAACCTGCAGGTCTTGAGTGGCCACCCTATGCTGGCGCCGGCGGCCGTCGATGCCGTGCGGCAGTGGCGATACCGGCCCTATGTGCTCAACGGCGAACCCGTGGAAGTGGAAACCCAGGTGACGGTGAATTTCGTCCTGGCGGGCGGATAATTTGATGGTCGCCGGAGGCTCGGGAGTAGCACAGGCGTAACCTCATGAGCTCCAGGACGACCGCTATAATCGCAGGGAGTGGCTACCGCTGAAATTGTGAAGCGCACGGCGACGCGACCCACCTGGGCCCAGGTGTCGCTGGAGAACCTGCGCTACAACTTCGGCGTAGTACAGCGGCATATCGGAACGGGCGTAACCGTCTGCGCGGTAGTCAAAGCAGACGCGTACGGCCACGGTGCAACGGAATGCGCGCGAGCGCTGGAAGAGGAGGGGGCGCGCTGGCTGGGCGTGACCTCACTCGATGAAGCTATCCCGTTGCGCGATGCCGGCATTCGTACTCGCATCCTCTTAATGACGGGCTTCTGGCGGGGCGAAGAGGAAGAAATCATTCGTCTGCAACTGACGCCCACGGTATGGGAGCCAGGGCAGGTGGAGTTGCTGGAAAAGGCCGCGGCTGGTCTCGGTTTGCCCAGGCTGGCGGTGCATCTGAAAGTGGACACCGGCATGGGCCGCCTCGGAGTCGATCCGGAAGACCTGTACCCGGTTTGTTCCGCGTTGAAGTCGTCGCCCCATCTGCTGCTCGAAGGTCTCTCCACTCACCTGTCTTCTTCCGAAGTGCTGGACGCGCCTTCGGTCAACGACCAGTTGCAGAAGTTCGAGCAGGTGCGAAGCCTGCTGCGTAACGAGGGATTTGATCCTCCGCTGATTCACGTGGCCAACACCGGCGCCGTGATTTCACGGCGAGAGTCATGGAACACCATGGTTCGTCCGGGAATTGCACTGTATGGCTACTACCTGCCCTTTGAGCGGGCAGGAAGAGAAGTCAGCGGTGCCAAGCTGCGGCTGGGCGTAAAACCGGTACTCACCTGGAAGACCCGAATCCTCTCGTTGCGCGACGTGCGCGCCAACCAGGCCCTGGGGTACGGGGGAACTTACGTGACCAAGGCTCCGGCGCGAATCGCAGTGCTTCCGGTCGGCTACGCCGACGGATTGAATCGCGCTCTGTCGTCCCGTGGACGGGTGATCGTGCGTGAACACTACGCTCCCATCGTGGGCCGCATCTCGATGGATTTGACTCTCGCGGATGTGACCGGCTTGCCGGGAGTTTCCGTGGGCGATGAAGTAGTCCTTCTTGGCGCTTTGGATGGTCTGAGCGTGGACGCATGCGAGCACGCGGAATTGGCCAACACGAACGTGTACGAGATTCTTTGCGCGATTTCGAAGCGGGTGCCGAGGAAGTATAGCTAGTCGTTGGCCGCGTCGTTGGTCCTTGGCCAAGTCGAAATACAATTGTTTATCCACGCCTGCTCTTTACGCCTGCATATTTTCTGAGCACGGTACACGTGTGTGTGGGTCGGACACTCCTGTCCGACGCTTTTGACCTTGGTTTGCTTTGTTGTTATCCGACGACGAAAGTCCGAGTCAAAGGCGTCGGACAAGAGTGCCTGACCCACACACCCACCTCTTCTTTGCTATGCTGATAACAATGGCTTCCCGCTACGAACAGTGGATGTATGACTGGGAGACCCGGCTCACCTCGGTGGACAACAACCGGGTGGTGCGCCCGCTGGATTGGGGCGTGGAGTGGGCGAGGGACTGGCCTTGTCGCAACGGCTTCGCGCCCGGGCATGTCCCCGGGAAAGCCGATTCCGAAAAATTTCTGCGCGAGTACAACCGCCGCATGATGGCGTCGAGCGACGAGTTTTATTCCTATACGTCGCCTTCGGATTTTCGCCTCGAGCGCCGCGAAGTCCAGGTCTTCAGCACGCGGGAAGTGCCGGATCCGAAGCTGGAAGCGAAGGTCCGCGGCACGCACGCTGATTTCCTGCGCTTCACTTCGCCGGTCCACACGCCCTATCCGGAAAACAATCTGGTGAACGCCCGCTGGTTCCCGGCTCGCGGGCGGCGGGCAGTGGTGCTGCTGCCGCATTGGAATTCCGATGCCCTCGCTTACACCGGACTCTGCCGGGTAATGAACCTGATGGGCATCGCGGTGCTGCGCCTGAGCATGCCGTATCACGAAATACGCATGCCCGCGGACACGCTGCGCGCCGACTATGCCGTCTCCGCCAACATCGGGCGCACGCTCGACGCCTGTCGCCAGGCGGTGGTGGACGCGCGCTGCTGCCTGGACTGGCTGGAGCAGAAGGGATACAACCGACTGGGCATCCTGGGCACCAGCCTGGGTTCCTGCTATTCCTTTCTCGCCGCCGCACACGACCCCCGCATTCGGGTGGCCGCCTTCAATCATGCCTCGACCAATGTCGCGGACGTGGTCTGGCACGGACAATCCACCCGCCACATTCGCGAAGGTCTCGAAGCGCAAATCGATCTCGACCGGCTACGCGCGTTGTGGAGCGGCATCAGCCCGATTTCCTACTTTGAACAGTTCGCCCGCTGGCCCAAGAAGTCACTCATCATTTACGCGAAATACGACATGACATTTTTGCCCGGGCTCTCCCGTGATGCCGTAGCCGAGTTTGAACGCCACGCGCTGGACCACAAGGTCGTGGTGCTGCCCTGCGGCCACTACACCACCGGCGAGACGCCCTACAAATACATGGATGGCTGGCAGCTGGTCTCGTTTTTGCGGTCAGCGTTTGAGAGCGTGTGAACAGCTTCTGGCTCCTCGCTTCTAGCTCCTAGCTCGATTCTGCCATCATCACCAGATCTGGTCAGCTAAGAGCCAAAGGTTAAGAGCTAAGTTAGAATGATCCATGGCGGCAAAGTAAATATCTGAAGAGAAACCTCGGGGGCTAAGCCCTCATCTTTGCAGACGCGATAGGGCTGGAGCCCTACGAGCTAGGAGCTAGTAGCCAGGAGCTAGTAGCTCTAAAAGGCAAATCATGAAAACTGACCGCATGTCACTCCCGCTCAGCGAAGCCGATCCGCAGATCGCCGCCGCCATCGATAACGAAGTTCGGCGACAGCACGAAGGTCTGGAGCTGATCGCTTCCGAGAACTTTGTCAGCGAAGCCGTGCTCGAGGCCATGGGCTCGGTATTCACCAACAAGTACGCCGAGGGCTATCCGGGCAAGCGCTACTACGGCGGCTGCGAGTTTGCCGATGTGGTGGAAGACTTGGCGCGCGAGCGGGCCAAGAAACTTTTCGGAGCGGAGCACGCCAATGTGCAGCCCCATGCCGGGTCCCAGGCCAACATGGAAGCCTACGCGGCGGTGTTGCAGCCCGGCGATACCATCCTCGGACTCAACCTGGCGCACGGCGGCCATCTTACACACGGGCATCATCTGAATTTTTCCGGGAAGACCTATCGCATCGTGCCTTATGGAGTCACAAAGGAAAGCGAAACCATCGATTACGACGATTTGGAGAAGCTGGCGGAGAAGGAGCGGCCGAAGCTGATTATCGGCGGCGGCAGCGCCTATCCCCGAATCATCGATTTCGCGCGCATGCGTCAGATCGCCGACAAGGTTGGCGCACTGTACCTCGTTGACATGGCGCACTTCGCCGGACTGGTTGCCGGGGGAGTGCACCCGTCGCCGGTGCCGCATGCGCATATCGTCACCACCACCACCCACAAGACCCTGCGCGGACCTCGCGCCGGAATGATCCTGAGTAAACAGGAATTTGCCGCTGCCATCGACAAAGTGGTGTTCCCCGGAATGCAGGGCGGCCCGCTGGTCCACATTATCGCGGCCAAAGCGGTCAGTTTCCAGGAAGCGATGCAGCCTGAGTTTCGGGAATATGCGCGACAGATCGTGGCTAACGCGAAAGTGCTGGCAGAAACGCTGGCCGCGGAAGGCTTCCGCATAATTTCTGGAGGCACCGACACTCATCTCATGCTGATGGATGTGTTCTCTCAAGGGATACTCGGCAGCGAGGCCGAGAAGGCCCTGGGCGAAGCCGCGATCACAGTCAACAAGAACGCCATTCCCTTCGACACCAATCCGCCCATGAAACCGAGCGGTATCCGTATCGGCACGCCTGCGCTGACCACCCGCGGCATGAAGGAAGAAGAGATGAAGCAGGTGGGGCGTTGGATTTCGGAAGCCCTGCATCATCGGACGGAAGCACCGGTGCTGAGCAAGATCCGCAACCAGGTCTTGAGTCTGGCCGAGGCTTTCCCGCTGTATCCCGAGCGGCGAGCGAGGGCCCAAGTCGAAGTACGGGCCTAGTTGAAGGAGGACGGGCGTCCCGCCCGTCGCGAATCGACCGCTCTCGACGATGGTTTTTGCTCTTCAACCCCAGACGGGCGAGGACGCCCGTCCTCCATTCGCTGGCCGAACTTTGTTCTCTGTGGTTAAATTCTCCCCGTGAGAGTCGCCATCGACATCCGGCGAATGACCGAATTCGGCGTGGGCACTTACACGCGAAATATCGTTCGGGCGCTGGGGCGGCTGGATAACGAGAGCAAGTATTTTCTGATCGGCCCGCCAGAGAAAGTGGCGGAGATGGGCTCGCTGCCGCCTAATTTTCACGCCGTACCCCTGCTGGGAAATGACGCCACGATCAAGAACTATTTCGACTATCGCGCCATCCTCAAGCGATTGCATTGCGACGTCGTGCATATTCCCCACCTGTTCTGGTTGCCGCGAAATCTGCCTTGTCCTTACGTGATGACCGTGCACGACGTGCTTGATCACATGTACCGCGCCCGCGATCAATCCGGGTTCAAGCGCTCGCTGCATTTTTATCTGACGCATCGGGCGCTGAAGGGGGCGTCGCGAATTTTCGCCGTCTCCAATTTCACCAAGAGCGAAGTAGAGAAGCTGTTCGCCATTCCTCCCGCCCGCACCGAAGTGGTGTACAACGCGATTGACGAGCGCTTCCTGCGTGGCCATGCCAGCGACGCCGACCGGCAGCTGCTGGCGGAACGCTATCTGGTCAATCATCCGTTTCTGCTCTACACCGGTCGGATCAGTCCACACAAGAACGTGGTCCGGATCATCGAGGCCTTTTCCGCACTGAAAGCGGAACTGGAGAAGGAAGCCCTGTTTCCCGGCCTGAAGTTGATCATCATAGGGGACGAGCTGTCGAAGCACCCTGACCTGCGCCGTACCGTGATTCGCAGCCGGATGCAAAACGACGTGCGCTTCATGGGATTTGTGCCCATTGAAGTGCTGCGTATTTTCTACGACACGGCGAAAATCTTCGTATTCCCGTCGCTCTACGAAGGATTTGGACTGCCGCCGCTGGAGGCCATGGCGCACGGCACGCCGGTGGTGACCTCGAACACGTCCTCGCTGCCCGAGGTGGTGGGCAACGCCGCCGTGCTGGTGAATCCGGAAAACGTTTTTGAGATCATGCGTGCGCTGCATCGCGTCCTGGTGGACCAGGCGCTGCGCGACAAACTCAAGGCGAGGGGCTACGAGCAGGCCAAGCGGTTTTCCTGGGAGGCCGCCGCGCGGCAGATTCTCCGTGTGTACCACGAAGTGTCAGAAAAACAGCCGACCCGGCCGCCGCTTCCGGATGAACCAGCAGCCATCTCCCGCGCGGCCAACCCCTAGCCGGACTCAGGCATTCTTGAGCAACGGCTGTCCCGGAGAATTAAATTCCAGGCGATGCAGTTTGGCGGTGATGCGGGCGCGATCGGCTTCGATCGAAGCGGCCGCGAGACGTTTCCTCAATTTGGCGACCTTTTCGTTGCGGGTGCGCCTGCGGCGAATCTCGGGCCGACGGCTGGGGGCGGACATGATGGGCTCCTGATCTTGAATCGAGCACTAGTCTATATCATCTGGCGCCCCGGAAGCTCTGCCGGCGAAACGGCTCAAGACAGTTGAGGCGATACGGAAGAACGGAACCTGCGGATGAGCAAGGTGTGTCGATCCGAGCGGTAAAAGCCGAGCACATAAATGGTAGCTTTCCCTTTGGTGGAATAAATGACCTGGCGAATGCGCAGCAAGGGAGTACCGCGCGGGACAGCGCAAAGTTCCGCGGTCCTCGCGTCGGCGGCGGTGGCATCGACCTCCTCGTCTGCATGCGCCAGCTCGATGCCGTAGTCGTGTTCCAGAGTGGCAAACAGGGAATTGCGTCCCAGGCCGGCGGAAACCAGGCCGCCAAATTCTTCGGCTGACAAGTAGCAAGCTTCCAGGGCGAAGGGTTCGTTGGCCGCCTGCCGCAAGCGCTCCACTTTGACCAGTTGACTGTTGGGTGGCAAGGCCAGGCGGGCGGCAATTTCCGGCTCTCGGTCAATCAACTTGATGCACAGAAGCCGGGAGCACGCCACCAGACCTCGACTGGCCATCGGCTCGGTGTAGCTCATCAGCTTGTTGAAATGAATCTTGGGAGGCGCCACAAAGGTTCCGGCGCCACGCCGCCTCTCCACGATGCCTTCGCGCTCCAGCGAAGTCAGGGCGTGACGAGCGGTCATCAGGCTTACCTGATGGATCCTGGCCAGCTCCCTTTCAGAATCCACCACATCGCCCGGTTTGAGCTGCCCGGTCTCGATGCGTTTCCAGATCACACCGCGGATTCTTTTATAAGCCGGGGTCCCGTTACGGCCGTTCTGTGCCATGAATAATTCTGCCCTCGTGAAACAAAATTTGAATACACAAAAAATTGTGAATACTGTTGTACGCGATATGGATTGGTAGACAGCAACTTACGAATCCTTGTGTCCATTCGTTCCTCGCCTTATCCGGCCCTCCTTTGCGACTGCCGCACCGGGCCGGGCAGGGCGGCAGCCAGCGCCTGATAAGCGGCCCCCCAGATTGGCGCATCCTCATTCAGCACCACGTAGATGGGAATGCGCGCCAACACCGCCGAGAGCAAAGTCTTGTCGCAGAAGGCGCGGAAGAATGTGCCGTCCTTCAGCTTGGGAAAAACCGGACGGGCGGGACGCCCGGCCTCCATGTTGCTCTTACTTTACTTAATCATCACGAACTTAATGCACACTGGAGACGTCACCGATAAGACCTGGCCGGTGGGGGTCAAGTGGCCGGTTTGCTGATCGATCTTGAAGATGACGATGCTGTTGCTGGCCTGGTTGGCTGCCAGCAGGTAGCCGCCACCGGGAGCGACCTCAAAATTACGCGGCGTCTTGCCGCCGGTGGGGACGGTTTCCAGCAATTTGGGTGCGCCAGTTGCGGGGTCGAGGGCGAAGATTGCAATGCTGTCGTGCCCGCGGTTCGAGCCGTAGAGAAATTTGCCGGCGTCGTCCACTTTGATTTCCGCCGTATCGTTCTGTCCCTTGAAGTCCTCCGGCAAGGTTGAGACCGTAGCCAGGCGCTGCAGCTTTCCGTTGGCGGCATCGTAGGAAAACTCGGTGACGGTCGAACCCAGTTCGGCGATCACATAGACGAACTTGTTGCTGGGGTGGAAGACGAAGTGCCTCGGCCCTGCGCCCGGAGCGACTTCTGCGAAGGGTGGATCGTTCGCAGCCAGCCTCCCTTTGGCCGGGTCGAAGTGGTACACCAGCACCTGGTCAAGCCCCAGATCGGTGTTCAACGCAAACCGGTTGTCGCGGGACAGGTCGATCTGGTGCGCGTGCGGCCCCTCCTGATGCTCAGGGTTGGGTCCGTGGCCGGTATGCTGGTCCACGGCCGAGGCTTCGCCGAGCTTGCCATCCTTGAGCACCGGGAAAACGGCCACGCTGCCGCTATCGTAATTGGCCACCAGGACGTATTTTCCGGTCTCGTCGAGCGACACATGGCAAGGCCCGGCGCCGTGCGAAGGGACCTCATTCAGGAAGGTTAGTTTGCCTGATTTTCGATCGATGGAAAACGCACTGACCGCGCCAGTCTTCTGGCCCTGATAGTCCGAAACCTCGTTTACCGCATACAGAAATCGCCGGGTTGGGTCTATGGCCAGGAATGACGGGTTGACGGTTTCAGCCACCAGCCCGATCGGAGTTGCCTGACCGGTGGCGGCGTCGAAACGGTAAGCATAAATTCCTTTGCTCTCCGGGCCGGTGTAAGTGCCTACATACATGAGGTAGGAGCTCTTGGAAGCGCTTTTCCTCGCCTGGCTCGGGGAGGGGACGAGCAGCAGCAGAAAGAGCAGAGCAATGGAAGACGCAAAACGACGGCGCGTGATTTTCATTTCACCTCGGCTTTACGGTCAGTGGGTTTTCGGCTTGCCAGATGCACCCGGCCAGCAATCCGCAACGAGGGAAGCACAAACTCGGTGAATGCCCTGCGCTGCGTTGGGGTCAGTGACTGGCAGCAAGCGCGCTCGGGAGTTTCGTAGAGGACTGAAGAAAATTTTCCTTTGATTCGCACCTGGACTGTAGCCGGCTCCTCAGCGTAATTGACCAGCTCGACAAGTTTCTCGCCGCCGGGCGATCGGTATGAAACGGCAACCACGGTCAGGGCATTCCAGAGGCTGATGACTAGCTTGTCCTTGTCCTGATCCAGCAGGCGGCGTATGTCCTGGGCAAAGGTTTCTGGGTCGATCACCTGTCCCTGGAGCTCGATGATACGACCTTTGCCGGTGGCATAGGCAACGGAATACTCGCCTGCAGGAATACGCTGGCCGGATTGCCAGGGGTAAGGGCCGTGCGCGTCCACTACTACGACTACGCCGCCCTTGGAGGCGAAATCTGCCAAAATCTTGATGGTGGCGTCGTCCGGCGTGGCAAAGACCACGAGCAGGTCGAAGCGATCGAGGTCTTGCGGCTTCAGGTCTGAAGCTTTCAGGACAGCGAACGGAATGTTGTGGCGCGCGAAAAGGTTAGTGGGTTCATAGGATTTCTGGTAGGAGTCGGTGATAACGCCGACGTTGGCTTCCGGTTCGGCGGCATTCTTTTCTCCTGCCGAAGCAAACCCCACATAGGGCTTGATCTGGCTGAGGACAGCCTGGGCAGCGGGATTGTCTTGGGCGAGGTCAGTCTGCAGCGTGGGAGGGAGGTCCAGCAGGAGATCGGCGCGGAACGCGCCAGCCTCGGCCACTGCCAGCGCATAGTCTTCGGGAGCAGGGCCACTTTCCGGTCGCGGGGAATCGGACACGTCCCAGTGGAACTCATAAAGAGGAGCCTGCGCCTGGCGGAACGCTTGATCGAACCTTACCAGGGCGAGATTGGAATCGATCCAGGGTTGGGCGGTCGGGCTGGTCACCTGAAGAATGCCCTCTTTCTTGATGACCAATTGTCCTTTCATCTGTGGCTGGCTCGCCTTGGGGTTGAGCACCAGAACAGGAAGGTGGGGATAGGCGGATCGCAGTTGACCAAGCTCCTGGTCAATCTGGCCAATCTGCCCATCACCAGAATTGAGGATGATGCCCGCCAGACTGTTCTTTGCCGTGCTGCGAGCCATATCCGCGGTCTTGCCCGCGAGGACCTCGGCATAAACGCGGTAGCCCTGACTGCGGGCATTCCTGATGAGCGCCTCGTTGTCCCAGGAAACCACCAAATCCGTGACGCCCATAGTTGCCGGAGCAGGAATCGTAGGCTGACTCCATCGCAAAAGCACCCTGCTCCAGCCCGGCGTCGCCGCCAGCAGGCAAATCAATGTCAGAACTAGGGCTCGCATGGACATGTGCTTCACGTTTGCCATCATTGCAAGGCGCCGGAGCCGGTCTGGCCTATGGTGGCCGGGCGCGGTGCGCCCCCGTTGACCCGAATCTGGGGGCCGTTGGACACCGCCTCCGACCTCCCGTCCGAAGTCACCCAGATGGCGGCCACGCCTGCCAAATCCTTGACCAGTTGCTTACCTTTTTCGGGGCCCATCAGCAACATCGTGGTCGAAAGCGCGTCGGAAGCGGTACCGGTCGCTGCCACCACGCTGATGGCGAAAGGCGTTCTTACCGGCTCTCCGCTATCCGGATCGATTATGTGTCCTGCCGCCTCGGGCGCCAGGAGGCTTGGCGGGGTCTGCTCGGAAGTGGAGACGCTGCTGTCGGAAAGCATGACCACGGGATCCACCCGGTTCGATGGGTCTCTCAGGTGCACCAGCCAGCCGGTTTGCCCCGGAGGAGCGCCTATCCCGACCAGTGAGCTTCCGCCCGCATCCAGCAGCGCGCGCGAGATACCGTGCGCGCGCAGGACGGCGGCCGCCTGGTCCAGGGCATAGCCTTTGCCTATGCCGCCCAAATCAACCTGCGTACAGGGCGAGTGGAACTGAACCCGGTCCGGTGGCAGCAATTCGACTTTCTGATAGCCCACACAAGCCCGGACCTCCTCTTCCTCTGCGGCAGAGGGGGGCTGTCCTCCCCGGATGGCGGCTTTCCATAGGTTGACCAGCGGGCCCACCGTCACATCAAATTTTCCTCCAGAAAGGCTGGAATACCGCAACGCCTCGCCGATGATGCGATACAAGTCAGACGGGACGGATTCGGGGTTGGAATGGGAGGAATGGTTCAGGCGGCTGAGAGCGCTGTCGGGTTTGTAGTCACTCATCACACCATCGAGGCGAACGACTTCCTGCAGAGCCTGTTCGACGGCGTCAGACGCCTGCGAGGCCGATTCGCCATAAGCAACAATCTCGAAGACTGTTCCCATGACGTACTTCTTCTTGTGAACGAAAGAGAGCTGGGACCGGGGAGCCGGAGGTGATACCTGAGCTGAGGCCAGGACCGCCGACACGCAGAGCAAAGCAGCGGCAAGGGGCTTATTCCAGCGCATAAACCTCACCGTCGTTGCTGGCCACGTAGATAGCGTCTCCGGTCAGCACGGGGGCGGACTGGACTGCCCCGCCCAGGCCAGCTCTCCAGGCCACGCTGCCGGTAGCGATGTCGAACGCTTGCGTTCCTCCCGCCTGAATGCATATCAGGCCGCTGGCGATGACCGGAGGCGCGGTGACCACATCGCTGATCTGCATTTTCCAGCGCAATCGGCCGCCCGGGACTTCGAATGCGTAAAGGAATCCGTCCTTGCTGCCGACGACAGCCAGATCTTCCCAGACCGCGGGGGACGAAGAGATTCCCAGTCCGGTCTCATATTTCCAGCGCACTGCGCCAGTCTCGGCATCGAGGGCATAAAAGAAGAAATCTTCTGACCCGATCAGTATCATGTCGCCGGCCACCGCGGGGGAGGAGTCTATGCCGTTTCCAGTTGTAGTGCTCCACACCGTCTTGCCGGAGGAGACATCGAGGCAGTAAACCTTGCCGTCGCCGCCGCCGAGGTATAGGTGCTTGTCCCCGACCCAGGCGGTGGAGTAAACCCGGCCGCCCAGTTCCTGGGTCCAGCGCTTTCGGCCGGTATCGACGTCAACGGCATACATTCGGGCATCGGCGCCGCCGAAAAAAACTACGCCATTGCGGACGACCGGCGAGGTCCAGACTTCCGCGGCGGCGGCCGTTTCCCACACCGGCTTTCCAGAATCGCAATTCACGGCGTAGACCTTGCCAGAGTCGCAGCCAAACAGCACCTTGTTCCCAGAGAGAGAAGGGGTGGAATGGATGTGGTCCGCTGCCTGAAATTGCCAGACCTGACGTCCTTTTTCGACATCAATGGCGTGCAGGTTTCCCGCCATCGAGGTCACGTACAGAACTCCGGAGCGCAGCACCGGCGCAGAACGGACGGAACTTCCCATGCGGACGTGCCAGCGCACGTGGTCGGGTGCCTTCGCGGCCCGGATCCCCAAGCCACCGGTCCTCGAATTGTCGTGGAGCAGCGCGGGCCAGTCGGTATCGACTCTTGCGGGTTCGGAGGTCATGAGCGGTCCTGGCATTTGGTCGGTCAGCCGAGGCGGATTTGCCCATGATCTATGCGGCTGAGGTCAGCCACGCCCAAACCCAGCTTTCCCGCAGACGCAATGTGGCCCGGACGGCGGTAGAACAGGTTCTTTTTGGGATCGTGATAAAACTCCATGCCGTTGTTGGTAATGCTCTCCGCGCTGTGCTCCCAGAGGGAAGGGGCACCTTCGTCGCGGCGCTTCTTTTCGATGACATCCAGTTCGACCGTGTCCATGGCCACAGGGTCAGTACCGAAGTAGAGAATTCCCGCCTGATGGATAAACTCCTGCACCTGGGTCAGAGGGCCTCCATGCCAGACCTGGCGCATGCCGTCCATGATGTGCAGCACCGCCTTCGAACGCAAGGGCTCAACCGAGCACATGACGCCGATAAGCGGGTCGGTGAACGAAAAGGGAGAACGATGCGAGCGGGCCACATTGTCAAATGTGCCATAGCCCAGGTTCTTCAGGCAGCCGGTGACGCCAGAGGCCGAGTGGTCCTTCATGGTTGGGACGTTAATAATCTTGGTGAGGCCGTGGGCCACGATCCTCGCCATATACGAACGATTCTCCCACTCCCCGAAGAAGGTAGCCTGACAATAGACATTGGGATCGTAGCCGGAGTCAACCAGCTCGTCCTGGATACCCACCACGTGCACCCCCGGCGGGAGCAGTGCCTGATAGCTGCCGACATCAATCTCGTATTCGTAGCGATCGTATACGACGATGTTGCTCGCGGGCACACCGGCGGACTGGACGCCGTTGATGATCTCCCGCACGATCTCGGGAGATGAGCAACAGGCGGGCGCGCCGGATGGGTTAATCTTGATGCCGACGATGTCGGAGGGCTCGATAAATTTGGCCCAGGCCGCCGGAGCTGAGGGTTCTCCTGTCAATTCCTTCATCCCGCGCTCAATCATGTCGCGGACTACGGGTTGCGAAACCCGGTTGCGCACGATGGACTTTGAATCGGCGACTTCCACTACCCGCCCGGGAAATAATCCGGGCATGCCCAGCGGAGACTTGGCTGGCCGCAATCCATGGACGACTTCGATCGGGGGCGCCTCGGGCAAGGTCACGTCGCCGAAGGCTTTGGGATCGAGACCATCGAGGAACAGGCTGGCGCTTCCCACACAACTGGCCTTGACGAACGTCCGCCGATCCATAAGGTTGACCCCGGGCGAGTGAAAGATACCGCTCAGGCTACGCCATGCTTCCGGCCATTTCAAGCGGGCTCTGCGAGGCTTCATATTTCTGGTCAACCCATGATTACAATGCTGCTTTGGCTGGTAAACTTGCTCGCTTGGCGAAGGCTCGTGAGCAAAATACTTATCTCTGTGTCCCCTGTGTCCTTCGTGGTTCGTTCGTGGGTTGACCACAGAGGACACGAAGGACACAGAGATAAGTCAGGAAAGGCCCCACATGCGGGAATGGACTAAGACTCTCGGAATCGTTGTATCGCTCTTTACAATTCTCGGTATGTCATCGAACACTCTAGCCCAGCCCCCCCATTACGATTTGCTGTTGAAGGGGGGCCATGTGATTGATCCCGCGAACAACGTGGACGCGGTGATGGACGTGGCGGTGTCGAAAGACAAGATCGCTGCGGTCGAGAAAGATATTCCCGCCAGTCAGGCGGGAAAGGTGGTGGACGCTTCCGGGCTCTACGTCACCCCCGGCCTCGTCGATATTCACGTCCATATCGGCCACGGCGGCGCGCCGCTCGACTGGTTCACCCCCGAGGGCCGTTCCAACGCCGCGCCCTACGGGATCCCGGCGGATATCGCGCTACAGGCGGGCGTGACCACGATGGTGGATGCGGGCAGTTCGGGAGCCGACACGTTCCTTCTGGAAAAAGAAGAAGTCATCGATCGCGCCAAAGTGCGGGTGCTAGCCTTCTTGAACATCGTAGCCAACGGAATGCAGGGCGATCTGGAACAGTCCGTGGACCAGATGGATGTCAAGCGCTGCGCCGAGACCATCAAGAAGTATCCCGACATCATCGTCGGCGTGAAGACGGCGCATTACTGGACCGAGGAGCCCTGGGAAGGCGAGCACACCCCCTGGGCTGCCGTGGACCGGGCCGAAGAGTGCGGCCGCGCAGTCAACCTGCCGGTAATGTTTGATTTCTGGCCGCGGCCGGACCGCAGCTACGCTGAACTGATATTGAAAAAGATGCGGCCCGGCGACATTCACACCCACGTTTTTGCCCAGCAATTTCCCATATTGCTTGCGGATGGTAAGCTCAATCCGATTCTGGCCGAGGCCCGCGCCCGGGGAGTGATTTTCGACGTTGGCCATGGGGCCGGAAGTTTCTGGTTTCGCAACGCCGTGCCGGCGGTAAAACAGGGGTTTATTCCCGATTCCATATCCACCGATTTGCACACGGGAAACTTTACCGTGCTCAGCATGACCCAGGTGATGTCCAAATTTCTGGCCATGGGAGTGCCTCTGCAAGACCTCATCCGGCGTTCGACGGTCAACCCGGCACAGGAGATCCATCGCCCAGAGTTGGGAACGCTGTCGGTCGGGAAGGAAGCGGACATTGCGGTGCTGGAACAGCTCAACGGTCCTTTCAGCTACATTGATTGCGGCCTTGCCCGGATGGATGGCAAAGGGAAACTGATAGCACGCATGACGGTGCGGGCGGGGCGGATTGTCTATGATCCCTCCGGGCTCAGTATGGTGGAGTGGGAAAAAGCGCGTCCGCAGTATTTCAATATGCCAGGGCCAGGCCATTCTGTGCCGGCACAGGCCGATGATTTCCCGCGATAGCAACCAATAAGGAGAAGCAAATGCCAGGAACCATCAGCCGTCGCAAGCTGTTGCGGACCGGAGGGCAGGCGATCATCGCGGGCGGAGCCGCAGTCTGTGCCGGATCAGCCTTGCCGGCGGTTGCGGCATCGCGCCCCAAGGTGAAGGGGGTGGACTACTACCAGAAGTTGGGGGTTGCTACGTTCATTAATGCGGCTGGGACCTATACCACGCTCACTGCGTCCACGATGCCGGACGAAGTGCAGGCGGCGGTGGCCCTGGCGGCTCTTCATCCCGTTCACCTGATCGAATTGCACGAGGCCGCGGGCCAGTACCTGGCCAAGCGATTGCGCTGCGAAGGCGCCCTGGTCACCGCCGGGGCTGCGTCGGCGCTTACGTTGGGAACTGCCGCTTGCGTCACCGCCGGCAACGACGCGGACATTCTCAGCATCCCGACCGACATGAATAGTTTGAAAAATGAAGTGATTGTCCAAAAATCGCATCGCTATGACTATGACCACGCCGTCCGCAATTGTGGAGTGCGCTTTGTGGAAGTGGAAACTCTCGAGCAGTACGAGCAGGCCTTCAACGAACGGACGGTGATGACGCACTTCTTCAACGCCGGAGAAGAGCACATCAGCCGGGAAGACTGGGTGCGGGTGGCTCACAAGCATGGAGTGCCCTGTTTCAACGATGCGGCGGCCGACGTTCCCCCGATTTCGAACCTGTGGAATTACACCCAGATGGGATTTGACCTGGTGACGTTCTCCGGCGGCAAAGGCCTGCGCGGTCCGCAGTGCACCGGCTTGTTGCTGGGGAGAAAGGACCTGATCGAGGCCGCGCGAAAGAACAATTCGCCGAACTCGAATACGGTTGGCCGCGGGATGAAAGTCGCCAAAGAGGAAATTGTGGGCCTGGTGGCGGCGGTGGACTGGTTCCTTGCCCAGGACGACGCCGCCATGGAAGCCGAATACCGCCAGCGGGCGGAGCGCATAGCAGGGGCGCTGAAAAGCGTCCCCACGGTGCAAACTCAGATCTTTATTCCCGCGGTGGCGAATCACGTTCCCCATCTGGTGATTACCTATGACCAGAGCCGGGTCAAGATTGCGGCCAAAGAGGTGATGGAAAAAATGCGCCAGGGAACGCCCCGCATCGAACTGAATCCGGGGACTGGCGGCCCGCCTGCGAGTGCGGGCCTGCCCGGGGGCAGCAATACCATCGTGGTCGGCGTGTGGATGATGCAACCCGGAGAAGACCTGATCGTAGCCAAGCGTCTGCGCGATGTCCTGCAAGGCGCGGCTGCGGCATAGCGGACTTGCATGCACGCCCATTCTCACCGCGTGACGGCCTTCGCCAGACGGACCTTCTTTTTTCTGTTGTTTGCGGGCCTGGTGGCGGCCAGCGCGGAGGTGCGCGTCTGGCAGGCGACTCTGGCGTTGCCAACTTACGAGGAAGGGCCGCCCGATCCGAACCCGCCATTTGATCAGTTCGCGACCGACCGCTTCAATTATCCCTATACACTGCGCAACAATCTGACCGGCCGCCGCGCTGAATATGAATGGCGAGCCATCTACCTGGAGAATGAATACCTGAAATGCTCGGTGTTGCCGGACATTGGCGGACATCTTTACACCTGCGTGGACAAGATCAATGGCAAGCCCATTTTTTACGCCAATCCCTCCATCAAGAAAGCGGAGATCGGTTACCGCGGGGCGTGGGCAGCGTTCGGAGTTGAGTTCAATTTTCCGGTCTCGCATAACTGGGTCTCGATGTCGCCGGTAGATTTCGCCTTCGCCAGGCACGACGACGGCAGCGCCTCGGTGACGGTGGGAAATATCGATCGCGTGTACGGGATGCAATGGATCGTGGAACTGGTATTACGGCCGCAGTCCACCGTGCTCGAGCAGCGCGTGACCCTGTACAACCGGAGTGACGTAAGGCATCGTTTCTACTGGTGGAACAATGCCGGGGTGGAGGTGTGGGACGATTCGCGGATCCAGTATCCCATGCACTTCGCCGCCAGCCACGGCTTTACCGAGGTGCAACCCTGGCCGGTGGAGGCGGACGGCACAGACCTGAGCGTGATCAGGAACCAGACCAAGGGCCCGGTGTCGATGTTCGTGCATGGCAGCCGCGAACCCTTCATGGGAATCTGGAATCCGCACACCAATGCGGGCATCGCGCATTTTGCCAACTATGACGAGCTTCCCTCCAAAAAAATCTGGTCTTGGGGCGTTGACGCCGACGGCCTCGATTGGCGCAAAACGCTATCCGACAACGACAGCGCGTACGCGGAGGTGCAGGCTGGGCTGTTCCGCAACCAAGAGACGTACGCGTTTCTGCAACCCCGGCAGAGCATAAGTTTTGCCGAGTACTGGATGCCGGTGCGGGAGATCGGCGGAATTTCACGCGCGAATCTCAACGGCGTCGTCCATCTCGGCCGCAAGGACAGTGCGCTGTTGATCGGGCTGAACGTTAACCAAGCAATAAAGAATGCTTCACTGCGGGTCTCGGACGGGGAGCAGCAGATTTTCCAGGAGAATGCCGACCTTTCACCCGAACGAATTTGGTCGCGCCAGGTTCCGCTGGCAAATCCACAGCACAAGTACACCTTCGAACTTCGCGATGATCAAGGTGGGGCGCTGCTGCGACAGACGGAAGACGAATACGATTGGACGCTGGCGGCAGAGATTCATGTTGGCCCGCAGACCCCGTATGTTATGCCGCCAGCGGAGAAGCGAAGCGAGGACGATTGGATCCAGCTTGGCAACCGGCAGGAACTTGACGGAGAACTTCTGCCGGCGCTCGCAACCTACAGGCAGACACTGGCGAAATATCCTGATAGTTTCAGCGGACAGAAGGCGGCCGGTCGTCTTTGCGCCGGCCTCTTGCGATTTGCCGAGGCCAAAAAATATCTTGAGGCGGTCCATGCCAGGGATACCAGCGATGCGGAGGTCTCGTACTACCTGGGCATCGCCTATGACGCTCTGGGAGAGACCCGGGCGGCTCGGGGTGCCTTTGAAGCGGCGCAGCTCATGCCCGAGTTCAAGGCTGCGGGCGCGCTCCGATTGAGCGAGCTCTCAGCCCGCGCAGGCGAACTGAATCAGGCAGAGCTTTACCTGCACGAGTCGCTGCTGGCCGCGCCCAACGATCTTCGGACTGCCGAAGAACTGGCGGCCGTTCGCCGGGCACTGCGAGAGCCTGCCGCGCGAGACTTTGCTCAGGAATGGCTGGCGCGTTTCCCTCAAAGCTATTTTCTGCGGGAGCAGCTGTCGACCCCGGACTTAAATCATCTGGCGGACGATGCCGAGCGGGTGCTGAACGTGGCTGCACTATACATGCGCCTGGGGATGTACCAGGCGGCGCTCGAAGTGCTCTCCCGAGAGTATCCGGCCGCCGTGCCCGATGAGATCGAACCCGGATCGCTACCGCCCCGGCTGCATCCCTTGGTCGCATACTTCCGGGCATATTGTATGGAGAAGCTCGGCCAACCCGCGTCCGCCGCGTACCAGGACGCAGGCAAACGTTCTACCGCGTACGTTTTTCCCAGCAGAGTGCAAGAACTCGATGTCCTGCAAGCTGCTCTTCGAGAAAATCCCGAGGATGGCACAGCTCATTACCTTCTGGGCACGCTCTACTTTTCCCGCGGCCTGACCGAAGAGGCACTGGCGGAGTGGAACGCGGCGCGTAAGTTCTCTCCCGCTCTTCCTGTGTTGCACGCCAGCATGGGGCGGGCCCTGCTGCAGGTGAAGAACGATCCGGAAGGGGCGCTCGCGGCATTTCGTGAAGGGCTGAATAACGACCGCAACAATCTGGCACTCTACGTTGGCATCGACCAGACCCTCAGCTTGCTGAAAAGACCCGCGCGCGAGCGCGTGGATGCTCTGGAACTTTATCCCGACCGCGCGAATATGCCGACGCGGCTGATCTATGAGCTGATCTTGAACCTGGCGGAAGCGGGAGATTACGAGGCCGCGACCGCGCTGTTCCGCAACCGCTTCTTCGCCCGGGAAGAGGGCGGGACCAACGTTCGTCAGGTTTGGATCGAGGTTCAGCTACAGCGCGCTCTGGGATTGGCTCACAGCGGACGTTGCGGCCAAGCGTTATCGGCTGTGGAACATCTACCGTCACAGGTGCCTGACCTGCCCTTTACTCGAGATGGGCTCGATCGAATTCTGGGTTCGGCTCGGACGAATTATCTGGCGGGGGAAGTCTACGGCAGTTGTGGCGAAGCCGGCAAAGCGAAATCCCGATTTGAGGCGGCAGCAGCCCAAGCCGATCCCGAGCAGGCTGTCTGGGCCTACCGGTCGGCGCGAAAGCTGACCGGTTTTGATGAGCGGCAGTGGCACCAGCGGCTTGAATCTGCGCTAGGCATAAGCCTCACCCGGACCAGTTGGGGGTTTTACAACCGAGGATTGATCAACGACGCGCTCGGTCATGCTGCCGATGCCGAAGCTGATCTCCGCCAGGCTCTTCTGCTGCCCGATAGTCTGCTGACCCATCACCTCACCCGGTTGGCTCGTGCCCAGTCCTCGCCGTAACATGCTTTCAATTAGTTCAAATTTTGGCACTGTCGGCAGGGTTTGCGTTACAGTTGTGTCACAGCGCTGCTATCGGTCAGTCCGAGCAGGCGATTCTTGCGCTCCATCATTGGGCGTGGTGGGCTCGAGCCAGGGTTGGACAGAAACTGTGTACCAGCACAGAGCGGTATAATTCACGCCATCCATGCCACTCGTACCAGGCACTCGACTTGGGCCCTATGAGATTACGGTTCTGCTGGGCGCAGGTGGGATGGGAGAGGTTTATAGCGCTCGCGACACCCGTTTGGACCGTATCGTCGCGATTAAAATCCTTCCCCTCCATCGCTCGGATCAGGCGGACGCGCGGGAACGTTTCGAGCGTGAGGCGCGCGCCATTGCGTCCCTCAATCACCCCAATATCTGCCAACTCTATGACGTGGGCATCCAGGGCACGATCGACTATCTGGTCTTGGAGTGCCTGCAGGGTGAGACTCTGGCTGACCGCCTGATCCGAGGCCCTCTTCCGCTAACCGACCTGTTGAGATGCGCGATGGAAGTTAGCGACGCGCTGGATGCGGCGCACCGGCGCGGGATCGTGCACCGCGACCTGAAGCCGGCGAACATCTTCCTGACCGCGCACGGCGAGTGCAAAGTGCTGGACTTCGGCCTGGCTAAACTGCTGCATGCGGCGGAGCCGGAGACCGTGACGATGTCCGGGACGGTTTCCGCTGTACTGACCTCGATCGGCACGGCGGTCGGCACTATGGCTTACATGTCACCCGAGCAGGCACGCGGCGAGACGCTGGACGAGCGTACCGACATTTTCTCTTTTGGCGCCGTGCTCTACGAGATGGCTACCGGGAAGCCTGCTTTCCACGGGAAAACTTCGGCTGTCGTTTTCAAGGCCATTTTGGATGAGACACCGGCGCCACTGCCACAGCGGAATCCCATCCTACCTCAGCGATTGAATGAGGTCGTCAGCAAAGCGCTGGAGAAAGATCGCAATCTGCGTTACCAGTCGGCTGCCGAACTCAGGACCGATCTGCAGCGAATAAAGCGCGATAGCGAGTCAGGCACGATGGCGCTTCCCACGCCGCCGGCACGGAGTTCTCTACGGTTGGCGGCGTTTGCGGCCCTGGCGATGATGCTCCTGGCTGCGGCCGCCGTCGGACTGTATCGCTATTTCAGGCGGGCAGAGCCGGTCAGTCCCACGAACTGGGAGCAGATGACATTCTTCACCGACTCTGCAGTCTACCCTGCCCTGTCTCCTGACGGACGCATGCTGGCGTTTATCCGGGGAAGCGGCGCTTTTTTTGGCAGAGGGGACCTTTACGTAAGGCTGCTTCCTTCCGGGGATGCGGTGCAACTTACGCATGATTCGGTGGCAAAGCTCGGTCCCCTGTTCTCTCCCGACGGGTCGCGGATCGCCTACGGGACGGTTGCCCCCTGGGACACGTGGGTAGTACCGGTGCTGGGCGGGCAACCTGACATCTTCCTGCGGAATGCTTCTTCCCTGACCTGGATCGACGGCGGCAAACATCTCCTCTTCTCTGAAATCAAGCAAGGGCTGCACATGGGGCTGGTCACCACGGACCAGGCGCGGGGGCAGAGCCGTGACATCTATGTTCCTCCGGGCGAACGCAGCATGGTCCACCACTCCTACCTTTCTCCTGATGGCCGCTGGGTGCTGCTGGTCGTCATGGGCGATCAGGGAAACATAATGCCGTGCCAGGTGGTTCCGTTCAGTGGCGGCGGCAACGCCCGGATCGTCGGACCTCCCGAAGCAGCCTGCATCGCCGGCGCCTGGTCGCCCGATGGGCAATGGGTGTACCTCAGCTTAAACCAGGGAGGGCGGTTCCACATCTGGCGGCAGAGGTTTCCCGACGGACCACCCCAGCAAGTGACTTCAGGCACCACGGAAGAAGAGGGCATCGCGATGAGCTCCGACGGGAAGTCTCTGCTTACCTCGGTGGGGATCGCGGACAACACCATCTGGATTCACGATGCTAGTGGAGACCACCAGCTGTCTTCCGAGGGAGACGCGTTCGGGACTACTTTCTCCTGGGATGGAAGCAAGCTGTATTACAGGATGCAGAGCGGGCAGAGCGGCGCCGATCTTTGGTCGAAAGAACTGGCCACCGGCAAGACCGAGCGGGTAGTGTCGGGCGCAGCATTGCTACCCGGGTCTGACATTGACACTTACAGTGTCTCGCATGATGGCAAGCAGGTCGCGTTCTCGATGACCGATCAGCAGGGTATCTCGCATTTGTGGCTTTCTCCCACGGACCATCGTTCATCGCCACGCGAGTTAATGTCTCCATCAAGTCAGGACCATCCGGTCATTCTTCCCAACGGCGACCTGGTATTCCACTCGAGAGAAGATGGGCAGCGTTTCATATATCGCAGTAAACAGGATGGCACCGAACGCCGGAAGATCGTTCCAGACCCGATTATAGAAGCGTTCTCAATCTCTCCGGATGGGCGCTGGCTCGTAATACCGTCCAAGAGCAAGGATGAGGAGCATCAGGCGGTCCTCACGGCTTACCCCCTGGACGGCGGTCCATCTTTGCCGGTGTGCAACTCGTATTGCACAGCTCAATGGGACATTAGCGGGAAGTTCTTCTATCTCAACTTCCTCTCATCGGGTACCGGAAGTACCTACGTGCTGCCAGTACCGGCTCGAGGAGTTCCGAATTTCCCGCCCGGTGGCGTCAGCACGGGAGATGACTTGAAGACCCAAAAAGGGCTCATCGTGATCCCGCAGCAGATTGATTCAGCCATGGGACCGAACCATTACTCCTACACGCGTCATGACACGCGGAAGAATATTTATCGTATTCCACTGCCCGAATAGGCGGCCCGTGGAAGATGAGCGTATTTCCGCCGAAGGCAACCACTAGGATCGACCCTGGATTCCGGACAGGGCGTTTCGGGCCTGAAGTTTTCCTCTTGACCTCCGCCGCAAACGGAGTAAGTATGCTTCCGCTTTTTCAGACGCCTGCTCCGCTCAACGGATGACACGAGCCCGATACGTCCCACGGAGTCAATTCTCAACTCTGAATCACAGACGAACAGGAGGAATGATCATGAACGTCCGACCCACACTAATTGCCATCCTTGCGGTGGCCGCTATCTCTGTTGCCGCCGACTCGGCCATGGCCAAGGAAGTCAGCATCAAGAACCACAGCAAAAGCCAGGTCCAAGGCGATTGTGGCGGTAAGGGGGACGTATATTGGATCCCCGGCAAGACCGGCCACACTTACGGCTGTATGCATGAGGATGGCAGCGGCATCGTTTGCGGCGGCGTCACGTCGAAACAAAAGCAGACATGCAGTACCTTTCGGACCGGGTCGTTTCCCTCCCCAAAATTGCCCACGAGGGACGAGATTGTGAAATCGGAGGTGACCGAGAAAAAGTAAGTTATCGCTGAGTGCCGGAGAATTCGGCTTAGGTCCGGCTGCCGCGAACATTTTGTACAATACTGGGCGTTTTCGCAGACAAGAAGGAAATCCGTGCGCCTGAAACGAATCTGTCAGATGCCGGCGTACCAGGCATAGCCTGCTTCTGGAGATGCGGAGCCCAGACCCTTGCCGAACCCTTTTAGACTGTCGGTGACCGTCAGGTGGGTGATGTATTTCACGCTCTTGTAGCCGAGCTGGCGGGGGAGGCGCAGGCGAAGCGGCCCGCCGTTCCCCACGGGGAGTTCATCGCCATTCATCCCATAGGCCAGAAAAGTCTGCGGATGCAACGCATCGGCCATATCGATGCTTTCCCACCAGTCGGGATCGATCGAGTAGTAAACAATGTATCTGGCTTGCGGGAGGATTGCCACGGCTTGCAGGATTTGGGAGAGAGGCACGCCGATCCACTCGGCAATGTACGACCAACCCTCCTCACACTGCAGCATAGTGATCTGGCTTTGAGACGGGTAACGCTTAAGCTGGTCAAGCGAAAACGAGCCGGGCTGGGCGACCATGCCGTTGACGGAGAGCCGCCAATCAGCAAATCCTCCGGCCTGAAGGCGCTTGAAGGCTTCATTCAGGGGCGGGATTTCGTTGGCGAATGGAGGCTTCGAGATCTGGCTCCGAGAGAACTCACGAGCTAATGAGTGCCTCGTGAGCAGACGCTGGGAAGCATAGGTCAGAGTTTCGCCGAGGCCATAGATTCCGCCGTGATCGGGCGGGACCAGCCCATACCTTTGCGCAATGCGCGCGGCTACGCCCAGGCCCAATGCGCTCGCCGTGGCTGCGAATCCGGTTGTGATCAGTTTGCGACGTGAGAGTCTGCTCATGTGCGCTCCATAGGTGTAGCGGCGCGGCCCGTGATCATCGCCCGCATACGGCTCCTGAATCCGGCAAGCCAAACCATCGCAACGTGGACCAGCAGGAAGAGCACGAGAGCTAAGGAGACGAAGAAGTGAAGCGTGCGCGCCGATTGCTGGCCGCCGAGCACATTGACGGTCGCCGGAAATGCGGAAACAAAGGCGGGAGACATCGCCAGGCCCGTCCAGATTACTAACGGGAAAAGAACGAAGATCACGAACAGATAGGTGAGGCGCTGGAGCACATTATACGACCAGGCCTCTGCCTCACTCGGCCGCTCGAAGCGCAAATGGCTAGCGATCGCCGTCGAGAACGCCCGCCACGACAGATCGGCCTGATCCGGGAGTAAGTTTTTCCGCAAATGCCCCGTGAAAAAACTGGAGATCACATACAGTAAGCCGGTTAACACCACCACCCAGGCAGCTTGAAAGTGGAGATACCGGCTCCAGCCGTTCTGGTCCGGCAGCACGTACCCGTAGCCGGTCGGCACCAACGCCCTCGAGGCAGGGATCGGCAGTTTGAACAACGGTGGAGTCAAATCGTTGCCCGTTTCGCCCCAATAGAAGCGAGGGTGAGAGATCACAATTTCAACTCCACTGACGAGCAGGGCAAGAAAGCACAGAGTGGTGATCCAGTGGTTGACGCGGACGAGGGCAGAGTGCCGCGAAGTAGTCGTCGTGGTTGGGACGGCCGAGGCAGCACTTGGGACGCAAGCGGAGTCGCTCACGCGGGAATGGTACCACGTGGCGCGTAACATCCGACATCCACGAATGTGCCCGGCTGTGTGTACTGGAGAAAGAGGAATGTCGTTGCCGCTGCGCAAGCGCGTCACACCTGCGTCACAACGTCCTCTTAGCCTTTTTGGAAGTGATTGAAAGCAAAAATTTGTGGCAGCCGGACCTGTAAGCCGAATTCTGTCTGCCGGATTGCTCCGGCAGGACGGTCATTCCTCTGGGCCGGGCATTACTGCGCGGCTCAAGCGACCTACCCGGAGGTTGTGGCGCACCGAGCCGGCACGCGCCTCAGGCGAACCCGAGGCTCCCTCCCTATTTGGTCTTGCTCCGTGTGGGGTTTGCCCTGCCTGCCGCATTACTGCGACAGCGGTGCGCTCTTACCGCACCTTTTCACCCTTACCCCGGCGTTGCCGCCGTGGCGGTATGTTTTCTGTGGCACTTTCCGTCGAATGGACCCGCCCAAGCAAAGCTTGGACAGGGCACCCTCCCGGACGTTATCCGGCACACTGCTCTGTGGAGTTCGGACTTTCCTCCCCCGCCACTTGACTAGCGAGAGCGACCGTCCGGTCCAGCTGCCAACAGGTTCATTATAGCGGACGGCGGGCGTCGGACCTCGGGCGTCGGGCGTCAGACAACCGAACTTCCGCCTCGCACCGGTTCGGAGAGCGCGATTTTGCTCTGTTAGACTTACATGCAGCTCTCGTGCCGGCGTTTCGCCGATGTCCGAGGTCTGATGTCCGAAGTCTGACGTCCGAGGTCTGACGCCCGAAGTCTGCCCCATGACCACCCTTGAAGCCATCCGCATTGCGCTGTTGTCGCTGTGGGCGAACAAGCTGCGTTCTGCCCTGACCCTGCTTGGAGTCGTGATCGGCGTGGCTGCCGTGATTGCCGTGGTCACCTTCGTCAACGGGATCAATGGATATGTGGCGGAGAAGATTTTCAATCTGGGCGCCGATGTTTTTATCATCAGCAAGGTAACTCCGGTGATCACCAACGTTGACCAACTCCTCGAAGGCCAAAAGCGCAAAGACCTCACCATGGAGGACTACCAGGCGGTGCTGGAATCCTGCAAGCACTGCGCCATGATTGGGGCTTCCACCATCAACCCCTCCGGCCACGTGAGGTACGAGGAACAATCCATTACCGATACCTGGATCCGGGGTCTCACGCCCTCGATGGCACCAATTCTTGATCTCGATCTCACCTCCGGGCGCATGCTCAACGAAAACGATGAGGAGAACCGTTCGCAGGTGGGAGTGATTGGCACCGACATCGTGGATAATCTTTTCCCTACGGTGGATCCTCTGGGCAAGGAGATTCGCGTCGAGGGCGAGGTGTACCGGGTCATTGGTGTGGGCAAGAAGCAGGGAACCACACTGGGCCAGAGCCGCGACAATTACGTAGCCATCCCGATCACCACTTATCTGAAGCAGTTCGGATCGCACACCAGCATTCGTATTTCGGGCAAGGCCGCCGGTGTGGGCACTGAGCTGGACGCCGCCATCGACGAAGCTCGAGCCGTCCTGCGGGCCCGGCGCCATGATTTGCCGGGGCGTCCGGACAGTTTTGCGGCTGAAACCAACGCCAGCTTCCTGAGTATCTGGTCGAATCTGAGTGGAACATTTTTTATCGCCATGATCGCCATTGCCGCAATTTCGCTGGTGGTGGGAGGCATTGTCATCATGAACATCATGCTGGTGTCGGTCACCGAAAGGACGCGCGAGATCGGCATACGTAAGGCCATGGGAGCGCGCCGCCAGGACGTGCTGTTGCAGTTCCTGATCGAGTCCGGAACCATGGCGGTGGTGGGCGGTCTGCTGGGGGTGCTGTTTGGCATTGCCTTCGCCAAGGGCATCACGGCAATTATCGGCATGCCCTCGGAAATCAAGCTGTGGGCGGTGGCCGCAGGCCTGCTGGTCTCTGCCAGCGTGGGCGTGTTCTTCGGCGTGTACCCGGCCCGGCGAGCGGCCAAGCTGGATCCGATCGCGGCCTTGAGATTCGAACTATGAATAGAATTTTCCATGCTTCATAGAAGCCATTACGGCGAAGTGGTCCAGATGGCGCTGGATACGATCCGCACGAATAAGATGCGTTCGGCGCTGACTGTGCTCGGCATCGTCATCGGGGTTGCCGTCGTCATCGGCATTTCTTCGGTGGTGCGCGGTCTCAATGACAACGTCAGCCAGGTCATCAGCAGTTTGGGTTCTAACATCGTCTTTGCTTACCACCAGCCTCTGACCTTCGGCCGGCCCACGGAAGAAATACGGACGCGCAAAGAGCTCACCCTCGACGATTTTCAAGCGGTGCAGCAATTGCCTCACGTAAAGATCGCCACCGTCGGCCTGCGTTATTTTCGCCAGGAATTCGGCACCGGCACTTACGAGGTCAAGTACAACGGCCGTAAAGTCAAGAACACGATACTGGAGGGAGATACTGGCACCTGGAAGGATGTGTTTGATCTGGACATTTCCTCCGGGCGCTGGATGAACGAGATTGATGAAGAACACCACTCCCCCGTCATCGTCCTGGGCTCGGACACAGCCGACGAACTATTTCCCAACGAGGAAGCCCTGGGCAAGGAAATCAATATTGATGGCCAGCTGTTCACGGTGATTGGGGTGGCGGCGAAACGCAAGAGTGTGTTTGCCGGAGGCAAAAATCCGGATGACAACATCGTGTATTTCCCGCTGGCCACGTTCCGCAAACTGCATCCCGAGCTGAAGCAATTCTGGATCAGCGTCAAAGCCACTTCGCACGACGACATGCCCAAGACCATCGACGAGATCCGCGAGCTGCTGCGCCGCCGCCGCAAAGTCTCCGCGGAAAAGCCTGACAACTTTGCGGTGTTCACTCAGGACTCGCTTTCCGAGGTGTGGAACCAGGTCACGGGCGCTGTGTTTATCTTCATGTTTGCGGTTTCCAGCGTGGGGCTGATCGTGGGTGGCGTGGGGGTGATGAACATCATGCTGGTCTCGGTGACCGAGCGGACCCGGGAAATTGGAGTGCGCAAAGCCATCGGCGCGCGCAAGCGCGATATCCTGCTGCAATTCACGCTGGAGGCCATCACTCTGACCGCGATGGGCGGAGTCCTCGGTGTCTTGCTGGGCGCGATCATTACCTGGACGATTCCGGCGATCTGGAGTTCGCTGCCGGCACGGATGTCGTTCTTCTGGGCTGCGTTCGGATTGGGCTCGGCCGCTGCTGAGGGTCTGGTATTCGGGATTTATCCAGCCTGGAAGGCCGCGAACCTGGATCCGATCGAGTCGCTGCGCTACGAGTAGCTTCCTTCGTGTACCTTAGTGTGCTTAGTGGCCAAGCAAAATCAATGAACCACCAAGGACACTAAGGTACACGAAGGAAATCCGCGAGTGATTCAGCGCATTGTTGCCATCACTTCGACTGTTGCTGCGGCGATTACCGTCTGCGGTGCGGCTTATTACCTCGTCTGCCTGTACAGCGCGGCTCGATTTCTCGGTGAGCATAAAGCGGCGGGCGGGGGCGTCCGCCCCACACCACCCACGCCACCTGTTTCCATTCTCAAGCCGCTGAAGGGAACAGATCCCGAGATGTATGAGAGCTTTCGCAGCCATTGTCTGCAGGACTATCCGGAATACGAAATCATTTTCGGGGTTAGCGATCCTGCCGACCCGGCTCTTCGGCTGGTCGAAAGATTGAAGCTGGAGTTTCCGCTTTGCGCGATCCGCGCGATGGTCTGTTCGGAGAACCTCGGTTCCAATGCCAAGGTGAGCAATCTGGCGCAGATGTTGCGACAGGCGAAATACGAAAACGTTCTGGTCAATGACAGCGACATCCGGGTTCAGCCTGATTATTTGCGGCGCGTGATGGCTCCACTGGCAGATCAGCGAACCGGCCTGGTGACATGTTTATATCGCGGCACTGCCGGTCCGACTCTGGGTTCGCGGCTGGAGGCGGTGGGCATCAGCACAGACTTTGCCGTCGGCGTGCTGGCGGCGCAGCAACTCGAAGGTGGAATTCGTTTTGGGTTAGGCTCCACGCTGGCCTTCCGGCGCCGTGACCTTGAGGCCATCGGTGGTTTCGAGGCGCTTGTGGATTACCTGGGAGACGATTACGAAATCGGCAAAAGAATCGCAGAGCGAGGGTTAAAGGTCAGGCTGTCCGATGTGGTGGTCGAAACCTTTCTTCCAGTGTATACGCTGCGGGAATTTGTCGATCACCAACTTCGTTGGGGACGCACCGTACGTGATTCGAGGCGCTGGGGATATCTCGGGCTGGTGCTGACTTTTGGTCTGCCCTGGGCGGTATTGGCGGTGATTTTAAGTCACGGTGCCCTTTGGGCGTGGGCTTTGCTGGCTGCGACCGCGGGCCTGCGAGTCGCGGTGGCATTGGTCGTGGGATGGTCAGTGTTGCGCGATCGCCAGGTGTTAAGGCTGCTGCCATGGCTTCCATTGCGGGACTTGGTCGCCTTGCTGGTTTGGTTGGCGAGCTTGGTTGGGCACAACGTGGTTTGGCGAGGCGACTCTTTCACTTTGAAGGATGGCAAGCTGGCGCGAATCGATTCTTAGTGCATGCAGGTTGCGGAAAAAGGTCGATCGGGATGAGCTTTGGGGAGGGCACGAGTTTACTGAGTCTTAAAGCTTGGCTCCCACGGCGCTCGCCGCGGGCCGGTTTTGCGGAATGATTTTCCCGCCGTTGCTGAAGCGGTAGGTTTCTCCGCGCCAGAAAAAAGTGCGGCCGCCGAAGCTAGCCAGCCAGGTAAAGAAACCCAGCAGGTCACGAACAGGATAGAGCCATGACAAGTACAGTGCGCGCCGGTCGCCGATAATTCCCCAGCCTACGGCGATCGATTGCAGGATTCGGTTTGCAGAGGCGGCCGCCAACAGTCCAACTCCCAGCGGGGCATGGCCCGTCGCCGTGGCCGCAATCAGACCCAGAACTCCGAACGGCATGGCATAAGTAAGACCGGTTCCGATATGGCCGAGAGGACGCGAGAATCGAGTGCTCTTCATCCAGCGTAACTGGTCGCCCAGAGTCCGCTTCAGGGAGCGGGGCGTGAGCACGTGCTGGATGATGTGATGAGAAAAGGCCACCTTGTAACCAGCCACCCAGATCAGGTTGCCGAGGACGAAGTCATCCGAGTAGTAGTCTGCCGTGGCGGCGATACCACCGATTTTCTCCAGTGCGTCACGGCGAAAGGCGACTGCCGGACCGAGTGCGAAGCGGATGCCCTCTAGCATGTCCGCAACCATGACCCCGGAGGGCATTTCCACCGACATCCCCAGCGCTTCCAGGGTGGACCAGAGATCGCCCGCCGTTACTCCGCGGTAGGGGCAGGTTACGAGGCCAATTTTCGGATTGAGCAGCGTTGGAATTACGTTGCGCAGAAAGTCAGGAGAGACCCGCACATCGCTGTCGCTGATGACGAAGTAGTCGTTGGATGAGCCTGGAATCATCTTGCTCAGGGAGAAGACTTTGGCATTGGGCCAGGTGGGCGGGCCTGAGACGACGATCCGACTCCTGACTTGAGGATAGCGCTGGCGAATTTTGTCGCCGAGTTGCAGTCCGGCGTCATTGGCATCCCGAGCCCCCAGGACGATTTCGAACGCGGGATAGTCCTGTTGAAAGAAGCTCTCCAGATTTTGTTCAAGCTGGGCTTCCATGCCGTGAACCGGTTTGAGAATGGTGACGGCAGGCAGGGAAGACCGGGGCGTTGCCGCGGCTGCTTGCTGGGCGGCACGGGCAACGCGGCGCCATCGGATGGCCGCCACCAGAACCATGAACAGAAAAATTGTGGAACTGAAGATGCCCAGGAGCGCGATTGCCAGCAGCACATGCCATACCAGGGCCGCAGCGGTCACGGCGTTGGCCTCCTGTGCCCAGGGATGAGTATGACCAGCGCAGCTGGCAGGTTCATTCGGAGATTCCGGAGAGCAATTATACGAGGGATGGAGCCACGGCAACAGTTCGCAGCCAAAGGCAAAAATCCCTAACCGCAAAGTGCGCTAAGAATTTCGCAAAGGCCTAGACGGATGCTGCTGCGGCGAGGACGGGTTTGGCTTCGTCGATAATTTCGCGGATCTTACGGGCCAGAGTTTTCAAAGAGAAAGGTTTCTGCAGGAAGCGTGTGGTCACGTCAATTTCGCCGTGGTGCTGGAAGGTCGCTTCGGCATAGCCGGAGACGAAAAGGACTTTCATGTCCGGCCGGTCTGACGCCAGCTCTCCCGCCAGTCTCGCTCCACCCATCTGGGGCATGACTACATCAGTGATCATCAGATGGATGGGGCCTGCGTAGCTCTGGGCGAGGGCCAGCGCTTCGATGCCATTCTTTGCCTCCAGGACGATATAGCCGTTCAAGCTGAGGAACTCCCGGGTGGACTCTCGGACTGCCGCTTCATCTTCAGCCAGCAGCAAAGTCTCGCAGCCTCGAGGACAGCCTTCCGCTGGTAGGGGAGGCTGAAGCAAAAGCTTCGCTTGCCGTGCCTGGGGCAAATAGATCTTGAAGGTCGTTCCCATCCCGGGCTCGGTGTAAACCCAGATGAACCCGCTGTTCTGTTTGACGATGCCGTACACCGTGGCCAGTCCGAGCCCGGTGCCTTTGCCTTCTTCTTTGGTGGTGTAGAAGGGCTCGAAAATGTGTGACAGGTGCTCAGGAGCGATTCCCAAACCCGAGTCGCTCACGGTCAGCAGAACATACTGGCCCGGGGGGACGATCGAGTGTTTCTGGACATAAGCGTCGTCCAGTCGCAGGCTTGCGGTTTCGATGACCAGCCTGCCGCCCTTGGGCATGGCGTCGCGGGCGTTGGCAACAAGGTTCATGACAATCTGCTCGATCTGCACCGGATCGGCTTTTACCTTGGCCAGTTTCTCCCCGGGAACGAACACCAGTTCGATATCTTCACCGATGAGGCGGGGCAGCATTTTGTTGATGTCATCGATGATCAGGTTCAGATCGAGGAGTTGCAGGCTCTGCATCTGTTTGCGTCCGAAGGCCAGCAATTGCCGGGTCAAGTCGGCAGCGCGGCGGGAAGCTTTCTGGATCTCATCCACATTGCGGCGGAGCGGATGCTGAGGGGCCAGCGAATCCAGCATCAGCTCGGCGTAGGAACTGATGACCATCAGAAGATTGTTGAAGTCATGCGCCACGCCGCCGGCCAATCTCCCGATGGCATCCATTTTCTGCGCCTGCTGGAGCTGATTTTCCAGCCGCCGGCGGTCCGTGATGTCCCGGTCGTTGGAGATAAAATGCGTGATCCTGCCTTCGCCGTCACGCAGAGGAGTGATAGTTTTCTCGGCGACGAAGACGTCCCCGTTCTTCTTGCGATTCACCACGGTGCAGCGAAAGACATTGCCCGAGAGAATGGTTTGCCACAGCTCCTTGTAGAGTTCAGAATTCTGCTGACCGGATTTCAGGACCCGCGGCGTCTTGCCAATCAATTCCCCGGGAGAGTAACCGGAGACCGCCTCGAAGGCTGGGTTTACGTACTCAATCATGCCCTCGCGATCGGTAATCATGACCAAGTCGGCCGATTGCTCGACCGCGCGCCACAGTTTGCGCAGCGTATTCTCCGCCCTTTGGTGTTGCCGTTCCTTGCGATATACGTCGATGGCGGAGCGGATCGTGCCAGGAATCGCGGGCTTGTCGGCAATGGATATCGCAGCGAAATCTTCCCCGCCTTGTTCCAGAGGCATCTCTACGGCGGTTTCATCCATGTGATCGCTGAGAAAAATCACGGGAGCGCCGGGATGGTTCCGGCGCAACTCGTGCAGCAAACGCAATGCCGCGCCATCTTCCGCTTTGTACTCGCATAACAGGAGATCGTAGGTGTACTCACTCAGGCGCAGCAGCGCTTCTTCGGTAGAGTGAGCATGGTGCAGGCCCAGCTGCCCATCCCCGGTCCGGCTCAAGAGATCGCGCAGATAGCTGAAGTCGTCATTGTCCCCCACCAGCAATAACTGCATTGGCGCACTGCTGATGGCGGGTTGACTGGTAGCTTCCATGGCGGACCGGTTTGCGGTTGCTACTTGCTACATCGGAGGTGGACCCTGCGGGCATGGCGAGAGGAGACGGATTACGAAAAGAAAGGCGAAATCAGCATTGTCAAATCGGGAGAAGTGCACCTTCGGGAAGACGCTACCGCGGTCAGCGAACCAGAAATCTGAGAAACAACGGCTTTCGGAAGTGATCTTCTGGAGTTGATCCCTGGCCACGCCCTGCGGGCAGATTTCTGTAGTCTCATTTAAACTGGGAATCCCTGACCGATTCGCGGATGGCAATCGAAACCACCTTCTTTCGGGACCTCGCCTATGTCTTCGGCGCCGCCGTCGTGGGCGGCAGTGTGGCCAAGCTGCTGCGGCAGCCGCTGATTCTCGGCTACGTTCTCGGTGGATTTCTGATTGGCCCTTTTACTCCCGGCCCAACCCTTTCTGGAGTCCATCAATTCGAGGTGCTGGCCGAAATTGGCGTCATTCTGCTGATGTACTCGATTGGCCTGGAGTTTTCGTTCAGCGAGCTAATGCAGGTGAAGTGGGTGGCAATTTTCGGTGCGCCGTTGGGGATACTGCTCTCCATTGGTATGGGCGTCGGCGTAGCATGGTTGATGGGCTGGAGCACCATGCAGGGAATCGCGGTGGGCGCTATCATTTCCGTCGCCAGCACCATGGTACTCTCCCGACTGCTGGCCGAACGTGGAGAATTGCGCTCGCCCCACGGCCACGTGATGGTCGGCATCACTCTAGTCGAAGACCTCGCCGTCGTGGTTCTGACCGTCCTTCTGCCTTCCTTGACCAATCTTACGGGAAGCCATTTTCTTTCTCTTGGGATCGCCCTGGGCAAGGCCGTGCTGATCCTGACGCCGGTCATGTTCGTGGCGGCGAAGCTGGTGCCGCCATTGATGAAGCGGGTAGATCAGGGCGGTAACGAAGAGCTCTACGTGCTGGTGGTGCTGGCGCTGGGTTTTGCCACCGCCGCGGTGACTCAGGCGGTGGGGTTATCACTGGCGCTGGGGGCGTTTCTGGCTGGCCTGATCGTCAGCGAGTCGCGAACCACTCACAAAATGCTGGACAAGCTGTCGCCCCTGCGCGATGCCTTTGTGGCGTTGTTCTTCGTCACCATCGGAGCACTGGTGGATCCGCGCATCCTGATCTCCAAGCCTTCACTGTGGGGAGCGATTGTGATCATGACCATGATGGGGAAGTTTGCCATCTGGGCTTTGATCGTTTGGCTGTTCCGCTATCCTCCACGAACAGCGCTTCTGGTCGGCCTGGGACTCACTCAGATCGGCGAGTTTTCCTATGTTCTGGTGCGGGTGGCTCGTGATGCCCAACTGGTCACCGACGATATCTATCACGCCACTCTTGCGGCTTCGGTAATCACCATCCTGTTGAATGGCCTGATGATGAGGGCGCTGCCGCGGACGCCCACGCCAGCGTAATAGGCCAGGCCCTGCGGTTGCTTCCAGTGGGGCGAATCCAGCACGCATTGCGTCGCATCCGTTATTCTAGTAGCAGACCTATGGCAACCCGATCCAAACCTGCTAGTCAATCTGCCGCAACCGCGGTGTTGGAGGGCCCGAATGGCGAACGGGAGCGCGTGTTCGAGCTTTTCCGCCACTATGGATACCTGGAGGCCGACCTCGATCCGCTGGGATTTCTCCCTCCGGTGTCGCATCCCAGTCTGCGGATCGAAGGCGAACTTGCCGATGAAGCCCGCCGCGTGTACTGCGGCACTGTGGGCGCAGAGTTTATGCACATTACTGATCCCGGGCGGCGCCGCTGGATCCAGGAACGCATGGAAGGGCCCCAGTCCGCAGTGGACCAGGAGCGCGTGCTCGACCAACTCATCCGGGCTGATCTGTTCGAGCAAGTTCTGCAGCAACGCTATCTCGGCAGCAAGCGTTTCTCGCTCGAAGGCGTGACCGCCATGATCCCGCTGGTGGATGAGATTCTGGAAGCGGCCGGACAGCAGGGTGCGGTGGAACTGGTGATGGGCATGAGCCACCGTGGCCGATTGAACGTTATTGTGCAGGTGGCCAAGCGCTCGCCGGAGGAAATCTTTGCGGGCTTTGAGGACGTCGATCCGCGCAGCGTTCTGGGCAGCGGCGACGTGAAATATCACATGGGTGCGACCGGCGAGTATGTGACTCGCTCGGGGACGAGAATCCATATTCACCTGGTTTCGAATCCCAGCCACCTGGAAGCGGTAGACCCGGTGACCGTGGGCCGGACCCGCGCCAAGCAAGACCGCGCCGGACAGGATGGCTCCCGAAGATTTCTGCCTTTGCTGGTCCATGGTGATGCCGCATTTGCGGGTCAGGGTATTGTGGCCGAGACCCTGAATTTGTCCGACCTGAAGGGCTACACCGTGGGCGGCACGGTGCATATCATCGCCAACAATCTGCTCGGCTTTACAACGTTGTATAGCGAGGAGCACTCGTCGCGGTTTTCCGCCCAGTTGGCTCGTCGCCAGTCGATCCCTATTTTTCATGTGAATGCGGAGGACGTGGACGCGGTGGTACGAGTGGGCCGCCTGGCGCTCGATTATCGTTACACTTGGAGCGGCGACGTGGTGGTGGACCTGATCGGCTACCGCCGCCACGGCCACAGCGAAGTGGATGACCCCACGGTTACCCAGCCGCTCCTCTATAAAGCGATCAAGGACCACCCGCCCCTGTGGGAGATTTACGCCGAAGATATTGGCGCGGAGAATGTGCAGGAACGGGCGGCGAAAATCCGGGACGAACTGGAAGCGTCGCAGAAAAAAGCTAAAAACATCCGAAAGAAGCCGTCGCTGCGCGAGTTGCCCAGCTACTGGAATGACTACAAGGGCGGCCGTTACAAGCCTGAGTATGAAGTGGACACTGGCCTCCCCGCGAAAGAACTCAGCGAAATCACCGCCAAGCTCACGACTTATCCCGCGGACTTCCACATTCATCCCAAGGTCAAGAAGCTGCTGGAGCAGCGGGCTGAAATGGGCGCGGGCAAGCGCCTGGTGGATTACGGTATGGCCGAAACGCTGGCCCTCGGAGGCTTGGTAAAGGCCGGCATTCCTGTGAGGCTGACCGGCCAGGACACTCGTCGCGGGACTTTTAACCAGCGTCACTCCGTGCTGCTCGATGTCGAGAACGAACAGGAGTACGTTCCGCTGGAACATATTGCCGAAGGTCAGGCCCGCTGCCAAATTTATAACTCCTCGCTATCGGAAGCTGGCGTGCTGGGTTTTGAGTATGGCTACAGTCGGGACTATCCCGAGACCCTGGTGATGTGGGAAGCGCAGTTCGGCGACTTCGCCAACGTCGCGCAGGCGGTGATTGATCAATTCGTCAGCGCCGGCGAAGATAAATGGGGACTACTCTCCGGGGTGGTGCTGCTTCTGCCCCATGGCCACGAAGGCCAGGGACCGGAACATTCGAGCGCCCGGCCGGAGCGCTTTCTGCAACTCGCGGCCCGCGATAATTTCCAGATCTGCCAGCCCTCGAATGCAATGCAATATTTTCATTTGCTGCGCCGCCAGGCATTGCGTCACTGGCGCAAGCCACTCGTAGTTTTTACCCCGAAGAGCATGCTGCGCCATCCTGACGCGTCTTCTCCGATTGAAGACTTCACCCACCAGCGCTTTCTGACCGTGTTGCCGGACACGGAAGTCAGCGGCGCGACCCGCATCCTGATCTGCACCGGAAAAATCGGCCATGAATTGCGCGCCGAACGCAAGAAGCGGACCGACCAAACCACCGCGATTATTTCGGTCGAACAGTTGTATCCCTTCCCCGAGAAAGAACTGGAAGCAGCGATCGGACAATTTCCTTCGGCGCGAGAAATTGTCTGGGTTCAGGAAGAGCCGGCTAACATGGGAGCGTTGTTCTATGTACTGCCTCGTCTCCGCCGCATCGCCGGCGAACGCGCAGTCCTGTCGGTGAAACGCTCTGCCAGCGCCAGCCCCGCCACCGGATCGGCTAAGGCCCATGAAGTGGAGCAGAAGACGCTGCTGACGCTGGCCTTTCCCAACAAGCCCTAGCCAGGGTGGTGCGGCTGGGTCTGTGTGGCGCGGGCGCCCCCGCCCGCGGGTTTTCCGGTTCGAGCTTTAACATCGCTGCAGTCCGAAATGTTACCCTTCCGCTTTGACTTCCATGCCATCTCGCCGCGGAACTCAGCCCCTGCACATCGCCATCGACACCGGCGGCACCTTCACCGACTGTGTCTGGGTGGAGCGCGGGCAGGTGCGCATGCTCAAGGTTTTCTCCACTCCGGCCGACCCTTCGCAGGCTATTGTGGAGGCCCTGGAAAAGATCGGAGTGCGCGGCCCCGCGGTCCTTCTGCATGGCACCACCGTAGGCACGAACACTTTGTTGCAGCGCAAAGGCGCGCGCGTGGCGCTGGTCACAACTGCGGGTTTCGAAGACGCCATCGAGATCGGCCGGCAGGCCCGGCCCAAGCTTTACGATTTCTTTTTCGATCGCGTAGAGCCTCTTGTCCCTAGGGATTTGCGCTTTGGGGTGGACGAACGCACCGCCAGCGACGGCAAGATCCTGCAGACGCCGTCGCCACAAGCCTTGGAATCTCTAGCCGACAGACTCCAGCAGAAACGTCCCGAGGCGATTGCCATCTCGCTGCTGTTCTCGTTCGCCAACCCGCAAACGGAGATTAGCGTCGCCCGTGCCCTGGAAAAGCTCGGTGCACCGCTGTCTATCTCGCACCAGATCCTTCCCGAGTTCCGCGAATATGAGCGCACCAGCACCGTAGTAGTGAACGCGTATCTGCAGCCCGTCATGCAGCGTTATCTCGAGAAGCTCGATCGCCGGGCGCGGTCCCGCATTTTCGTCATGCAATCGAGCGGCGGCATTACCGCTCTTGGTTCTGCTGCCCGCGAGCCGGTTCGTACCGTGCTCTCTGGGCCGGCGGGCGGCGTGGTGGGTGCCGCTGCCTTGGCGCGTCGCAGCGGCTTCGAGAGAATCATCTCATTCGACATGGGCGGCACCTCCACCGACGTTGCCTTGGTGGACGGCGAAGCCCGCTCCAGCAGCCAGGCGGAGATCGCGGGGTTCGCCATTGGCGTGCCCATGCTTGACATACATACGGTAGGCGCCGGCGGGGGCTCCATCGCGCGTTTCGACGCCGGCGGAGCCCTGCGGGTCGGTCCCGAATCTGCTGGAGCGGATCCGGGTCCTATCTGCTACGGTCGCGGCACCCAGCCCACGGTGACGGATGCCAACCTGCTGCTCGGCCGGCTGCAAGCACAGCGCTTTCTGGGCGGAGATTTCACTCTCGATCTCGAGCGCACGCGCCGCCTGGTCGTCGAATGGCTCAAGCGGAACGGGCCGAAACTTACGCCGGAACAATTCGCCGCCGGAATCATCCGGGTGGTAAACGCGACGATGGAAAAGGCGATACGCGTGGTCTCGATCGAGCGCGGTTACGATCCGCGAGAGTTCGCGCTGGTCGCTTTCGGCGGCGCGGGCGGGCTCCATGCCTGCGAACTGGCGGACGCCCTTAGTATCCCGCGAGTGATTGTGCCTGCGCTGCCCGGAGCTCTCTCCGCTTTCGGCATCCTGGTTAGTGACGTGGTGAAGGATTATTCGCGCACTGTGCTCTGGCGAGTTGCGGAGAAGCTTCCCGCCGATCAACTGGAAAAAGACCGGCTGGAACGCGAGTTCGCCGCATTGCGCCGCCGTGCCGAAAAAGATTTCCGCGACGAAAAATGGACGGGCGCGATCAAATACCAGCTCAGCGTGGACGTCCGCTACCAGGGCCAGGGATACGAATTAAATGTCCCATTCACCCGTTCCCTGATCCGGGATGTTCGCAGTGAGCACCAGCGCCGCTACGGCTACAGCTATCCCGCACGCGCAGTCGAACTGGTGACGCTGCGCTTGCGGGCCACAATCAAATCCCAGCAGACCCGAGGTCACGTGGGGACGGGCGCCACCGCCCGTCCTGGCCGGGCAAAGCCCGGCAAGGCGTTGAAAGACTCCGCCGCAGTGCATCTCTCCGGCAAGAAGTTATCGGCCGCAATCCTTTCCCGCGACGCGCTCCCCGCCGGCAAGAAATATTCCGGTCCCGCCGTAATCACGGAGTACAGCGCGACCACGGTGGTTCCTCCGGGTATGACTTTTCGGAGTGAGCGCTCGGGAAACCTGCTCATCGAGATCGGGACATCCTTTAGAAAAGCCCACGGCCGGTAGCGCTACGTGCCAGATCCGTCGAGACTGAGGTCTCTCAGGATGAGGCCGTGTAGAGGAAGGGGTCCGATCCTGCAAGACTAGGTGTCCCACAGGCCCGCCCGCTACAATACCCTCCATGAAACCCAGCATCTTTGTGGTTGAAGACGATCCCGATATTTCTCGCCTGGTACGGCACCACCTGGAAGCGGACGGCTTCGCGGTGAAAGTGTTCTCCACCGGAAACACGGTCATCACCGAGTCCGAACGACAGCGGCCGGCCCTGTTCATCCTCGACATCATGGTCCCGGGCAAAGACGGCCTCGAACTGTGTCGGCAGATCAGGCAAATGCCGGCGCTGGCGCCCACTCCGGTGATATTTCTGACGGCGAAAAGCGGGGAAGCGGACCGCATTCTCGGCCTGGAACTGGGCGCCGATGATTACATCCCGAAACCGTTCAGTCCCCGGGAACTGGTCGCGCGGGTCAAGGCGGTGTTGCGGCGTTTCGAGCGGCCCTTGTCCCAGGGGCCGGTCAAGATTGGTGACATCGAAATCGATCCCAGCGCGATGACGCTTACCGTGCGCGGCAACGCAGTGACCACGACTGCCACTGAGTTCCGGCTGCTCGATTATTTTGCCCGTCATATCGGCCGCGTTTTTACCCGCGACCAGTTGCTGGATTCGGTCTGGCGCGACACCGCCTACGTCACTCCGCGTTCGGTGGATGTTTATGTGCGCCGCATTCGTGAAAAAATCGAGTCCGACCCTGAAAACCCGCGCTACCTCAAGACGGTCAGGGGAGCGGGTTACCGCTTCGAGGCCCCGAAGTGAGGAGCCGGATATTTTTCAAGTTGTTGGCCGCGTTTGTTCTGGTTATTGCCGCCGCCACGGTAACCTTCGACTTCTCGGTCCACCATGCCTGGAAGGACTCCCTGCTCCAGCAAATCGAACTCAATCTCAGGCAAAAGACGCAGATGTTTGCCCTTCACGTGAACGACGTGGGTACGCTGTCCGCGCTCGATCGGACGGAGACATCAGGGACCAGGCAAGCCGTGCCCTTGAAGAACATCGTCCTAGAAGAAGGCAGGGCGGCCGGCGCTCGCGCGACGATTATTGACTTGCAGGGCAAGGTCCTGGCGGACTCCGAGGCGGATCCCGCCTCCATGGAAAATCATGCCCAGCGTTCCGAGTTCGTTGCTGCCCTGAAAGGCGATGTCGGTACCGATACCCGTCGCAGCCGGACGGTCGGTATTCCGTTCCTTTACGTGGCCGCTCCCGTGACTGGTGGAGCAGTCCGCCTGGCATATCCCCTTTCCGATGTCGAAGCCGCGCTGACCCACGTCCGGCGCCACTTGCTTTTGGGTTCCCTACTGGCGTTTGTGGTGGCGCTGGTCATTTCTTGGATCGCAGCCCAGTCCATAGCCCGCCGCCTCAACCGCATTGTGCAGTTTGCCGACCGCGTCGCTGCCGGAGACCTCGCCGCGCGTATCGAGGAACCTTCCGGAGACGAAATCGGACAGGTGGCCACCTCGCTGGACAAGACCGCTCGTCATCTGGAAGAAAGTTTTGCCGCATTGCAGAACAGCCAGCGCCAGCTCGAGACCCTGCTCAACAGCATGCAGGACGCCGTCATCGCCGTCAGTGCTGATGATCGCGTGCAGTGGGCCAACCAGACCATGGACAGACTGGTGCCGCAACACACCCGCAAGAATGCGCCCCTGGTGGAGACGGTTCGCGATCCCGATTTCCTGACCGCGGTGCGGGGAGCGAGTGAAGCGCGAAAAGTATTTACCGCCCGGGCTGCGTCCATTGTCCCCGGACGCACCTTCGACGTGACTGCCGCACCCATGCCCGGCGGCGGTGCAGTGGTGGTGCTGCGCGACCTTACCGAGACCGAACGGGTGGAGAAGACTCGTCGCGACTTCATTGCCAACGTCTCGCACGAGTTGCGCACGCCGCTGACGTCCATTCAGGGCTACACCGAAACTCTGCTCGACAGCACCTCTGACAATAATCATGTCCGCGAATTCCTCGAGATCATTCGCAAGAGCGCTGTGCGCATGTCGCGCCTCACCGAAGACCTGCTCACGCTGGCGCGGGTGGAATCCGGCGAGCAGCGATTCGAGATCGAAGCCACCGCTCCGGTGGACCTGCTACAAGAGGCGGTGCAGAGCTTTCGCGAAATTGCGCGGACGCAAAACGTCGAATTAATTGTCGAAGACCATGCTGTGGCTCGAGTGGGCGCTGATCCCGAGGCGATTCATCAGGTCTTCTCCAATCTTGTGGACAATGCAATGAAATATGCCCAGTCGGGTGGGCGGATTATTCTTGGGGCACGACCCGTTTCAAGTGGCGTTGAATTCTATGTACAGGATTTCGGTCCGGGCATTCCCTCCGAGCACCTGCCTCGACTGTTCGAACGCTTTTACCGAGTGGACAAAGCGCGCTCGCGCGAATCTGGAGGAACCGGATTGGGGCTGGCAATCGCCAAACATATCGTCCTGGCCCATGGTGGCTCCATTCGCGCCCAGAGTGAGCTCAATCACGGTTCCACTTTCCTGTTCACGCTTCCGCTGGCTTAGATCTCGCATTGCTCGCCTGGGGACAGCCCCTTCCACTTCGCTCAGGTCCGGTCTCCGGGCTCTGGCGGAGCAAGCTGCGCAGTCAGCATCGCCGCGATCCCATAAATTTACGTCCTGTTAACCAAACCGTTTGAAAAACAAACTATCCTCGCGGTATTGACCATCCATGTCGGCAAGAGCAGAACTAGATTGAACATGGCGCGGCCGACCAGGGTCGCTTCCGGAAGGGGTTCGCACATGAGTATCGCCATATTCAGGAGCCCGGAACCGGAATCCGCCTACACCTACCTGGTGAAGCGCACAGTCGAGGCTTGCCGAGTCGCCAAGGAAGCCGCTGCCACGGCCGCCGAGGCCATAGCCACTGCATCCTGTCCGCTGCTGAATACTCTTCGCGACCGCGAAAAGGAGCTTGACCGACTGGACATGGAAATAGACGCAGGCGTGACCCAGGTTGTCACTCAGGTCACCGATACGGAAGCGCGCGAACTGTTGGCCTGCATGAAGTTCATGATCAGCCTGGAACGTATCGGCGACTTGCTGCTCAGCTTTGCCGGCAGCGCGCAAGCAGTTTGTGCCCGCCTCGACCCGCAAGACATTCGCGACCTCACCCACATGGCGACAGTGCTGGAGAAAATGCTGGCCGACGCCGGCACCGCCTTTTCCACTCGTGACGTGAAGAAAGCTGTTGACGTGCTGCGCGCCGACGCTGAAATTGACCGCTTGCGGAACCTCATCTTCTTGCGTCACATCGAAAACCCCGAGAACCTGCAGCGCCACGCCAGTTTGCAGGTCATCTTCATGACCCAGTCGCTTGAGCGCGCCGGCGATCATGCCAAGAACCTCGCGGAAGAGGTATGCCATTTCGTCAGTGGCCATACCGTCCGCCACGTCCTGATGACTTACGACAAACCCATTGAACAGATGTTCCTCGATTGGTTGCGTGCCCGCGAAGAGCACCAGTAAATTGCGCCAAATGTGACGTCCGTCACAGCTTTACTGATCCCCGCAACCTACACTCTGCAACCAGTAACGCCGCCCCTACAAGGCCGCACCATGTTTTCCGGTCGCCTTACTCACGCCACGATCCGCATCCTCGACTGGATGACCAGCCGAACGCTGCCACCTGACACGGTTCCGGAGCACTTGCGTACCGGCCGCCGGGGCGAGGAAGACGCTTATTTCTATCTGCGAAAGCTGGGATACGTGATGGTTGCCCGCAATTTTCGTTCGCCCAACCGGCGCGGCGAAATCGACCTGATCGGCTGGCACCAGGACATCCTGTGCTTTGTCGAAGTCAAGACCCGCACCACCCACGATGTGAAGCCCGCCGAAGCTGCCGTGGATCGGGACAAACGCCGCGAACTGGTGGCCGTCGCCCGTGAATACCTGCGTCACCTGCCGCCTGCCTGTCCGTGGCGCCTCGAAGTCATCAGCGTGTACTATGATCAGGGTTCAAGCCAGCCGCAGATCGAGCTGTTCCGCAACGTTCAGCTCTAGGCGTAAGATAATTGCGTTCGCTTCGCGCGATCCACTTTGCGAGCCGCGGAAAGGATTCCAGTACTTGCCTGAGCTTCGAAAGGACCCGATCGTCGGCCGCTGGGTCATCATTTCGACCGACCGCGCCAAGCGCCCAACCGACTTCGCTCGCGAGGGAGTCAAAATCAAAGGTGGTTTCTGCCCCTTCTGTTACGGCAACGAATCGAAGACCCCGCCTGAGATCCAGGCCTACCGCCCCAATCCCAACGGCGCTCCTCCGCCGCAGCGCGACAGCCCGGGCTGGACGGTGCGCGTGGTTCCCAACAAGTTTCCGGCTCTCGGCATAGAGGGCAATCTCAACCGCCAGGCCGAAGGCATGTTCGATCGCATGAACGGCATCGGAGCCCATGAGGTCATCATCGAGACTCCGGACCACAACGCCAGCCTGGCCAATCTTCCACCCAAGCGTATCGAGGACGTACTCTGGACTTTCCGCGATCGCATTCTCGACCTCAAGAAGGACCGCCGCTTCAAGTACATCCTGATTTTCAAGAATCACGGGGAAGCGGCCGGGGCCTCGCTCGAGCACGCGCACTCGCAACTTATTGCGCTGCCCATTCTTCCGATTTACGTGAGTGAAGAGATCGAAGGCGCCAAGCAGTACTACATCTACAAGGAGCGCTGTGTCTTCTGCGACGTGATTCGCCAGGAAACCGAGACCGGCACTCGTGTGGTAGCTGAGAACACCGACTTTATCACTCTCGCTCCCTACGCGCCGCGTTTTCCATTCGAGACCTGGATCCTTCCCAAACAGCATGAGTCGGCATTCGAGAATTCTTCCACCCACATGTTTGAAAATTTGGCCCGGGCGCTTAAAACCCTGCTTACCAAAGCTGAACGTGTGCTGGACAATCCTCCTTACAACCTGGTCATCCACTCTTCTCCGGTGCAGGACCCAAACAACGACCACTATCACTGGCACATTGAGTTCATGCCCAAGCTGACCAAGACGGCGGGCTTCGAGTGGGGAACGGGCTTCTACATCAATCCCACCCCGCCGGAAGAAGCGGCGAAGTTTTTGCGCGAAGCCAGCGTGGAAGAGGCTGCGCCTACTACTACGGGCTAGCGGAAGTCGCAACAGGGCGCGCCGCGGTTTGACACCCTTGCCCACTCTCACTAAGATTTCCGACTCGCGAGACCGTTTATGAATCGTCTGCTCTTCCTGTTGCTGACCCTGACAGCGTTCGGCTACGCGGACGCTAGTCCTTCCGCGCTGATGAACAACGTTCCCAACCGCACCACCATCAGTTTGGATGGTGCATGGCAGGCCATCATCGACCCCTACGAAACCGGCCTGAAGGCCCGCTTCTACCTGAACAGCAAGCCCAAAGACAAGCAGGAACTCATCGAATACGATTTCGACAAATCCGATGTCCTGCAGGTTCCGGGCGACTGGAACTCGCAGAAGAAAGAGTTGTTCTTTTACGAAGGCCCCGTGTGGTACAAGAGGTCGTTTTCCTACCACAAGCGGGAGCACACGCGCGTATTCGTCTATTTCGGGGCCGCCAACTACTTCACCCGCGTTTATCTGAACGGGCAGGCCCTGGGAGAACACGAAGGCGGGTTTACGCCCTTCAACTTCGAAGTCACCGACCAGATTCGTGAAGGCGACAACTTCGTAGTCGCAGAAGTGAACAACGCCCGCCGCCGCGATGGTGTCCCTTCGGTGAATACCGACTGGTGGAACTACGGCGGGCTTACCCGCGATGTGACGCTGGTGGAGGTAGCCGAAACCTTCATCCAGGATTACGTTGTGCAGCTCGCAAAGGGGTCGAGCAGCGAGATTTCGGGATGGGTGCAGCTCAGCGGCCCCGCGTCTGCACAGCAGGTCACGGTTGAAATCCCTGAGGCGAAGATCAAACAGACCATAACCACGGATGCCGCCGGCCGCGCGGAGTTCCGCTTTCCCGCGAAGCTCGAGCTATGGTCGCCGGACCATCCCAGACTCTACGATGTTGTGTTGTCGAGCGGTGTGGACAAAGTACACGATGCCATCGGTTTCCGCACCATTGAAACCCGCGGCACTCAGATATTGCTCAACGGCAAGCCCGTCTTCCTGCGCGGCATTTCACTGCATGAAGAGGCGCCGGTCCGCGGCGGACGGGCGTTCAGCCATGAAGATGCCGAGACCCTGCTGGGATGGGCCCGGGAACTGGGTTGTAATTTCGTTCGCCTGACTCACTACCCGCACAATGAGAACATGACCCGCCTGGCCGACCGCATGGGAATCATGGTGTGGTCTGAAATCCCGGTTTACTGGGACATTGACTGGGAGAACCCAGCCACGCTGCAAAATGCCGAAAATCAACTTCGTGACATGATTGCCCGCGACCACAATCGGGCTTCGGTAGTCTTGTGGTCGCTTTCGAACGAGACCCCGGTAAAGCCGGAACGCGTCACGTTTCTCCGGCAACTTGCCGCTAGCGCTCGCCAGCGGGACCCGACTCGCCTGATCACTTCCGCGCTGAACCACGTTGACGAGGCCGGCCCGGACGTGCGTCTCCTCAATGATCCTGTTGGCGAATTTCTCGATGTGTTGGGATTGAACGAGTATCTGGGCTGGTATTGGGGACGTCCCGAGGACGCCGATCGCATGCAATGGAAGACAGCGTGGGACAAACCACTAATCATGAGTGAATTCGGTGCGGAAAATCCCTATGGCAGGCACGGCGAGGGCGATGAGCGCTGGACCGAGGAGTATCAGGCCAGCCTTTACCAGCACCAGATCACCATGCTGAAAAAGATTCCGTCGCTGGCGGGTCTATCCCCTTGGGTCCTGATGGATTTTCACTCGCCTCGCCGCTTGTTGCCTGGCATCCAGGATTACTACAACCGTAAGGGACTGGTTTCGAATCATGGAGAACACAAGCAGGCGTTCTACGTGCTGCAGAAGTTCTATCGGGAAATGGAGGCCGCCAAATAGCGCGGCTCGTCTATGACATGGAAGGTGCTAAGTAGCGGCTCTGTCTATAGCCAGCTTTGGCTCAATGTCGCGTTCGGGCCAATGTCGGAGTTGGGTCAGCGTCGAGTTCGGGTCAATGTTGGGTTTGGGTCAATGTGGCGTTTGGGAGGGGCACGGCTTCAACCGCTGTGGTTAGCTTCTAAGCTTGGGTACGATCCAGAAACTCCGCGTGCCACGCCATCTGGATTGCTTCCAGCTTGCCCTCGTTCGATTTCTTGGGATCATCCTTGAAATCCGGCAGCTCGGTCACCAGCCGGTGTAAATCGGTGAAGCGCACGGCCAGCGGATCGGTTTCCGGATGCTGCTCCGAGAGCAGGATCCCGAGGTCGTCCGCATCATCCCAGGTCAGCTCTTTCGCCATGCCGGCTCCTTGAATCAGTTTCTGGTTTCCGGTTTCCAGTTTCGAGTTTCAGAACTGGAAGCCAGAAACCGGGAACTGTTCTCTAGTGTTCTTCCGAGACGTAATTCCGGTTCCACGCCGGAATCTCGACTACAACCTTGCCCGGCTTGTTGATCACAGCCTGACAGCCGAGTCGGGAGTTTAACTGTAAATCGGCGGCCATGTCCAGCCGGTCGGCTTCGTCGTCATCCATCTCGGAGAGATTCTCGGCGCCTTCCTTCACCCAGATGTGGCAGGTGGTGCAGGCGCAATTGCCGCCACAGGCGTGGTCCAGCCGGATGCCATGGTTCAGCGCGACGTCAAGCAGCGATTCCTCTTTGCCATGGTCTTTGTAGGGAAGCTTGCCGTGCTCGAACTGCACCGTCTTGCCCTCGGGCAGAAAGGTGACCTGGACCGTGTTCTCGCCGGGAGGATCGACGGTTGCCGTTCCCGAGCCCTGAGTTTTCTCTTCTGCCATTTAGCAGCTCCTTGTAGCGCCGGCGTCCCGCCGGCTGTCGCGAGGGCATCTTGCCCTCGCACTCCTGGGGCTAAAGCCCCCAATTGAAAATAGGCGGTAATTGCAGTGCTAAAGCGCTGCTCCACCCAAAACTTATTCAAACTCCGCCTTGGACACCGGATGCGGCGCGTGGGGGCCCTCGCCCATATCCGCCTGGTCCATGGTCTTGCCCTTCAGGGCCGTGGACACGGCGCTATCCATCATCAACTCTGCCAACCGCATCGTGCCCTGGTTCAGTGCGTCGATAGCGGTGCGGATTGCTTGAAAATCGTCTTCACCCTTCACCTGGTTCAAGGCGTTTTCCAGCTTGGCGATCCGTTTCTTCTCAGCGCTGGTGAGCTGTCCCCAGGCTGGACTCTTCTTTCCTTTTTCGAGCGCTGCCAGAATAGTACCGGCTTCGTTTCGCGCCTCTATCACCTGCCGCTGACGGAAATCTTCCTCCGCCGAGTCAAAGGAATCGAGAATCATGCTCTCGACTTGCTCATCCGTCAAACCGTAGCTGGGCTGCACTTCGATTTCCGCTTCCGTTCCGCTGCGCTGCTCGCGCGCGGAGACGTGCAGAATCCCATTCGCGTCGATCAGGAACTTGACCTCGACACGAGGTATTCCGGCCGGCATTGGCGGAATGCCCTTCAGGTCGAAGCGTGCCAACGAGCGGCAGTCCTTGGCCAGTTCGCGCTCGCCCTGAAGCACGTGAATGGCGACATTGGCCTGCCCGTCCACCTGCGTGGTGTAGTGCTGAGTGGCGGAAGCGGGAATCGTCGAGTTGCGCAGAATGATCTTGTCAGTCACACCGCCCGCGACTTCGATCCCGAGCGACAAAGGCGTCACATCGAGCAACAGCATGTTTTCCGTGGCTTCTGAGCCGCCAGCAAGAATATTGGCTTGCACCGCGGCGCCCAGGGCAACAACTTCGTCCGGATTCAAGTCGGTGTGCGGCGTACGCCGAAACAATTCTTCGACCAGAGCGCGCACTTTAGGAATTCGCGTGGAACCGCCGACCAGCACCACTTCATCAATCTGTTCGGGCTTCAGGCCGGCGTCTTTCAGGGCCTGTTTGCAGGGACTGGCAGTGCGATCGACGATGGGCTGGATCAGCTGCTCGAATTGCTGTCGCGTGATTTCTCTCAGGTAGCGCTTGCCGCCCGGCAGTTCGACTTCGAGCGTAGTCGCGGGTTGCAGAGAAAGCGCAATCTTGGCTTCAATGACGGCCTTGCGGATGGTGGCCACGGCCTCGCCATTGCGCGAGACATCTAGACCCATATCACCGCGAATGTCGTCCAGGGCAATCGTAATCAGGAGATTGTCGATATCATCGCCGCCCAGATGCGTGTCGCCATTGGTGGCCACGACCTCAAAGATTCCGTCGTGCAATTTCAGGATGGATACGTCGAACGTGCCGCCTCCCAGGTCGTACACCGCCACAATGCCGTTCTGCTTCTTGTCGAGCCCGTAGGCGAGGGAAGCAGCCGTCGGCTCATTTACCAGGCGCAGAACTTCGAGGCCGGCGATACGTCCGGCGTCTTTTGTCGCTTGCCGCTGGGCGTCGTTGAAGTAGGCAGGCACTGTGATGACCGCTTTCGTCACTGGCGCATTGAAGAATCGTTCGGCGTTGCGCTTGAGCTGGCGCAGCACGAAGGCGGAAATCTCAGGTGGCGTGAACGTCTTCTCACCCAGCCGGATGCGCAGAACTTCTCCGGGCTGAAGATCGTCGGCCAGGCGGAAGGGAAACAGCTTTAGCTCTTGCCGGATATCTTCGATGCCACGCCCCATCAGGCGTTTGATGGAGTAAACGGCGCGCTCGGGAGTCTCGATCAAATACTTGCGCGCCGCATTGCCGACGATGATCTGGTCTTTATCGTCCAAGGCGACCACCGAGGGCACCAGGTTCAACCCATCCTCGCCCGGTATCACGACAGGCCGATCCCCCTGCATGAAAGCCACCAGGGAGTTGGTGGTTCCGAGATCGATGCCGACGATGCGTTCAGAATTCATTGAGTAATTGTGTAATCGGGTAATTGAGTAATTTGAAAATCGGAATCGGGTTCTCAATTACAAAATTACCCGATTGCCAAATTACTCAATTCCCCAGTGCTTCATTCACGTCCTGTACCAGGTTCCTGATATAGCTGCGGCGGTTGAGCAGATCGACCATGTGATCCAGCGCAGCGCGCTGTTCTTCGTTGCTATGGCGGTCAAGCGCCTTGTCCCACTGGTTCCAATGGCTCTTTAGTTCCTCGGCCAACTCCTCGTACTTCTTTTCGAGCCGGCTCCTATGCCCTTCCAGATCTTTCACCAGGGTAGGATCGTCCTCGCCCATCTTCTGGTTCATGCGCAGTTCTTCAAGCTGCATGTTCAGCTCAAAGACTTCCTCGAGTAGGTCGGGAGGCACAATCTGTTTCTTAACTTCGCCGCTGGCGCGCGCCTTCTCGGTCGCGGTCTTCGATTGCTCCTCGAGTTCTACGCCTTCCAGCCGCAGCAGATACTGCGTGCGCTTGATGGGATCTTTTAGCGTCCGGTAAGCGTCATTGAGCAGCGAGCTCTGCTCCAGGCTCCATTCCTGCTCACGCTTGTCGGCACGGGCACTGAGATCGGGATGCAGCTTGCGGCTCAGTTCGTAAAATTCTCGCTCCAGACTCGCGACATCCACATTCAGCCTCCGCGGCATTCCGAAGAACGAAAAATAGTCCACCGGCGAGGGCGGTTGCACTTTCCCGCAGGCGTGGCAGAAGTGAGCGGCGCGCATCTCGCCGCACGACCAGCAACTGGCGGTGGCTTTGCCGCTTCCGGCCGCGGCAATCGTTTTGGAGGTGTCAATCGTCATGTCTAGCGTATGTGGCTACGTGGTTGTGTGGCGCGGGCGCCCTCGCCCGCGACCGGCGCATTGCAGCACAAAAATCTCAGGGATTTCCAACCCGCTGGACCGGAGAAGCTTAAGCGGAGCGCGGAGGGCCAGGCCGCTCCAGGCTTTAGCGGGCGAGGGCGCCCGCTCCACACAGGCCACACCACCAAATGCGCTTACCCTGAGAATGACGTTCCACATCCGCATGACTTCGATGCATTCGGATTGACGAACACGAACCCCTGCTGCATCAGAGTCTCCTGGTAATCCAGGACCATGCCGTTCAGATAGATGAAGGATTTCGGATCGACAAACACCCGCACATCGCCGAACTGGAAAATACGGTCGCGCTCGCGGGGCTGGGTATCGAACCGGATGTTGTAGCTCAGGCCCGAACACCCGCCGCCCTGTACGCCCAGCCGCAGCCCGCCCTGCTCCGGCGAGATGCCTTCCTTGACGATGGCCGAACGCACTTTGGCCAGCGCTTTCTCCGTGACCTTCACTCCGCCCTTTGTCGGGGCCGTTGGCTTGGTCGCTTCTTCCGTTGTGGTCGCCATAAATGATCCATACGCGCAGCTCTTACTGACAGCTGACAGCCGAAAGCTACTTCGCTTCGGCTGCTACCGGCTTGGCCGCGCCCTGCTTGGCCTTCCAGTCATGAATCGCCGCCCGGATGGCGTCTTCCGCCAGCACCGAACAGTGAATCTTCACCGGAGGCAGCGCGAGTTCCTTCACGATCTCGGTGTTCTTGATCTGCAGCGCTTCATCCACGGTCTTACCCTTCACCCACTCGGTGGCCAGGGAAGACGAGGCGATCGCGGAACCGCAGCCGAAAGTCTTGAATTTCGCGTCTTCGATGATGTTGGTCTGCGGATTTACCTTGATCTGCAGCTTCATCACGTCACCGCACTCCGGCGCGCCCACAAGACCAGTCCCGACTTCGTTGCTGTTCTTGTCCATCGAGCCCACGTTACGCGGGTTGGAGTAATGATCGAGCACCTTATCGCTATATGCCATTTTTGACCCTCTCCTGAAAAATTAAACTCGTGTCATCCTGAGCTCAAAGGAGTCGAAAGACCCCTATTCCCTCCGGTGAAGCACCTCAGAGGCTGAAGCCCAAAAACCCTCCGAAAGCTCCATTGCAGGGCTAAAGCCCTGCTCCACTCTGAACACCAAAAACCTTGCTCCGCTCCGAACGCCTAAAGCCCTGCCCACCCTAAGCCGCCAAAAGCCCTGCTCCAGCCGAACCGCCAAGAGCCTTGCTCCACGCAAATCAGTGCGTCACCGCGAGCTCAACGACTTACTCTGCCGCCCACTTGACGCTCTTCAAGTCCACGCCCTCTTTCGCCATTTCGTACAGCGGCGAAAGTTCACGCAACCTCTCCACCGTTTCGACCACGCGGTCGGCCACATAGTCCACTTCAGCTTCGGTGTTGAAGCGGCCGATGCCGAAACGAATCGAACTGTGGGCCAGATCGTCGCCTGTCCCTAAAGCCTTTAATACATATGACGGCTCCAGAGTCGCCGAGGTGCATGCCGATCCGCTCGAAACTGCGATGTCATTGATGCCCATCAGCAGGGACTCGCCTTCCACGTAAGCGAAGCTGATATTCAGATTGCCGGGCAAGCGATGTTCCATGGAGCCATTAATGTAAACCTCGTCTAACCGGCCCATGATGCGGTCGCGTAGCCGATTTCGCAGACCTGCCAGATGGCACGCTTCTTTAGCCATCTCTTCCGAGGCAATCGCGCAGGCCTTGCCCAGCCCAACAATTCCGGGGACGTTCAGGGTTCCCGAGCGCATGCCGCGTTCGTGTCCGCCGCCGTCGATGATGGCGGAAATCTGCACCCGAGGATTCTTGCGCCGGACGTACAAGGCGCCGACGCCCTTCGGGCCATACATCTTATGCGCCGAGATGGACATAAGATCGATATTCATTTTGTTTACGTCGATCGGAATCTTGCCCACGGCCTGGGTGGCGTCGGTGTGGAAGATCACGCCGCGCTCGTGACAGAGTTTCCCGATTTCCGCGACCGGCTGCACCACGCCAATTTCGTTGTTGGCGGCCATGATCGTCACCAGGATGGTCTTGTCATCCATGGCGCGCTTCAGTTCTTCCAGGTCAATCAGGCCGTCTTTCTGCACCGGCATGTAGGTGACACGGTAGCCGTACTTTTCCAGCCGCTTGCAGGTATCGAGCACGGCCTTGTGCTCGGTTACGGCGGTGATGATGTGGTTGCCCTTTTCCCGGTACATCTCGGCTACGCCCTTGATGGCGAGGTTGTCGCTTTCCGTGGCGCCTGACGTGAAAATGATCTCTTTCGGAGTTGCGCCCACCAGCTTGGCCACACGTTCACGCCCGGTCTCAACTCCTTCCTCGCCCGCCCACCCGAACGAGTGGTTGCGGCTGGCGGCGTTGCCGAACTTCTCCATGAAGTAGGGAAGCATTTCTTCCAGCACCCGAGGATCCATGGGCGTGGTGGCGTGGTTGTCCATGTACACCGGCAGCTTCACTCCGTTGGCCGCGGTGCGCTGCTCCTGGGTTGCGGGGTGTCCATTTGTCCCCTGGGGGATCGTCTTCACATCAGTGCTCATAATTGCTCTCCTCAGAACTGGGAAAACTCGCAGCCCTCGGCTGCCCGGCTGACTCGAAGGTCAGCAGTCTTTCCACCTACCCGATAATCGTGACCAACTCGGCCGGCCCGTCCTCGGCCGCTTCTTCTTTCATCTCCAGAATAGTGATGCCCCGGAGCAGCTCTTCGATTCCGTGGCTGACCCGCCGCAAAGGCTCGCGGATACTGCAACGGTTGCTCTGATCACATTCGCCGCGCACGGTTACGCATGAAGTAATAAAAAGCGGGCCATCGATGGCTCTGATCACTTCAAAGGCCGAGATCTTTCCCGGGTCGCGAGCCAGCGTGTAACCGCCGTTCGTCCCATGTTGCGAATGGAGCAACCCGGCTTTGACCAGCCGCTGCAGAATCTTGGCCAGCGCTTCCTGGGGTATGCCGTAGGCGTCTGCTACATCTTTGGCGCTACAGGCTCCTCGCTCGCCATGCTCGGCCAGATGCTTCATGGCCATCAACCCGTAATCCGCTTTTTTGGTCAGTTTAAGCATGGCCGGCAATCTCCGACCTTTTCAGTCGGATATATCTATATTAGATGCCAACCTGCTCAAATGCAACCCCTTACAGGCAATGGTCAATAACCGGCATCGAGGTGCGACGGATTTGCGCTTAACCGCCTGGAACACCACAACCTGGCCGGTCTTCCGCCGCGGCAGAGGAGATCAGGCCCACACCTTATCGGGATAGGGCTTTTCCCTGCTAAAGATCATGGAGGGGACTTGACATCTGGGGAGGGCGGTCTAAAATACCGCCAATTTCCGGCAAAATCCCCGGCCGTTTGACAGGGGACCAGCACCCGGATCTATGACTCCATCCTCGCCGTCCGAATTCCCCGAGAAGAGAAGCAACATGCCACCGTGTAAACACCCGCGTGTCCAAATCGTGGCCCGCGAAGAAGACTCCGAATTCGTTGAATGCAAGGAATGCGGTGAAGTCTTCGAATCCAGCGAATTCAAGGACATGATCATCGAAGACACCAAGCTCCCCAAGGAATCTTAGATTCCCCTCGCGGATATTACAGCCGTGGCTGCGAGGGCAAGGCTTGTCCCGAGCAGAGTCGAAGAATGCCCTCGCGACTGCCTGCCGGACGCCGGCGCTACACAGGGGCCCAGCGTGACAAAGGTAACCCGGCTTCCAGCCTTTACGCTTGTTGCCACCATAACAATTTGTTAATGTCGCCCGGGGATTATCTTGTCCGTAAAAAGCCAAACTCCGCTTGTAGCCTTGGTTGTAGACGATTCCATGCTGATCCGGCACACCGTATGCAGGTTTCTCGAGGAGCGGGGTTACAGCGTGGAGTCGGCGACCAACGGCGAAGAAGCGCTGCCCGTCGCCCAGCGGATTCATCCCGACATCATCATCACCGATATGCAGATGCCCAAGATGAGCGGCACCGAACTCATCACTGCTCTCAAAGCCCGGCCCGAAACTGCGGGGATCCCGATCGTGATCGTGGCCGGTAAAAATAGCGGATTCGATGCCCAGGAACACCGCGCCAATTTTGCCATTTTTAAGGACATCGATATCGAGGCCCAGCTTACAAAGGCTCTGGAGGCTCTGCTGGGAAGCCGCGTTACCAAGGTTAAGGCCGCAGTCAAGTAGGGGGCTAGGCAGCAATTAGCACTTGGCTCCGCAGAACTTCCACTCTCTTCTCCCAACGATTACCACGAATGTTTGGCTAATTGCCAAGAGCCAATTGCCAAATGCTTTACCCCAGCGCCATCCCCGCTTCCGCCGAGAAATCCATGGCGGCAAACTCCCGGGCAAGAAGTTTAGGATAGGCCGCGGCTGCGATCATGGCAGCGTTATCTGTCGAGAGTGGACGCGAAGGGAAATACACGGGCAGGCCTTCCATGGCAGCGTCCTGCTCGAAGCGCTGGCGTAGTTCGTTGTTTGCGGCTACTCCGCCGGTGACAAACAGCGTAGCGGCGTTGCAGGCCCGCGCCGCGGCCAGGGTCTTCATGACCAGATCACTCACCAGCGCCCGCTGAAACGACGCCACCAGATCCAGTGTTTTCCGGTCGCAATGAAGCAGGTAGTCTTCCAACCGGGGCTCCGCGATCATGCTCAACGCTTTTCGGCGGGCCTCAATCGAAGTCCGCATGTCATGAACTTCGACATATCGCAAAACCGCGGTCTTGATCCCACTGTAGGAAAAATCAAAGCGCGGGCCTTCTGTACCGTCGCTCTTGTCTTTCCGGTCCCGGTGTTTAAGCTGCGCGGGCGGAAACTTCACCGCCGTGGGATCTCCGTGAGTGGACAGCCTGTCGATAATGGGGCCGCCCGGATATCCCAGGGCCAGCAATTTTGCTACTTTGTCGAAGGCTTCGCCGGCGGCGTCGTCGCGGGTGTGGCCGATGTTCTGGTAGGACCAATGTTCTTCCCGCTGCTCGGCCAGGTAAAGATGCGTGTGCCCGCCCGAAACTACCAAAGCCAGCACGGGGAAATCCATCTCGCGATTCTTTTTCTGGCGTTCCTCGAGCAGAACGGCATGAATGTGTCCTTCGAGGTGGTTCACGGCGATCAGGGGCTTGTCGAGGGCGAAAGCCAGTGCTTTGGCGTATCCGATTCCGACCAGCAGGGCTCCGGCCAGCCCGGGCCCCTGGGTGACCGCCAGGGCATCAATGGATTGGTAGGTTTGTCCGGCATCGGCCAGTGCTTTGCGGACTACGGGCACGATCGCCTTCAGGTGCTCTCGCGACGCGAGCTCCGGAACCACGCCGCCATAAGGCTGGTGCGCGGCAATCTGCGAGAAGATGACGTTCGAGACGACTCTCTCGCCCGAATACACGACCGACGCAGCCGTCTCATCGCACGAGCTCTCAATGCCGAGAATGTAAGCGCCAGCCATAGGTTTTAGTTTAGATCACAAATCAGTTCGCCGGGCCGACTACAATATCCGTGATGTCGAGCGTAAATCCGAGCGCGCCACCCGCCGATGAGCCGGTCAGTTCGCTCTACGATACCCGCCTGCCCCCACTCTCGCGCTGGCGGCGCATGCAAATTCCGATTATTGCCTCGGCGGTCATCGCGATCATTCGCCTGCTTGGCCCCACGCTGCGTTTCGAAGAACTGGGCATGCATCACTACCGGCAGTCCCGTGCCCGGGGGGAGCCGGTGGTGTCCGCCTTCTGGCATCGCTGCATTATTTCCGCCACCTGGTACTGGCGCAACCGGGGTGTGGTGGTGATGAACACCACTAACTTCGATGGCCAGTGGACGCGCCGCGTGATCGAACACCTTGGCTTTAGCACCGCCCAGGGCAGCTCCACCCGCGGAGGCTTGCGCGGACTGGCGGTCATGGCGCGGCGCATCGAAGAAGGCTTCGATTCGTCGTTTACGATTGATGGACCGCGTGGGCCGCGCTATGTAGCCAAACCTGGACCGGTGATGCTGGCCCGCAAGACCGGCCGGCCCATTTACGTGTTCCATATCGGAGTCGAAAGGGCGCACACTCTGGAAAAAGCGTGGGACCTGATGGCGATTCCGCATCCCTTCTCGCGGGCGGTGATCGTAAGCGCCCCGCTGATCCTGGTTTCGCCGGACGCGGATGCGGATGAACTCAAGCGCAAGCACGCTGAGATGCAAGCCGCCCTGGAACGCGTCCGTGACGTGGCCGAATCGTGGTTCGGATTGAGCGAGCTGGAACGCGTGCGCCTGCGCACGGAGTGGAACGCCGGCGCCTGATCCATCACGAGCCACGGACAGGCGCCCTCGGCTGTCCGGTCGCCGCAGCCGACTGCCGGTCAGCGTGAGAAAAATGTTTGAGACTAGAGAATTTGCCAAACAGATGATTCGCACCCTGCGTGACCACGGCCACCAAGCCTACTTGGTCGGCGGCTGCGTGCGCGACCTGGTGCTCGGTATCGAACCCACCGATTACGACGTCGCCACCGATGCCACGCCCGCCGAGGTCATAAGGATCTTTCCTGAAACCTACGCCGTGGGAGCGCAGTTCGGTGTCGTGCTGGTGCCGGTGAGAGACGGCGCAAGCACCGTGGTCGAAGTGGCCACCTTCCGCAGTGACATCGGCTACAGCGACGGCCGACATCCCGACCAGGTACGCTTCAGCAAGAGCGCTCAGGAAGATGTCGAGCGCCGAGACTTCACCATCAACGGGTTGCTGCTCGATCCCGTCAAGGATGAAGTGCTGGATTTCGTCGGCGGACGCAAGGACCTCGAAGCCGGAATCATTCGCACTATCGGGCGGCCCGAGTTGCGCTTCGCCGAAGACAAGCTGCGCATGCTGCGAGCGGTACGCTTTGCCGCCCGCTTCGGGTATTCCATCGAGCCCGAAACCTTTGCCGCGATCAAGAAGCTGGCAGCCGGGATCAGTCAAGTATCGCGTGAGCGAGTACGCGATGAATTGACCAAAATGCTCACTGAAGGCCACGCCCGCCAGGCGTTCCTTCTGCTCGACGAGACTGGTCTGCTCCAGGAAGTCTTGCCGGAGATTTCGGCTATGAAGGGCGTGCAGCAACCGCCGGAATTTCATCCTGAAGGCGATGTTTTTGTGCACACGCTGCTGCTGCTCCAGGAACTGCCGCATCCCTGTCCTGCGACGCTGGCCTGGGGTGCGCTCCTGCATGATGTCGGCAAGCCGCCCACCTTCCGGGTGGCCCCGGAACGCATTCGCTTCGACAATCACGTGGACGTGGGAGTGAAGATGGCGGAAGCGATCTGCCGGCGTCTGCGCTTTGCCAACGACGACACTGAGCAAATTCTGGCGTTGGTGGCCAACCACATGCGTTTCTCGCACGCGCCACAGATGAAGGACTCCACGTTCAAGAGATTTGTGCGCATGCCCCAGTTTGAGCAGCACATCGAACTGCATCGGCTCGACTGCCGGGCCAGTCACGGAGATCTGACCTCCTACAACTTCACGCGCGAGAGAATTGCCTCGATTCCACCGGAGGCGATTCGTCCCCCGTTGCTCATCAGTGGCGATGACCTGATTGCGGCCGGGTACTTGCCCGGGCCGCGCTTCAAGGAGATTCTTTCGCAGGTAGAAGACGCCCAGCTCGAAGGGCGTCTGCAGTCAAAAGACAGCGCGATGGAGTATGTAAGGCGGGAATTTCCACGGCAGGCGGACCATTCCGGCCGGAGCTGACTGGCATGCCTGGGGCTGTCAATCCCCGCTCGACACTTATTTGTCGTCAAACGGTTGAGGTCAAAAGAAATATATTCTTTCTTAGCCTGTCCCATTTACCGCGGGTAAATTGATATGCTGAAAATATGGAGCGCAAGTTTTTCCTCAGCCGACGAAAAGCCCGGAGAATGGTAAGATTCTTTTCACTCCCGCGAAGAATTTGATCCGCAGATGACCCGAGCCATGGAACAAGTCGGCGCAGGACTGGAGAAGATCGTTGCCGGCAGCTTACGGCGCGCCCCGGCGGGGCAAGGCCCGTTACAGGCGTGGGCCTTAGCTTGCGGGCAGGCGGTTGCGGCGCGGACCCGGGCGGTCGAGTTCGCTCAAGGTATTCTTCGCGTGCAAGTCCCCGACGCAGGCTGGCGGGCCGAGTTGCAGGCGCTCGCGCCCCAATATCTCGCGGTCATCAACCGCTTTGTGGCGGAGAGCGTGACCCGGATTGAGTTTGTGGTTCTGGATAGGGCCGCGGGCGAGGGTGCCTGCGCCCCACGAGCATGAAAGTTACAGAAAAAGACGTCGCTTACGTGGCCGATCTCGGCAACCTGGAGTTGACCGCGGAAGAGCGCACCCGCATGGTGCGCGACTTGAACTCGATTCTTGGTCACATTGACAGCCTGAATGAACTGGACACGACGAATGTCCAGCCCATGGCGCAAGTTTCGGATCGCTATGGTGTGGATCAGTCGAAGCAGGGAAGTGAACGGTTTGCATACGCCAGCCGCGAAGATGTCCACGAAGGCTTGCGCAAGTCATTGCCGCACGATGTGGCGCTCGCAAATGCTCCGGACCCCGACGGCACATTCTTCAAGGTGCCCAAGGTGATTGAAAGGTAGCTGGAAAACGGTTGCTGGCCCTTAGTCGTTGGTCTGTGGCTAACGACCAATGACCAAGGATCCAAGAGACCAACGACTCAGGACCGCGACTGCCCCCGTGAATCTAGACTTGCTCACCATTGATGCCGCCCGCTCCGCTGTGCAGGAGCGCAAGACCAGTGCTGCCGCGCTGGCGGAGTCGTTTTACGCCAAGATCGAGAGCGACGATCCGAAGATTGGCGCATTCCTGACTCTGTCGAAAGAGCGCGCGATGGCCAAAGCGGCTGAGATGGACGCGCTGGCGGGAAGAGGCGAGAAGCTGCCGCCGCTGGGCGGTGTGCCGGTCGCAATCAAAGATGTGATGGTCACCAAAGGCATTCGAACGACGGCTGGTTCAAAGATTCTGGGCAACTATGTTCCGCCATACGATTGCACCGCGGTGGCCCGGCTCGAAGCGGCGGGTGCCGTGGTCCTGGGCAAGTTGAACTGCGACGAGTTCGCCATGGGTTCGTCCAATGAGAACTCGGCCTGGAAGCCGGTGCACAATCCGCGTGATCTTACCCGTGTTCCCGGTGGCTCTTCCGGAGGATCGGCGGCGGCCGTGGCTGCAGATATGGCGGTGGCTACGCTGGGCTCGGACACAGGCGGTTCGATTCGTCAGCCCGCCTCGTTCTGTGGCGTAGTTGGGACAATGCCGACCTACGGACGAGTGTCGCGCTACGGCTTGATCGCTTTTGCCTCGTCGCTCGATCACATTGGTCCCCTCACAAAGACCGTGAAGGACGCGGCCATCATGCTGCGAACCATTGCCGGCCGCGACCCCATGGATTCGACATCCGCCGACGTTCCGGTCCCCGACTATGTGGCCGAGTTGGAAAAGCCGGTGCGCGGACTGAAGATCGGCGTGGCCAAAGAGTATCTGGGAGAAGGTCTGGACAAGGAAGTTCGCAGCGCTATCGAAGCGGCGATTCAGAAACTGGCCCAGCAAGGCTGCGAGATCGTGGAAGTTTCGCTGCCGCACACGAAGTATGCCATCCCCACTTACTATATCGTGGCCACGGCAGAGGCTTCATCGAACCTGGCCCGCTTTGACGGCGTGCGTTATGGATATCGCGCGAAGGATGCGCACACACTTTCGGAAATGTACCGGCGCAGCCGCGATCAGGCTTTTGGTGCGGAAGTAAAGCGCCGCATCATGCTTGGGACATACGCACTGAGCGCGGGCTACTACGATGCCTACTATCTGAAGGCGCAAAAAGTGCGCACCTTGCTGACTCGTGACTTCGAAGAGGCGTTCAAGAGAGTGGATGCCATTGTGGCGCCAGTCAGTCCCACGGCGGCCTTCAAGCTGGGGGAGAAAGTGGATGATCCGCTGGCTATGTATCTCGCCGATATCTACACCGTGACCGCGGACCTGGCAGGAATCCCGGGAATTTCCGTGCCCTGTGGCCAGACCAAAGAGAAATTACCCATCGGCTTGCAGATCCTGGGACGTCACTTTGACGAGAGCACGATATTGCGGGTCGCGCAAGCGAGCGAAAAAGCAGCGTAAGCAAAAAAGCTCCAGGGTGGGTTGTAAAGACAATCGCCATCGGCTTCGGCCGATGGCGATTTTGTTTTGGGGGCGCCACCGACCACGTGGGGACAGTCGCCACGGCTGTCCGGCCGAGCGCATCTCGGCTCTTGCCAAATCTAAACCGTCCGCAACTTGAGCAAGGAGAAGCATTCATGACTTTGAATTCGATGAGCAGAATCATGCTGGCCGTTGTTCTGAGTATTTCACTAATCGCCACGGGGTGCAGCGCCCAGTGGATCAGCGTTGCCCTGGCGGATTTGCCGGTCCTGACGCAAATGGCATTGAACATCGCGGCGCTGGTGGCAACCCTGCAATCGGGAAAGCAGTTGACTTCCGCCGAGGCCCTGGCCATCCAGAACATCTCAGCGGAAGCCAGCAAAGATCTGACCCTTCTGCAGTCGCTGTACAACTCCTACAAAACGAATCCGAGCTCGGACACCTTGCAGAAGATCGAGAGTCTGATTCAGGATACAAACCAGAACCTGCCGGCGCTCCTGCAAGCTGCTCACATCAGCGACCCGGCGCTTTCTGCGCGAATCACTGCCGCGGTAAACCTGATCCTTACCAGCGTCAGCAGCTTTGCCTCGCTGATTCCGCATGCACCGTCAGCAGCGGCGAAGACGGCGCGGCTAGACACCGTCATCCCTCATCCCAAAGACCTGAAACGGCAGTGGAACCAGCAGGTATGCGCTCCCAGCGGCAATCCGGCCCTTGATGCCGCACTCAGCCAGAGGCTATTGCGGTAGACGGAAACCAGAAACCAGAAACCAAGAACCAGAAACCAAGAACCAGAAACCAAGAACCAGAAACCAAGAACCAGAAACCAAGAACCAGAAACCAGTCGCTAGTTCTCTGTTCTCAGTTGCAGTCGAGGTTTTCGTTATGACGCTACCTGTGGTTGCAATCACGAATGCATCTACCTGCCTGAGCGACAAGCAGGTCGCGGCTGCGATTCCGGCGTTGCAACGTCAGGTCACGGTGGATTTCAGAGCCTATTGGGAAACGGATTGCCAGTTGACGTTCTTACCCAGGGAGGAGCCTCTTTCCGAAGGGTGGTGGCAGATTTCCGTGACTGACAATCCTGACCAGGCCGGTGCTCTTGGCTATCACGAATTGACCAGCCTTGGAACACCACTGGGCAAAGTATTTGCGGGTCTTGATCTCCAGAGTGGAGGCTCGTGGACGGTCACGCTGAGCCACGAGTTACTCGAGATGCTCGCAGACCCGTGGATCAACTGGTGCGCGCAAGGTTCGGACGGGAAGATTTATGCTCTGGAAGTCTGTGACGCAGTCGAGGCTGACCGGCTGGGATACGAGATCGATGGCGTGCTGGTTTCTGATTTCATCACGCCCTCATGGTTTGAGCCCACGCATGCCGATCGTGTCGATTTCAAGCGGCGAATCTTGCAGCCGCTGCAGCTAGCATCGGGAGGATACATCTCGGTACTGGATGCGGGTGGCGGGTGGACGCAGATTGCGGCGCAGGGTGAGCCCATAGCTCCAATCCCCTTGGGAAGCAGGAGGCAACGGCGCAACCTGGGGAAGGCGGACTGGAGGAAGAGTCTGCTGCGTAGGTAGTAACGACCCTACTTCCGGCGCCAGCGAACCCCATCCTTGGTGATTTCGACGAGTAGCCCGGCAGAGGTTAATTCGGCGCGGATGGCGTCCGATGCCTGAAAATTACGCGCCCGGCGAGCGGCTTCCATCGCGGCTATCTTTGCTTCGATATCGGCGTCAGACAGACTTTGCACTCCCACGGACTCAAGCAATTCCTGGCTGACATCTTTCTCGCGCCCTTCGGCCTTTGCCCATTCCAGAATAGCTTTCATCTTGGGGGCATCGTCATCCCGCAGGACGGCAAAGATTTCGTCAAACTTTTCGAGCGCTGCGAGCAGCGGTGCGACATCATCTTTCTTCATCTGCCCGTTGTCGATCGCGACGTTGGCTTTGCGCACCATCTCAAAGATGGCGGCCTGGGCCTGGGCGGTGTTCAGGTCGTCATTTAATGCTGACGTCATCCGTTCCACGGTCTCGCTTGCCAGTTTGGAATCGGCGGAACCGGAGGGGAATTGGCCGGTCTTCAGGCGTAACTGGAAGTTCCGCAACTTCTCCACGTTGCTGGCCATTTGCTTCAGTCCGTCGAAGGTGAAGTTTAGCTGGTGGCGATAAGGCACGGACGCCAACAACAAACGGATCGCAGAGGGTTTGTATCCCCGGAGCGCCAGGTCACGCAGCGTAAAGAAATTGCCCGCGCTCTTGGACATTTTCTCGCCTTCAACCAGCAGAAAGCGGGCGTGGAACCAGAAGTGCACAAAAGGCTTCCCGGTCAGGGCCTCGGACTGCGCGATTTCGTTTTCATGATGCGGGAAAATAAGGTCCTCGCCGCCGGCGTGCAGGTCGAACGTCTCCCCCAGTTCATGCATGGACATGGCGGAACACTCGATATGCCAGCCAGGTCGCCCGGGTCCGATCGGACTTTCCCAAAATGCCTCCCCTGGTTTGGGCGCCTTCCAGAGGGCGAAATCGCGGGCATTATCTTTTTCGTACTCGTCCACATCCACGCGCGCGCCGTCTTCCATCCCTGCGAAATCCTTTTTGGAGAGCTTGCCGTAGCTGGGGAACTTGGCGATGCGAAAGTAATAGGACCCGTCCTCAGTGCGGTAAGCGAAGCCCTTCTTCTCCAGTTCTGCAACGAAGCGCGCCATCTCTTCGATATGGTCGGTGGCCCGGGCCAGAAGCGGCTGCTCGATATTCAGGGTGGAACTGTCTTCGAGAAAGGCCTTCTCATACTTCGCGGTGTATGCCTTGACGCTTAAGCCCGCCTGAGCGGAGTTGCGGATGATTTTGTCGTCCACGTCGGTAATATTCATGACGTGGCGCACCCGGAACCCGGTCTGCAGCAAGAAACGGCGCAGAATGTCGACCGCGACAAAGGTCCGGAAGTTGCCGATGTGACCGTAGTCGTACACCGTAGGCCCGCAGGCATACATCCGCACCTCGTTATTTTGCAGCGGATGGAATTCTTCGATCTTGCCGGACAGCGTGTTGTACAGGCGCAGCGCCATGAGGGGAGAAGTTTGCGGACAGAACCGTTAATTCTAGGGGGACACGGGAAAGGGGGTCAAATCGAGCCTCGTGCCGATTTAGTGACCTCGGCAGGGGCGTGATTCGCTGCGTGCAGGCGTTGGCCCACCAGAAACACATAGTGCAGGGCCGAGACCACGGTGAAAGCGACGGTGGCGTGCAGGAATGTGGTCTGAGTAAGCCAGATCCAGCGGGTATGCTTGATCTGAAACAGCATCACAAAGAAAATCGCAGCCACCTGGGCGAAGGTGTTGGCCTTGCCAAAGATGCTGGGACGGAAATCGCGCAGCCCGGCGATGGCGTAAAGCACGGCGCTGGCACATAGAATCGAGATATCGCGGCTGAAGACCAGCACGGTGTACTTCCACGCAATCTTGTGCAGGATGGCCAGCACCATGAACATGGTGCTGAGCAGAAGCTTGTCCGCGATGGGATCGAGATACTGGCCGAGGACAGTCTGCTGCTTGAGCGTCCGGGCCAGCAATCCATCAAGGCCGTCGCTGAAGCCGGCCAGAACAAACAACACGAGCGCCCACCGGTAGTGGCCGGCAACCAGGTTGATCACGATAAATGGCACGAACATCATGCGCAGCAGGGTGAGCTGGTTGGGCGCAGTGAGCAGTTGGGACAACTTCATTTCTGATCTCCGCCCGAATGGAACCCGACGGCCAGATTGGCGGTGAGCACCGAAGCCGGGTCCAGACCCGTCTTCGCAGTGAAACGCTGAGAAAGGGAAGGAATGTTGCCATCCGGGGAATCAAGCTCCACCCGCTCGATGCGATGCATCGGAAAGAAGACCGCACCGGAAGAGGCGGGATCGCCTGCTTTAATCATGGAGACCAGGTCTTCGAACGAACCCAGTTCGATGCCTGCGAGGCTGAGTCCCTGGGCGGTCAGGGCAAGGATCGCACCCCAGAACTTCTCGCGAGGATTCCCCAGGGTCAAGAGCACCATCGCGCCGGGCCGAAACGGATTCCCCGCCCCGGCGACCGGGGTGTCGCGTGATTCGTCAGGGCTCATACCGGATTGTCGCCGCGAACAGGGAGACTTTGCAACTGTGCGCGGGCAACCGCTGTACCCTTGGAAGGAACTTTCGGCTTGCCCGTCATACGACTGGAATCCGGCCCAGACCTCGTGGCAGAGGTTCATCCGCGCAAACGGCCATATTCCCCAAAACATCTCGGCGGCGGTTTGATGGTCTCGCAGCTTGAGAAACAGCATGGCCAGGCTCCTCCCGTTAGCCGTGCTGGTGTACAGATCGCGCTTCCTCCCGCGGTTTCTGGGCGTGTGACTGGCGCTCGGCGCCTCCGCCTACATTGCTGCTTTGGGCCTTGCCGGCGTGCTGTGGCCACAATATCAGAGCAAGGTATTTACCATTTCCAAGCCTGCCTTCTTCGGGGAGGTAGCGCTCATGCTGTGGCTGGTGATCAAGCGCGCCAAGCCACAAGCGGTGGGTGCCGTAGCCCCATCATCCGCGGCTGCTTAGGCTGCATGGCTGGCGTTTGAGAACTCCGGCGCTAGGCGTCATGTAGCCGCCTGCCGGGCGCCCCGGCTTCGGGACGCTCCGCATGCATGGCCGCGCGCCCGCCAGCCCACACAATGCTGGATCAGGCGTGGATCATCCGCCAATGGTCCGGCAGGATTCGCGAGCTATGATCGGCACATCAATCGTGACCATATTCGATTCGAGAAGAGCAGCGTTGATCTCGCGTGGCAGACTACGCCCGCGTTGATTTCCGGTTGAGCGCGGCGTACGATCCGGCAAACCTCCGCGAGAGGTGACTAATGAGAGCAATGCCATCCGCTAGGTCTGGCTTCGCCTGCATCGTTGTGCTCTCCGCAGCCCTGACGCTACCTCTCAGGTCTCAATCCGCTGGCCCGGCCATGTCCTTACCTCCAGCGGCGCACCCCAGACCGGTGACGGACATCTACTTCGGGACAAAGATCGTGGACCCGTACCGTTACATGGAGAATCTCCAGGACCCGGAAGTGCAGGCCTGGATCAAGGCGCAGAACGACTACACGCGCTCCGTGTTGGCGAAGATTCCCGGGCGAGAGAAACTTCTTGCTCGCATCCGTGAAGTCGACCAGTCAGTTCCCCAAGTCGAAGCCACGCGACTGCCTGGCGATCTCTATCTCGTTCGCAAGCAGCTTCCTGGGGAGGATGTCGCAAAGCTTTATGTGCGCCACGGGCTCAACGGAGATGACAAGCTGCTGGTCGATCCCGCCAAGATCACCCTCGCCCCCTCGAACCAGGGCAAGGGAAAGACCGAGATCAGTCGCTACGCGATCTCGGATGATGCCAAATATCTCGCCGTAGGCGTGATTCCTGGCGGATCGGAAACCAACGGCGAAATACATGTGATCGAAATAGCGACGGGACGCGAGACCGGGGATGTGATCACTCGCGGTGTCGGGGCTGAGGAGTGGTACCCATACTGGCTACCCGACAATCGTTCCTTTGTCTATGGCCGTCTCCAGCAGTTGCCCCCAGGTGCACCCGCGGCAGAAGTAAGACAAAAGTTTCGGGCGTATCTGCACGTGCTGGGAACAGATTTCGAAAAAGACCCGGCGGTGTTCGGCCACGGCGTGGTGCCGGCCATTGATGTTGACCCCAGTCTAATAGCGAGCGTCCAGACCGCGCCACGCTCGCGATACGCGCTGGGCCTGCTCAACGGAAGCGTCACACCGAACAGCGCGTTCTACATCGCGTCTGTGGACTCGATTGGCAAGTCGATTTCGATGTGGCGCAAAGTGGCAGATTTTTCCGATGGGGTCACCAAAATCGCGATGCATGACGATGACCTTTACCTGCTGACCTACAAAGATGCCCCACGCTACAAGATTGTTCGCATCGATGCCAGGAAGCCCGCTCTGTCTTCCGCAGAAGTGATTGTTCCGCCGGGCGAAGGGGTACTCACTAATATTTCCAGCGCCCAGGACGCCCTGTACGTTGAACTGCTCGATGGCGGCGTTACCCGAGTGCTGCGTGTGCCGTACGGTCCCAGTCCTAGAGTTGAACGAGTGGCCCTGCCTTTCGAGGGCACTGCCTCTGCAATCACCGATCCCCGCGTGTCCGGGGCTCTTCTGTATGTCACTTCCTGGATCAAGGCAGGCAAGATTCTTGCTTACGATCCACAGACAAAGGTGGTGAGCGATACCAGGCTCCAGCCCAGCGGCGCATACGATAACCCCGACAATGTTGAGTCAGTGGAGGTCAAGGTCCCGAGCCATGACGGCACATTAGTGCCGCTCTCGATCATTTATCCAAAGGAGATGAAGCTGGACGGCTCGCATCCCACGCTGCTCAGTGGCTACGGCGGGTACGGAGTTCTGATGAATCCCAACTTCGATCCCATGACGCTGGCCTGGTACGAAAGGGGCGGCGTGCGGGCGATCTGCCATGTGCGTGGCGGCGGGGAGTATGGGGAGGAGTGGCACTTGGCGGGCAAAGGACCCACGAAACCGAACACCTGGCGCGATTTCATCGCATGCGCCGATTACCTGATCAGCAAAGGATACACCTCTCAGTCACGATTGGCTGGCCAAGGCGGAAGCGCCGGCGGAATCCTGATCGGTCGCGCCATCACCGACCGGCCCGACCTTTTTGGTGCTGCCATCATTAATGTCGGGCTTTTGGATACGTTGCGATACGAGACCACGGCCAACGGTGAGACCAACCTCCCGGAGTTAGGCAGCATAAAGACCGAGCAGGGCTTCAAAGCGCTTTACGCCATGAGTTCCTTTCATCACGTGAAAGACCAAACGGCCTACCCGGCCGTGCTGCTCACCACTGGCATCAACGATCCGCTGGTCGATCCGTGGGAACCAGCGAAGATGACCGCGCGTCTGCAAGCGGCGACATCGAGCGGCAAGCCTGTGCTGCTGCGGGTTGACTATGGTGGTGGTCATGGGGGCGGCAGCGGGAGAGACGGATACAGGCAACGCCTGGCCGACTCCTGGAGTTTTCTGCTATGGCAATTCAGCGTGCCGGAATTTCAACCTCCGAAGCCATGAACCTGTCTGGGATGGGGGTCACCACCAAGTCGCGAAGAGTAGAGCGACACTCGGAAACGCCCTCCTGACGTGTGACGGGCGATGCAGAGGTGACCGCTGACGCCGTCATCGTCTCAAGTGCATATCGGCGAAGGTTAGGAACTGGTCCCAGTCGAAAGCCGTGACTGCGTGTTTGCCGGTGTGCACGTGAAAGGCCAGGGTGTGCATGATCGGCTGGTTGAGCGCCGGCATTTCATCCGTTCCAAGGTCCTGGGCCCCCTGCAATCGAAAGACCGGACCAGCGGCCACACATGCAAGGAATTCACCTTTGGGATCAGCCCAGCGATCATCCTCACCACCGGTGATATACACGGGACGTGGCGCAATCAGAGCGATCAACTCGTGGGCGTCGACCGGTAGACGATCGGTGTGATCGGCAAATTCCTGAAGGCTGGTGCTGAACCAGTAAGGGAACGCACCCACCAGGTTGGCGATGGTTTCTCCATAGTTGCGGCGGTAGAGTGACGCCCCTCCTTCGCCGGAACAACTGGAGATCACCATGGCGAAACGGGTATCCATCGCGCCCGCCCAGAGAGCAGTCTTTCCCAAGCGCGAGTGGCCCATGATCGCTACGCGCTGCGAGTCAACATCTTTGTCCTTCACCAGATAATCCATAGCGCGGCTTAAACCGTAGGACCAAGCCCCGATCGCTCCCCAGTCTTCGCGCGCGGGTTCGCTCTGTCCGCGCGTGAAGAACAGAGGACGGATGCCACCTACAAACCCGCCCTTGAAGTCGGGCTCGATGTTCTGGTAGCAGATGGTGGCAAAGCCATATCCTCGTGCCAGAATTTTCTCAACGTCAAACTCGGTGTCCCGCCCTCGCGAATCTTCGCTCGCCTGTTGCCGCACGTGAGTCTTGGGGTCCCAGAGGGTCGGCAGTCTGATGCCGGGATCGTTGATGACTGATTGGTTTCCCCAGAAATTCATCGTGAGGAACATTGGAACCGGCTTGCTGGCGCCAGCCGGAAGGTAGATGAGCAAGTCTGCCTTCGGCCCATCCTTCTTTGCCGAAAAGTAGATGGTCACTTGTTTGCGAACGGCTCTCCCACCGAGCGCAGTCTTGTCGGTGTCAAAAACCTCGAACCTTGCATGTTTCGATTTCGGACTCCGGCCAAACACGTTGGCCTGGAAGAGTTCGAGAATTTCCTGGCGACGGCGTTTCCAGTCACTCGCGCTACGAACT
>JAIQFF010000143.1 GCA_020073395.1 Terriglobia bacterium
AGATAGTAGCCAGCCGATGTGGTCATCAGAATCAGCAGGTTCACTTCCGGCTTGGTGAGGGTGTAGTAGTCCCGCAGCTTCGAAGCAATGGTGCTTGTCGCGGAATCAGTTATCGCGTGTGTGGAGGCCATGGAGCGGTTGTTGCAATCGATAGATCGGTTTTGTTCCAGGTCGCGGCAGGGTCCGCCGTGCCCGCCGCCTCTCGGCACCGGGTCCGATTGCGATACATAACAAAAACCATACCAATCGACATCAGAGTCGGCGGAACGATGAGGACCAGAATTCCACTCTTTAAAGCGTCAATCATGCGGCTGCCCGCGGAAGCGGCCTGGGTATAGCAAAGAGCGCAACTCTGCGCCAGCGCCGGCAGCGGGCTGGCAAGAAGCACCACAGCGGCGAGAACCATCAATGTGGGCCTTGTTGGCAGCGCTCTCTTCTTCATGACTCTCAAAGTTCCTTTGCGCCTTTGCGGTCCAGTTTTTTCCCGGATGCAGCCGACCATTCAAGAACAGTATCCGCCACAGTGGATGAGCCGGAAACTGTCAGTCCACCCAAACTGCATCGACAACAGAACGAAGACTGCAAAAATCACCACAAACAACAAAAAGCCACGCTTTTCCGCCCACAAATGCATGAAGAACAAGACGGCCACTCCGGCCTCAACCAGGGCCACGGAAAACATGCGCCGGAACATTTGCGATGCCGTGATATTTTGATAGGCAATGACAAATTGCAACCCGGCAAGGGCCAATATGCAGAGATAGACAACCAGGTATTTCCCGATCCCCTCGCGCTTGAGTTCTGCGGCTGTTGGCATAGTGTTCTGCTCCCGGCTGCGATCTAGTGGGCGAGATTCATTAGATAGACGAACGGTACGACAAACATCCAAACCAGATCCACGAAATGCCAGTACAGTCCGACGATTTCAATGTCATCCGCATTGTAACGGCCGCCCTTGTAGCGCAAGCCTACGATTGTCAGGGCGATCACACCCGCGATGACGTGCGTGATATGCAAACCCGTGACACTGAAGAATGCCGCACCGAATAGCCCCGTGCCCCACGGGTTCTTGAACAGCGTCATACCTTCGCCGATCAACCCCAGCCACTCTCGGATGTGCAGCACAGCGAACATAACTCCGGCCAGGGCGGTGATCATGGTCCAGCGGAAGGCTCCGGCTTTGTCCCCTCGCTTCGCGGTTTGGGCTCCGAGGAGCATGGTCAGGCTGCTGGTGAGAAGGATGAAGGTCATCACTGCCACGTTGACAATGCTGTGGAAGGGTCTGGGCCAGTCGGGGGTGGCATTGCGCAGAAATCCGTAGGCCACCAGGCATGCCGAAAAAGTCATCGTGTCAGCAATGATGAAGAGCCACATCGCCAGTTTTTTGGTGGGGATGGCAAACGGGCGATCTGTCAGCATGCCTCCGGAGTGTCTTTGCATAGTTAAATCGGCTTGACTCACAGCGTCTCCTGTTCGTGATCGCGCTAGAGTTTCATCCAAAGCAGCAACAGCAAATACACCCAGAGTATGTCCACGAAATGCCAGTAGCGCGATGCCGCATCCAGCGTGCTCCGTCGCAGCTGGGACTTCCTGAGCTTCCCGATTACATAAAGCAATCCGATCAGCCCTCCGAGTACGTGCAGCACATGGGCAGCCGTGAGCAGGTAGAAGAAGGAACTGCTTGGATTGGTGGCCAGATAAAGCCCCTCGGCCCTGAGCCGGGTCCAGGCCACGTATTGGCCGGTCACAAAGAGCAGGCCGAAGACCAGAGTTATGTAGAGCCAGCGTGCCGGACTTTCGCCCGGGATCGCAACCCCTCCCATGAGAGTGGCGACGCGACGCCGTGCGATCTCGAGAGTGACGCTGCTGCACACAATCAGCGCCGTATTGAGGTAGAGGATGGAAGGCAAGGTAAAGCTCTGCCAGTCCAGCGACGAGCCTTTGCGCACAATCAAGGCGCTGGTTAGCGCCGCAAATGTCATGGTGATGGCATACACCACGACCCAGATGCCCGTACTCGCCGGCGGCGGAGAGTAGTCCTGCACCACTCGCCCGTCTCCATCCGCAGGAGCAAGATTTCGCCAGCCACCGTTCCCGTTGTCCGGTTGACGGCGCGGCTCGATCTTCGGTGGTTCGTGGACCGTGGTGGCCATGGTGTCCAGACTCTCCCGTTAAACTTCCAAATCTTTCGAGTGTTTACTTCTCTTCGTGCTCGGTCGCAACCTGCTCAGGCGAGGCCTGCATCACGTAGTCGCCGGTCGAACTCTGCACCCCATACTGGTAGGGATCGTGGTAAACCACGGGTTGCTTCCCGCCAAAATTATCGAATGGCGGCGGTGTGGGGGTGCTCCACTCCAGCGACGTCGCTTCCCACGGATTGTCTGGAGCCGGTTTGCCCCAAAACCGGCTGTGTATCAGGTTGTACAGAAAGATGAACTGGGCCACACCGGTCACGATGGCGGCAACCGTAATAAACCTGTGCACCGGGATGAGCGGCTGCAGATACTCATCTACAAACGCCTGGTAGCGGCGTACATTCGCTGCAATTCCCAGATAATGGAAAGGCATGAAGATGCAGTACGTGCCCACGAAGCTCAGCCAGAAGTGAACCTTTCCCAAAGTCTCGTTCATCATGCGCCCGGTCATCTTCGGGAACCAGAAGTAGGTTGCGGCGAAGATGCCGAAGATGGCCGCCACTGCCATCACCATGTGGAAGTGGCCCACCACAAAGTAGGTGGCGTGCAGCATGATGTCAATCGAAGGCTGCGCCAGGAAAAAGCCGCTTACGCCGCCGGCGACAAACATCGAAATAAAACCAAGCGCAAATAGCGAAGCCGTGTTGATGCGCAACCTGGAACCATACAGGCTGCCGATCCACAACAACACGATAATAGTCGCGGGGATCGTGATAATGAGCGTGGGGAAGGAGAATGCCAGCGAGGAGAACGGGTTCATTCCACTGACAAACATATGGTGTCCGTAAACCATGTAGCTGAGAATGGCAATCGCCGCCATGCAGCCGATCATGACTCGGTGACTGAGCAACGGCCGGCGCATATTGGTGATCAGAACATGAGAAACGATGCCCATCCCGGGCACGATCGCGATGTACACCTCGGGATGTCCGAAGAACCAGAACAGGTGCTGCCAGAGGAGCGTGGATCCGCCGGAGTGCGGCTGGAGCTGATCATTGATGACCAGATTCGATGGCACGAAGAAGCTGGTGCCGGCGACGTGATCCAGAATCACCAGAATGCACGCCGGCATTAACACCGCAAACGCCGTGAGCCCCATGCAAGACGTGATGAACCAGGCCCACGCGGTGAGCGGCAAGCGCATCAGGCTCATGCCCTTCACCCGCAAATCGAGAGTCGTTGTGATGAAGTTCAACGAACCCAATAACTGGCCTACGCAGAAGATGGCGATCGAAGCTGCCCACAGAACTACGCCGAGGCCTTCCCCGGGACCTCCTACCGCGCCCACTGCATTTAACGGTGCGTACTGTGTCCATCCCCCGAGGGTCGGTCCATCACCCACGAAAAACGACGAGATCAGGACCAGAAAGGCCACGAAGGTGACCCAGAACGACATCATGTTGAAACGGGGGAATGGCATGTCCTCGGCGCCGACCTGGATGGGCAAGAAGAAATTGCCAAACGCCGCGAATGGCGCCGTGGTGAGCACGAAGAAAACCATGATGGTGCCGTGCATGGTCATCAGTTGCAGGTAGTACTCCGGCGTCATGAGGTCGCCGGGGGCTCCGGTCTTGGAAAGTAAATGCAGGCCGGGAATGGCGAGGTTTGTCCAGCCCAGGTGCAATCGCATGATCCAGGAGAGCACCATCCCCACAAACACCGCCACCAGGGCCAGAGCGTAATACTGCTTGCCGATCACCTTGTGGTCGAGGCTGAAGACGTGTTTCCGAATGAAGCCCTGCGGGGGGGTATGGTGTTGGGCCGCATGTGCCGACACATCGTGCATGGATTTCTCCTCAAACCAGCTTTGCCCCGTCCTCACCACCTCGAGGCGGACCGGCTACTGCAGTGCCGCTTGCTTTTTCAGCCAGTCATCAAAGTCAACCTGCGAAAGAACGGAGAGATAGGCCTTCATGTTGTAGTGCCCCAGGCCGCAAAGCTGCGTACAGACGATTTCGTATCTCCCGATCTTGGTGGCGGTGAAATGAATAGAGAGGTCCAGGCCGGGGACAAAGTCCTGCTGCACCCGCAACTCCGGCACATAGAACGAATGGCCGACGTCTTTTGCATGCATAAGCAGGTGGATCTCGCGATTCACCGGAATCGCCATTTCAGCGGTCACGATGTCATCCTTGGAATCCTGGTCATTGGTTTGATCCAGGCCAAAAAAATTTGCGTTCGACTCGTTTATAAGCGAGGCGTGGAGCGGACCGAATTTCCCATCCGGCCCGGGATAGCGGAAGTAAAACGCAAATTGCCCCGCCTGCACCTGGACCGGCATGGCGTCGGCGGATGGGGGCGTGAAATAAACACTCGCCCACGCCCTGGTTCCGAAAATTCCCAGGGCCAGAACTTCGGTGCCCACTAAAAGAAAGGCTGCAATGACCAATCCCCGGGCTCCGCCCGGAAATTTGCTGATTTTCGCGTCCTTTGGCCGGTTGGAAAACTTCCAGATAAAAATCGCCAGAATGAATTGTGCCGCCAGAAACGAGATTCCCGCCTCCGCCATGGTCTCCGACATCTGCTCATCGATGAGGTGTCCGTGAACCGAAATGTCCGGTGGTTCCGGCCACGTGTGCCGCAGGATGGGAATCGCGGAAGCGATCGCAATCACGATAATGGTTACTGCGAAGAACTTAGCCATGAGGTCTCGCTTCTAGCCGGCTTCCAAGTCCGGCCGTATTCGCTGGCTCACAAGCCAATCCAAGAGACGTACTCCACTTTGAGTAGCGGCAAGCGTCATGCTAGCTGAACCGCCTGAACGTTAGCTGAACTCTTCATGAAACTATGTTCACTTTCGAATCTGAGGCTGCTCGTTCTAGAGGAGAGCCTCGCGAGAAGGGCCCGAGGTGTCAAAGCACAAAGTGAGAATCTCAGGCCACACCCTCTGAGGCATTAACCCCGAAAGATTTGAGAGCGCTAGCTTCGTCCTTCTCAATGTCGAACACACTGGACAGCCGCGTCATCTGAAGCAAGTCGTGCACCCTCTTGTTCAGGTTGGCCAACTTCAGGACCCCACCCTTATTCCGAATCGTAGCGTGGGCTTTAACCAACTCGCCGACGCCTGAGCTGTCGACGTACACCACTTCGCCCAGATTCAGTACGATATTGGTGTTCCCCTTCTCTGCCAGATCGCTAACGATCTCACGGAGCATCACGTTGCCTTCGCCCAGAGTAATCCTTCCGCTAACGTCGAGGACCACAACCCGTCCCACTTGACGGGTGACCGTCTTCATCTTGACCGGAGTCGATCCCTGCATGCCCAGAGCCAACCGGTCGAGGACCGCACACGCAGTAGTCGCGATATCTTGCGATTCTGTTCGAACCACCACCAGCGAACGCCCCTCTTTGAGGACCTCGCGGAAGAAGGAGGCATCTTCAGAGCTCTTCGCATCAGGAGTGGGCTGAGGAGCTCCGGACTGATGCGCAATGGCCGCTCCCGTTGTGGCGCCGGCTCCGGCGCCGGCGAGTCCGAGCAGCGCGGCTGCGCCAAAGCCCAGAGCAAAAACTGCTCCGATCCCAGGCAGGAGAAGGGTCGCTGCGGCCACCCCGGCTGTCATCCCCGCCGCACCACCAGCAAAACCTCCCGCGAATGCGCCCAATTGTTTGCCAACCGTTTTGGCTTCGCTTTCGGAACGCGTCAGGAATACAAGCGACGACTCCGGGACGCCCCGCTGTAACAACTCCTTTACGCTGTCCTCCGCGCTATCTCGCGAAGAGAATACCCCGATCGCGGTTTCCATGAGTCCTCCTGCCCCATTGACCAAGGTTCCACACTGACATCTCCGGTCCTCATCTTCCTTCGGAGTCAGAAACGGGGGATAGCAGCTCGGATTGATTCTTACCCCAGATTCCTCATTTGGCCTTGAACGCGAAGTCGGCGGTTCCGGGCTTGCCCGCAGCCACCGTAACCTTAGCCGTCTGAGTTCCATATTCTTCCTGCCAGGCAGTGACGGTGTAGTTTCCCGGCGGCACATTCTCGATGGTGTACGAGCCCTTTTCGTCAGTGGTTGCGTAGGGCCCCTTTACTACCACAAAATACCCGTGCATCCAGGGATGAATATTGCACTTCACCGAGATCGCGACCTCTTCCGTCTTCCAACTCGCCTCAATCGGCGGGGCCCCCGGTGGCTGCGATTTGTTCCACGGGATATTGCCGGCGAGAGCGTTCGGAAGCGGGTGAATGTTGTGAGTGGTCTGATCGCTGGTCATCACCTTGAATTTCTGATTAACGTTCATCGCCAGCACGTGGGGCGTGTACATGCAATTCTTCTGATCGAACACCGGCTCCTGCGAGGCTACCTGGGTGGCCTCAGCGCCACTCAGACCCTGGGAGATGTAAAGCACAACGTTCTGCAGACCTCCGCCCGGCCCTACCACCACATTCTCCAGGTGGGCGGGGCTGTTCTCGTGCTGCTTGACGCAAAACGGGTCTTTCGACATGTCAATGCCCTTCATGTGCGGGGCCGCGCCATCCAGCTTGACCGTTCCTGTGATCTTGCCCTCGGCCGCCGCGCTCACACTCCGGGTGGACCACAAAAGACCCATCGCGAGCACCAGCAACATCGAGATCATGCCTGCTACTTTGTAACGGGCTTTCATTCGTTTTCCCTTTCTTCCAGATCCTTCACCATTCTTTCACTCAGGCGCGGTTTCATTGCTGCGGAGCCGACGCTGGAGCGGCACTTGGAGCACCCGGCTTCAAACCGATCTGCCGGGCGATCTCTTTCGCTTTGCTCTTCATGGGCTGCAGGGTACGCAGGTAGAACACCAAGTCCCAGGCTTCATCGGGCTTGATATTGTCCGACCATGAGGGCATGGGCGTTCCATCCAGCCCGGTCATGAAGATGCGGTACAGGTCTTCGTCGGTGGTGCCGCACTTGAAGCGGTTTCCGTCATGAAAGTTGTAAGGCAGAATAGGCCGGTTCTGGTCGTCGGTGAGCGTGGCTGCGGACGGTCCATTCCCCATCCCTGTGGGCCCGTGGCACTTCCAGCATTCCACTCGCTGAAACACTTCCTGTCCCGCCTTGAGGCGTTCAGCGGTAACCTCCGGTTTCTTCGGAATTTCAATCGGCGTTCCCGGCTTTTCTGTCACCCAGCGCGCGGAAAAATGTTTTACATACGCCGCCAGATCGGCTCGCTCTTGTGAGGAAAGCGGGTTCCAGGACGGCATGTTCGAGCTGTCCAGACCCCGTCCGATGGTGTCGAAAAGATCCGAGTCGAGCGGCAGGGTCCCAGTTGTGGTCGAGCGGCACTTGAATATTCCCAAGGTGAAGTTGCGTGGCTTGGGATCAAGCCATTGCGCGTTTTCTCCCTCTCCATCCCCTAACACGCCGTGACAGCCCACGCAGTACCTGCGGTACGTGCCTTGGGCTGCCGCGGCATGGCCGGTCAGCTTGCCGATGTGGCTTTCCATCCCCAGCCGTCGATCCTCTTCCGCCTTCGTCGCCTGCGCCCAGGAGAAGCTGCACAGAGCCACCGTCACCACCGCCGTCAAAACGAGCGAACCGTTAAGCATCATTCTTCGCATCGAACGTTCCCTCTTCTAGAAGTCGAAGTCGAATCCCAGGAACAGACTGTTGCTGGTTAGGTCAGTGCCGTCCGGCGCACCTCCGCGTTGACGGATCCAGGAGTACTCGTTATGAATGGCGAATCCAGCGCGGCTGTTCATAATGGGCATGTACCTGTACCCGAACACATAATTGTCGATATCCCCTAGATTGGAGGGCGTGCCCGGAATCGCCTGCTGCGACATTCGCAGCCACTCCGACCGCTGAATGAAAATGAGCTGTGGGCTGTACACGTAGTGGGTCTCGACGAACGCGCCGTTCCAAACCGCGGACCGGGCGCCGGCCGGGAGAGCCCCGGGGGCGGCAGTGCTGGTAGCGAAGTAGGCGTCGTCGGAACCGTGCTGCGTTACTACCTGGAAATCCAGTTTACCCAGATAGAAAATTCCGTTGAAACCTTCTCGACTGAAGTTTTTGTTACCGAACCCGCCGCCCGCGATCGGAAAATCTGGTCCTCCCGAGGTCAGCGTATTGGTCGGCGCCTGTCCGACCATAGCATAGAAGCCCACACGCTGGGTCCCAAGTTTGCCCAGTTCGAAGGCCTGACTCCCAGCAAAAAATCCGGTGTAGGAGTTGCTTCCCGGCAAGTCCACATTGCCGTCGCTGGAGTTGATGAGGGCGGCCGAGATACGGGTGCGGTCATTGGCTGAGTGCCCCAGCCACTCCAACCCGAACTGGTTGTCGCCTATCTGCCCCACGAAGTTGTTGTCTCCGAGCGGAACGAAGTGGTAGAGCTGGAAACCGCCGCCACTCGAACTGAGCGTCAGCCCACGTTTCTCAGAGACGATGTTGTCCAGTTCAAATTTTCCCACTTTGAGGTTGAGCCAGGGGCTGCCAAACAGGTTATCGAATCGCGCATTGACCGATTCAAAGTGGAAGGCAGCGTTCTCATCTGACGACAGCACGAACAGGAAGGAAAGATTCTTGTCGAGCGTGCCGCCAGAAAGGAGATCGAGACCGCCAACATCAAAACCGTGGGAGGTGACCCGCTGCTGCCCGCTCGCGGCCTGGTCCACGGCCACCTTGTCAGTACTCTCGCGGTGCCAACTTGGCGTGATTCGTATGGTCACTGGCCAGTAGCCGTTGTTCTGCCAGATCGGGGCATCCCGATCATTCATCAGCTGATAGCCGTTGTCCTTGAACTTCTGGCCGAAGTAGTTGAGCATCGGCCAGGCCTCATGGCAGGCGGAACAGCGCAAGCCGTATTTTCGCGCGAAGGCGGGCAGGGCGTTCGCATCCCTGGCGGCAAAGAGAAGAAAGAGGGACGCCAGCAGCACACCGCTGGCGAAACGTTTCCGGGCAGAGGTCATCGAGTCCTCCTGGTGCAACGCCAAACTGGAATAACTGGATCCAGTTACAACGAGCCGAAAGCTACTGCCCCTTTTACCCCACTTTGAACGTGGGTTCCCGACCGACGATTCGACATTTCACAAACAGTTGTGCAAGTGCGTGCAGGCGCACTTACATAATTGACGGAAGGTAATATCATGGGGGTAAGAAGACCGTCAAGAAAAATGTCGCAGGCGAGAGTACAGTGAATACTGTACGCGTGTCAGTTCCGGTTGAGCAGGTCTAACTGAGTAACAGCGCCGCTTGGCGCGCCGTTGGATGCACCGGGTCTACGGAGGGTATGTTTCGGACCAAACGTTTGGCGATCACAAAAGCCATCCTGGTGGAGGCTTTCCGGTCCTGTCGCAGCACAGCGGGGCGCATAAAGCCGAACATGAATCCGATCACGCTCACCGACTGGACCAGCGCATCAAACTCCTCTTCGGCCAGGGCTTGGCTCTCCCTGAATTTCTTGAGCCGTGCGCCGATGGCGCGCGCCCTCTGGAGCGGACCGACTTGGCGCAACACTTGCCCGAAGCCGGGATCTAACAGTGCCCGGGGAATGGCCACCCTCAGAAACTCACGGTCCTCCCACATGTGCTTAACCGCCCAGTTGACAAGCTGTAGATACTCGTCTTCGAAAGTGGGGGCGGGAGGGATATGATGCGCCAAGTCGGCTACTTCCTGCGAGACACGGTACTCCATGAGGGCAGGAAGCAGGCCCGCTTTGCCATTGAAATAACGGTGAATCAGCCCTTCCGCACAGCCCGCGGAAGCCGCGATTTCACGAGTTGTGGTCGCGTCGTAGCCCTTGCTGGCAAATAATTTCAAGGCGGCGAGGATGAGCGCCTGCTTTTTACCGGCGCGGTCGCGGGTCCGCCTTGATCGGGGTTTTTGCCCGTTAAGGTTGACTGCGGAAACCGCCTGTCTGTGTGAGTTCTGCTTGGACGACTTCATGGCGCCAGAGCGATCAATTCGTCAAATGATTTGTCAGGGTACCACCCATCTTGCAGACAAGTTGTAAAAGATTTGTCACTAAATGGGTTGTTGTGCGTGCCCCATCGAGGAATCGGAAGTCGGACAGGATTTCATCCAGAACTGCCGTGAGCACTTCCTTCAAGCCAGCTATTCAACCACCAGCCCGGGCAGTTGACAGCCTCACTCGATCGAGAGTATGGAACAGGAGATGGGAGTCGTTGCAGCACCGGGATCTCGCAGCCAAGGGCCGATGCGCCAAATTGCTGAATGGAAGGCGTTGTGCCACTTGTTTTTTGCTCGCCCCCCCCAGCGCAATCCGTTCGTGATCACTGTGTTTGTCATCGTCTTTCTGCTATGGGCCGCTCCTGCCCTTCACGGCCGCGGGCACAAAAGGAAAATCGCATCCGAAGACTACGGCTTAGGGTTTTCCACCGAGATAGCATCCCCCGAAAGTGAAGTTGTAAAGGCTGTAGAGGCGATCGTGAATAACGGGATCATCCAGGGCAGCAAGGAATTCAACAAGGACAAGTACATCGAGAACGCCAGCGCCGCCACTTCCTCACCATTATTTCCCCCGTGGAAAGAGCCGGGAAAGGTTTATTACAAAGTGCGCACTGGCGTGCTGGCTCCCGTGAATTTCAAGGACAGCAATGACGAAGGAACGGTGGCCGTGCGCTATGTAGTGCAGAGCAAGGACGCATCCAAGTCCATCTTGCGCATCGATGCGGTCTTCGTAGAGGACTTCCGCCGCACGGTGCATCCCTCCGACGGGAGCGTGGAAAACGCCGAGTGTCAGGAGATCCAAAATCAGATTGACGCGGTGGAAGCGGAAAAGAAGCAAAGCGAGGAGCGCGAGAAACAGCGTCTGGAAAAACTGGCAGGGCAGGAGTTGGAACGCAAGCGTGTGCAGGAGGAAACGTCCGCGCTGGCCGGGGCGCAAATGTCGGCTCAAACCCTGGACCAGCGTCTCGATTCCTTGCGCCACCAGGCGGAGCGTGTGGTCAGGGCCCCTGGGGGACAACTCAAATCCGCCCCCTTCCGCAGCGCAACCAATGTGAAATCTCTGGAGGCCGGCGCGGAAGTCGTAATCCTGATCGTGACTCCATACTGGTACGGCGTGGAAACCACCGATGGACAACATGGTTGGATTAACCACGGACAATTGGAGCCGCTCCCGTGAAGCCCGTCACTTCCGCCGCCAATTTCAACCTGAGAGTACGGTCTGCCGTCCTCTGGGCCATTGCGATCATCTCGGTCACGTCTGTCCGAGTTGGCAGCGCCCAGATCGTTCCCTATCAGCGGGCGTTTTCCCAATCCAAGGCGATGGTCGAGAAGCGGATCAAGGAGATGCAAGCGTCAAGCGCTGGCCATCTCCCGGCCCTGGAGGGCTTCGCCGTTTCCGGCGATCGGCCTTTGGATCGCTTCCACCGCGGCTACTATCAGTGCACCGCTCAGGTGAGTTCTACCCCGTCCGGAGGATCGATAGTGCGAGTCAACGCAACCATCACCGCCTGGTACACGGACCCGCTTTCAGGAAAGTCAGGGTACCAGGTTCTTCCCTCTAACGGCCGTCTGGAGGCCGATTTCCTGGACCGCTTGCAGGAAGCGCTGGGCGACCAAGGATCGCCCGCGGGCGCCACGCCGCGGTCGAACTTTCCACCGTCCGCATCCAGGAACCATTCCAATTCGAAGGGAGCACCTATCGCCGCGCCGCCGAGTGCCGCCGCCGGTGTGGGGCCCAAAGTGCCGGCCGGTTCGCCATTCAACTTGGGAAACCCGCTGAGCCTGGATCACACGTCTTCGTTGGCCACTCGAAAGGCAGTGATTGATCGACGCGCCGAGGAGCAGGCAAAAGAAGTGAAAGGCCTCGAGGAGATCCTCCGCAACCAGGCCCATCCCGCGAACTTAGTGGCTGTGAAGAAAACGAACACGCCCGTTCTGGCAAACCCGATTGAAGACGCCAGAGTGCTGTTCCTGGCAGCGGCCGAAGATGAGTTTGAAATTCTGGATGCGAACTCAAACTGGGTGCACGTCCGTATTTCCGGACTTTCCCGGGGATGGATCCGGCGTTCGAGCCTGGAGATGCCCGCCACAGACACCGATCCGCCGCTTGCGGAAACGGAAGCGCGAAACGAACCGGATCATTCTGATACCCAGCCGTTTCACGTGGAGAATGAACAGGTCGCTTCCTTTCCCGGAGTTTGGGCACCGCTCCTGGGAAAAACCGTAAGAATTGTCACGGTGCAGAAAACCATGGACGACGCGACCACCACTGGCCCGGAGGCAAAGCTGGCATTCGCGAAGTCTCTGTTCGCCCAGGAATATGCCGACCTGATCAGGACTTCCAGCAGCGTCGTTGGAGTTGTAGTGATCTTCGACTCAGACGATGGAGGCATGGTCGCTGCAACCGTGCCTACTCTGCGCGAGTGGAAGGCAGGATCGCTATCCGACGAAGCGCTCTGGCGCCGTTGCCTCTTCGATCCTCGAGAGGCCTTTGGATTGGTCGCTGACCGCTAGCTCCCAGCTGACGCCGCAACCCGCGCCACATCTTCCAGTCGAGAACAACTACGGGCAGCGCGCCTAGACGTCACCCCCGCCCTTGAACTCAATATCTGCCGAATCGTTATGTCTGGTCCCTGGCAGCCACTCGCAGAGTTTGTTGACGGGCAAGCCGGAGTGCGCCGGGCTAAACCGGCATGTTGTAGGGGATGCAAGAGCCCTACAGGAAAGGAAGTAGCGAATCCATCCTGACCTCGAGTCTTGCAGGGGACATCGTGAGGTGTTTCTTGAAGCCGATGTATTTGGTGATGTCAGCGCGATGCCAATTGACGCGCTCTTGAAAATCTCGAGTCCCCCCAGTAGGAACGGCCGTGTAAATGAAGACTGGATTCTCTCGGCGACACGGATGGCATCGCTCGGGTCAGTGACGTCCTCCACTAGCATCGTAAACTCATCTCCACCCATCCTGGCTATTGTGCCGTCGCTGCGCATGGATGCCCGTAGCCTGTTGCTCACTTCTTTGATTAGAAGGTCGCCGGTTGCGTGGCCATAGCAGTCGTTGACGACCTTGAAGTCGTCGATATCAATGAAAAGGACGGCAGCGGCCTCTTGTGAGTGCCTTTTCATTCGGTCCACGACGCTCACCCACAGGCTTTGATTGTTGACGGGATATCGCCATCACACCAGTAATCCGGCAAAACGGCTTTGTGCAGAAAGCATTTCTTTTTGGCACTGAGCCGTGCTGATAGGTTTAAACGGCGCCACCCCAGAGAATTAGCCGTGCCAAGAACGCCTTCCGAACGATATTAGATCTCAGTGTTTTCGCTTCAGATGGTTTGGGTGTGGCTAAAAGGGAGGGGGATAGATCCCTCGTGCTTGTCCTTCTATCCTGAGTTGACCAGAGCCAAATTGCGTTCTAACCGCGCGGAGCTGAGCCCTCCAACGTTACGTACGTACGTTACGCAAAGAGGGGAGCGGTTCACGCCATGGCAGAATTGAAGATCGAACCAAATCCAAAAAGATGCGTTGGGCGGCGATCCTGGTCAATCCTGCCGCTCATACCAAAGAGTTGGTTGGGACGGCTATGGTCCGCCTTTGACTTTTTCTTTCCACTCAGCAGCGTGCTCGGGCTGTGGATTGGCGTTTACTGCCTTTGGAACCCTGGTGGGCTGCGATCGAGTGGTTGAACGGGTCGCAGTCGGCTGATCGTCATGGTTTACTTCCTGGTCTTCGGATAGAAGAGGCGCAACTACGCGCAACGCCTCGACCTCGGTTTCCAACCTCGAGATCTCAAGCTCTTTCTGTCTCAGAA
>JAIQFF010000144.1 GCA_020073395.1 Terriglobia bacterium
GGAAGCCATGTTGACCGATGCTCTGCCGCGAAAGTCCAACCGAGAGCAATTCCTCCAAAGTGAGCGGATGAAGGGCTGGCGCATTGACTGGCAAGGCACGAATCGCTTAGGAAACACCAACGCCGCTTCCGCTTGACCCATTCCCGCTTAGTACTAGATGATTGAGACCAATGGACCCTGAACGGACCATTGATGAAATCGAGTGGCTAGAGCGCATCTTCACAGCGCCGGACACGAGACCTCTGAGCCCAAGCGACCTCTCGGCTGCCAATCGAAGGCACGACGAGACGCACGCGCATAGCCCATGGTTTCGGCTTTGGCAGCGGTACGGGGTTTGTTGCCGCTCGTGAGTGCCTTTGGCCGATTACGGCTCAAGGTCTGCTCCTGTCTCAAGTGAACTCTTGAGTGCCAAGCTGCCATCAGCAGGTCACTGGTCTCGCTGCCTGTCGCGTGGGTGGCCGCCACGCAAGGGCTCCCGTCGAGGCCGAAGGCGCGAGCTGCCCCCCTTTAAAACCCCGCCGGTCTGTGCTCTGTAACGCCGAAGATTTTCTCCAGCGCCAACCCCGCGCTGCCCAGGATCCCTTCAGGGCTTGAGCCCAACACCGGCGAAACGGCCAACTATTTTACTTCTCAGTAGTATGGCGGAGAGGGAGGGATTCGAACCCTCGGTACCGGTATTAGCCAGTACAACGGTTTAGCAAATGAATCGTTCTCGCCGCCCTCACTCGTTTTCAAACACTTACGGTCGGAGCCGAAGCCTCCGAGTCGGGCTCAATATCTCTCATTCGGCAGTTATTGTGCTCCGCGAAAACCGCTTCTGCTTGGGACGCGGATTTCGTGGCGAGGCTTGCGAGATCGCGGTAGGGATACCACTTGGCGTGGTACCCCCCGCACGGTCCCGGACGGGCGCTTATTAGCGCATCCGGTTCTTATCGCGGATGACTGGCGGCAAAGCGATTCGCGGGGTATGGATGGAGCACTCGCGGTTGAGGCAACCATCGGCCTGCCAGGGCGAGAGTACGCGTCCAGGAGATCGGGTGTTTCTGGCCACGGCGGCGGAGTGTACGCCACCAAAGTCCAGTTAACCGATCCCGGAATACGCCGAGGCTATCGAGGTTCCCCGGTACCGCATAGTAGTTGAGGTGGCCCTGCATGATCGACTTGAGCCATTGCCCGGTTTGGCGCACGGGATCGTGCATACGCTCACGGAGCTGCTGCTTGATCTCCCGCAGCTTGGCCCGCATGCGTTTGCGGATCGTCTTACGCCTCACCGTAAACCGCCCTAGCCTATTCTTCCCGCTGATGTGCATGTTCAATGGTTAGAGGCAAACCATCTCATGCCCTATTCAAAGCCTCGGCGAGCACATCCAAAGGAATGCTTTGCAGTCGGCGCTTTCTTCTCTCGAAATTCGACATAGTCCGAACCTCCAGCAGCCGCACCAGTTCTCCCTTCAGAGCATGCGTCATTTCGCCAGCTTCAACTGCTCCGTCAACTCGGCAATCCGCTGATCGAGTTCTTCATCAGTCATGTTGTGGATGTCCAGCGGTCCTCCGTCAGGGCCACTAAGTTCCAGATGCCGCTTGGGCTTACCCTGCACACGCTCTGCAACCAACTGGATTGCCTTTACGTCGCCTGTCTTGGCTCGGGCCATGAATTTTCCTGATCCACTGCGAGGTTACTGCCGTAAATGAGCCCAGGCCCTGTTAGGCATCTTTATGGGAGTTCAGTTGCAAGAAAACACAGCTAACAGCGTGAGTGAGGTCGCTCACGGGCCACTGTGACATCAATCACGGAAAACGTCTTCGGCGCTGAGTAGGATGCAGACAGTTATGAGTGGGCGATCTACATTCGTATCTATTGCAATGGCGATCACACTGTTTGTATCTCAGGTGGCGGCCCTGTCCGCGTGCTGGATTCCGATGCCAGCAATGCAGGAGATCGCAACGGGCGACCCAGGAATGACCGCGAACATGGCCGTCGGCATTCAGCGAGGACCCGTGAGCGGCTCCTGCTGCGAGTTGTCGGCAGCTAATGCACAGAGTGTGGCCGTGCTACGAATTCCGGAATACGGAGTAACCAGGCTGGCGACGACATCCGACAGCTCCAATCTGGAGGCTCCGCCTACAGCTGTCCGAGCGGCGCCTGCGAAGGCCCCACCGCGTGGACCAGGATCGTCTCTTCAAGCGACTTTCTGCGTCTTCCTGATTTAGTCCAACAGCTCTTGCGCAGATTTTCCAGCGCAGATGCCGCTCGCTGCTAGCAGCGGAAGTAGAGCACAAGGTGCTCTACCCATCTCGCGCGAGATCAGAGCCTATTTACGGAACCATCTCTAGTGGAGGAATTATGAAAAACGTTCAGCGCATTCTTTCGACGGTTGCAGTAATCGCCACTCTCGTCGCATCTTCCCTGGTCTCGGTTTATTCCGTGGCGCAAGATAAGAAGTCTTCAGTTCCCACGCGGAAGGAACTGGCCACCCTGCTCAAGACGGCAAAAGAACCGCCTGAGCACCGCAGAATTGCTGCGTACTATCGGCAGGAAGCAGCACGTTTGACGCAAAGCGCCAAGGAGCACTTGGAGTTGGCCGCTATCTACCAAGAGAGGCATCCATTCGCCGCAATGGAGTCAAAGCATGGAGACGCCTTCGGGCAAGGAGCGAGCCACTGCGAAAAGTTCGCTCAACTAGCAAGAGAGCAAGCCAAGGAAGCAGAGGCTCTGGCGGCTCTTCACGAGGACATGGCCAAGGCAGCGGACCAGAAGCAACAGTGAAGGAGGGCTGTTGTTTTGCTCGCACATTTTTGCTAACGAGGCCTTTCTCAGCCGGTAAAACCAGGTGGGAAAGGCTGCCAGTAAGGGACTGGAAACGGGGTAGCCTGCTCGGAGACAAGAGCGTTTAGCCGTAAACAGTTTGCAGGTTGGGGTAGAATGAACATGGTGCGCAGGGCGTCACAGTTCGTTTCGATCGCGTTGTCGATCATCGTGGTCGCGCTCCCACTGTTGGCATGTCTGACGTCGTTCGCGGAAATGAGCCCGGAGCAGCGTGAGTGCTGTGAAAAAATGGCTGGCCGCTGTGAGATGTCTGTAATGCCCAGCTCGCACTCATGCTGTCAGCACCCTGTCTCGCCTCACACAGCTACGGCGTCGAGAATGCAGAGCAGCGATTTCGGCTTGGCGATTACGATGCTCGCCGAGGACTTCTCTTCTTTACTCCGCCGTCCAATGATCGGAATCGCCGTCAGCACATTCGAGTCACCGCCGGAAAGCCCTCCGCAAAGCGTCAACGTCCTCAGAATCTGATCCCTTCGTCGCCATAGAAGTGCGAGGCCGCACTTGTGTGCCCTCGTGTGACTTCATCTCCAGTTGTGTGCGAGGAGAAATGACGAAGATCAGCAAAATCTGTGTGTTTGTCTTCTTGGCCGTAACGGCCTTCGGCCAAAGCGTTCCAACCAGCCTACAGTTACTCATCCGAGAAGCCCGGCAGAACAACGCCGCAATCAAAGCTGCAGAGCGTGCCATTCAGACGTCCGAATACATGCCCAAGCAGGCGTCGGCGCTGCCCGACACTGAAGTGATGGTCCAGAGCTTCACTGTGGGAAGTCCGCGGCCATTCGCTGGATACAGCAATAGTGACTTTGCCTACATCGGTTTTGGAGCATCACAGGAACTCCCTTATCCGGGCAAGCGTGCATTGCGCGGAAATGTCGCGCAGCATGGGATTGCGATTTCGCGCGCAGAGAAAAATGCGGTCGCGTGGGATGTGCTCACCCGCCTCAAGTTGGCGTATTTCCAGCTTGCGGCGTCCCAACAACTTGTCGCTGTGCTCGAACAAAATCAGCAACGCACGGATGAGATCGAACAAGCTGCAGAGACCCGTTATCGGGTGGGACAAGGGACGCAGCAGGACGTACTTCGAACCCAACTGGAGCGAACGAAGCTCCTGAACGAGCTTTCCATGCAGCGCCGCGAGAGCGCTCAGGCCCAGGTCGTTTTGAAGGCGCTGCTGAACCGTTTACCCGAATCGGGTGACATCGCTTCCGAACCGCTTTCTTCCCGCCGCATTCCCGAGGTTCCTGCGCTCTTCGCAAAGCTTCGGCAAGACAATCCTGAGTTGCAGGTGAGCGCGGAGCAAGTGTCCCAGAGCGAGGCCGCCACAGCGCTTGCCAATCGGGAAAAGAAACCTGACTTTGCCGTCCAATACATGTGGCAGCACACCGCGGACAACTTCCGCGACTATTACATGGGTACGTTCTCGATCAAGCTGCCAAATCGTTCTCGCGTACGGGCCGCCGAAGCCGAATCGCGGGCCAAGCTCACGCAGACTGTAGCCGAAAAAGAATCTCGCGTGAAGCAAATGGAAAGCGATCTGGGAGAACAAATCGCGATTGTTCAAACTTCCGAACAGCAACTGACGGTTTACGACCAAGGGCTCATTCCACAAAGTGAATCGGCGTTGAATGCCGGCTTGTCTGGGTATCGTGCGGGGAAACAGGACTATCAGGCCCTACTTGGGTCGTACAACGACACGCTCCGCCTCGCAATGGATCGCGAACGCACACTGGCTGAACATGAGGCTGCTGTTGCCCGCATCGAGCGTCTTATCGGAGAGGAGCTGAAATGAACTACCGCAGACTATTTGTCGTCGCAGTCATGCTCAATCTCGCCTTGGCGTTCGCCGCTTATTGGTTCTGGCAGTCTTCGCGGGGCACAAAGCCCACAGAAAACGCGGCCGTAGAGCATCCACCGATGGAAGGGTTCACTCCCTCTGCAATTGAGAGCCCTCCTCCCACACTTGCTCCGGTCGAGTTGTCGCCGGAGCGCATGCAGAGCATTGGCGTGCGCACTGGACGGGTCGAATACAAGACGATTAACTCTGAAATCCGCGCTATGGGTACGGTGGAGGTGGATGAGCGGCGCACAGCGTACGTGCAGACCCGTTATCCAGGCTGGGTGAAAGATGTCTTTGTGAATGCGACCTATCAATTTGTGAGAAAGGGTAAGCCGCTCTTCACAATCTACAGCCCGGAACTGGTAGCCAGTCAGCAGGAATATTTGCTCGCAAAAGCTAATGCGGGCCGACTTGGTCGTAGTTCCGTCGAGGGTGTTTCCGCCGGGGCAGACACTCTGCTCCGCTCAGCTCGCGAACGCTTGGTGCAGTGGAGCTTGTCGGAGCACGACATTTCGAAACTAGAGACCAGCGGAAAGCCGCTGACGGATTTTACGTTTGCTTCTCCGGTTTCTGGGTACGTGGTTGAACGCATGGTGTTGCCGAACGCCTACGTGCAACCGGAAATGCGGTTGTACTCGATTGCGGACCTTTCGACCGTCTGGGTAAACGCGCAGGTATTCCAGCAGGATGCCGGCAAACTGAAGCCGGGAGACCCTGCTGACATCACTGTGGACGCTTATCCCACACGCATATTTCACGCCCACGTCGAACAGGTCCTTCCCCAAGTTGATCCAGCCACGCGCACCCTGCGTGTGCGACTGTCGATGCCAAACCCCACCCTAGCGTTGAAACCAGGCATGTTCGTAAATGTCCGGCTGCGCGCTCCGCTGGGACGCCAGCTGTTTGTCCCTGCCTCAGCAGTGTTGCAGGCAGGAAGCCGTCAAATTGTGTTCTTGTCGCGCGGCCAGGGATCGCTCGAGCCCCGTGAGGTGCAGCTCAGCACACCCACGGACGAAGGCTTCGTTGTACTCAAGGGCCTCAAGTCTGGTGACACAGTTGTGACCTCGGCCAACTTCCTGATTGATTCGGAAAGCCAGCTCCAGGCTGCTGCAGGAGCCTACACTCCTCCCCCGCCTGGTGCTGGAGCGGCAGCAGCGATGAATGGGCCAGAGCCGCAAGCCTGGGCTGAACTCACCACCGATCCATCGCCTCCACACAAAGGCAAGAACCGCGTCCAGGTGAAGCTCACCTCGTCTGACGGCAAGCCACTCTCTGCGGCAAGAGTAACGGTTCGTTTCTTCATGGCCGGCATGCCGGAGATGGGCATGGCAGAGATGAACGTGACCTCTAAGCTCACTGACCGGGGCGATGGAGTTTATGACGGCGAGGTAGAACTCAGCTCTGGAGGCACATTTCAGGTCACGGTTAGTGCAGAGCAGACTGGAAAAACGGTTCTAACGAAGCGCGTGAATCTGACCGCGACGGGAGGTAACTAAGCCATGATCTCTCGTGTGATCGAATGGTGCGCCAGCAACCGTTTTCTTGTCTTTATCGGTGTTCTAGTACTCGTGTTGGGTGGCATCTGGTCACTTCAGAGAGTGCCGCTCGATGCCTTACCGGATATCTCCGATGTGCAAGTCATAGTTCACACCTCGTGGCCAGGACGACCTCCAAATGTAATCGAAGATCAGGTCACGTATCCCATTGTTACGACCTTGCTGGCGGCACCCCACGTGAAGGCCGTGCGGGCGCAGACCATGTTCGGTGACTCTTACGTTTATGTTGTCTTTCAGGACGGGACCGATATCTATTGGGCCCGCTCGCGCGTCCTCGAATACATCCAGGGCCTCGGTGGACGCTTGCCCGAAGGGGCAGCGCCGATGATCGGGCCGGATGCGACCGGTGTGGGCTGGGTGTTCGAATATGTGCTCATTGACAGAAGTGGCCAACACAGCCTTGCCGACCTGCGCTCGCTACAGGACTGGCAGGTTCGTTACCAGCTTGAAACCGTGCCCGGAGTTGCGGAAGTTGCGTCCATTGGCGGTTTCGTAAAGCAGTATCAGGTGCAGCTCGATCCCAACCGGCTGCTGGCCTATGGCATTCCACTCTCTACGGTGATTGACCGTGTGCGCGCCAGCACGAACGAGGTTGGCGGGCGCGTGCTGGAGATGAATGGCGCGCGTTACATGGTTCGTGGCCTCGGATATTTACGTTCGCTGGGTGATCTGGAGAACGTGCCCGTCATGGCCAAGAATGGCACGCCTGTTCTCTTAAAGGACCTAGGCACGGTTGTATTTGGGCCGCAGATCCGCGAGGGCGTCGCTGAGTGGCAAGGCGAAGGCGAGGCCGTGGGTGGGATCGTGGTGATGCGCTACGGTGAGAATGCGCTGAACGTAATCAACGGAATCAAGAAAAAGGTCGCGGAGATTGCGCCTTCGCTGCCTGCTGGAGTCGAGATCCACGCTGGGTACGACCGTTCGGGTCTGATCGAGGAATCCATTCGCACTTTGAAGCGTGACCTTCTGGCCGAGTGTGCGATTGTCAGCTTTGTCACGATCATTTTTCTATTTCACTTTCGATCAGCGCTGATCCCCATTCTCACGCTGCCAGTCGCTCTGCTTGGCGCATTCGTACCGATGTACCTTCTGCACATCAGCAGCAACATTATGTCTTTAGGCGGTTTTGCCCTTGCGATTGGCGTATTGATCGATGCTGCCATCGTAATTGTCGAGAACGGCTATCGCCATCTTTCCCAAGCTGGCCAGGTGGCCGAAGGCGAGCGGCGGCGAATTCTCATTGATGCGGCCAAGCAGGTCGGACCAGCATTGTTCTTCTCACTGCTAATCATCGTCGTCTCTTTTTTGCCGGTCTTCCTGCTGGAAGCGCAGGAGGGCCGGATGTTTCGGCCGCTGGCCTGGACAAAGACACTGTCCGTGGGGTTCTCCTCTTTCCTTGCAATCACGGTTGTTCCTGCCCTGATGGTCTTATTCATCCGCGGGCGGCTTCGGCCGGAATCGGCAAACCCCGTGTCGCAATTCACCCAGGCTCTATATTTGCCCGTCCTGCGGTTCGCCCTACGGTGGCCGTGGCTGACAATTGTCCTCAACCTGATTTTTCTCGCCGCGACGATTCCGCTGGCTTTCCGTCTCGGCAGTCAGTTCATGCCGCCCCTTTACGAGGGATCGTCTCTGTACATGCCGACGTCGTTGCCCGGAATAGGCATAACCCAAGCCACGCAGCTCTTGCAGGAACAGGATCGGATGATCCGCAGCTTTCCTGAGGTGGACAGTGTTTTTGGAGTAGTTGGCCGTTCAGACAGCTCAACCGACAACGCTCCCCTGGATATGTATGACACGACCATTATGCTGAAGCCGCGCGAGAAGTGGCGCCCTGGCATGACCTACGAAAAGTTGATTGCGGAGATGGATTCAAAGCTGCAATTCCCGGGACTCTCAAACACATGGACGATGCCGGTGCAAAACCGTCTCGACATGCAACTCACAGGGATCAAAACGCCAGTCGGCATGAAAATTCAAGGAACAAACGTGGAAGGAATTCAGGAGGCCGGTGCCCGCATCGAGAAACTGTTGGCGCGCCTGCCCGGCGTACGGGCAGTATTTGCGGAACGTGTTTCGCAGGGTTTCTATCTCAATATCGACGTCAATCGCCCGGAAGCTGCTCGCTACGGGATGACAGTCGAAGACGTGCAGCGGGCTGTACAGTCTGGAATCGGTGGCGAAGACATCGCGCAGAACGTCGAGGGTCGTGAGCGGTATCCCATAAACGTGAGGTATCAACGTGACTTCCGGGACACGCCTGAGCAACTGGCTCGCGTGTTGGTGGAAGCTCCTTCCGGCGCTCAGGTGCCCCTTGGTTCCGTCGCGCACATCTCGTTCTCGCGCGGCCCGGCGATGATTCGTGATGAAGAGGGTCAGCTTACCGGGTACGTTTTTATCGATCTCAGGACATCGGACTACGGCGGCTTTGTGGATCGGGCGAGCCAACTTCTGAAGCAGGCACTGAAACTACCCGTCGGTTTTAGCTACCAGTGGTCGGGAGAATACGAATTCCAACTGAGGGCACGAGAACGGCTAAAACTCATTTTACCAATCGTGTTCGCCGTAATCCTACTCTTGCTGTATCTGGTGTTCCATTCCATAACCGAAGCCTTGGTTCTGATCTTTCCAACTGTTTACGCGATCAGTGGCGGGCTGCTGTTGCAATGGATTCTCGGTTACAACTTTAGCGTTGCGGTTTTGGTGGGTTATATCGCGCTGTTCGGCATCGCAGTTGAGACCGGAGTTGTTATGGTGGTCTATCTTCATGAGGCTCTGGAAAGGAGACTCGCTTCAGGCCAGCCGCTTACCTTGGAATCGATTCAGGGCGCGGTCATTGAAGGAGCTGTTCACCGGCTCCGGCCGAAGCTCATGACGGTCACGGCCGTCCTGGCCAGCCTGGTCCCCATTCTTTGGGAAAGTGGCATTGGCTCAGATGTAATGAAACCGATTGCGGCTCCCATCGTGGGAGGGATGATAACTTCCACTATTCATGTTTTGATACTGGTACCGGTCTTCTTCGAGTTGATACAAAAGCGCGCGCTCCGACGCGGGACACTGATTCACGGATAGCCCGTAGACCAAGTCTCGGGCGGTGTAAAATCACTCTGCTATGGTCGAGGTCGCGCTAAACCGCCAAGCCGTAGCCGAACGCGGAAAGCGCCTGGAGTACTTCACCATTGCGTGGAATAGCCTAGAAGCGTAAAACGGCCGGTCTTCAGGTTCGTATCTGGGAAAGAGCACGTCCTGGAAAACCGACGACCAACCTTGATTGACAGAAAAACGAACCACACCGCGAAGGTTATCTTCGTGTCGAGGGAGTATGTCTTCTCGTTCTAAGTGCTGTATATCCTGGCGCACTTCCTGTGCGGTCAACCTCGTCGATTGGTTGATTGTGTTGGCCGTCGGGTTCGCATGAAGTGACACGAAGCGCAACAAGTCACGTTGCTGAACGGAGTATCTTTGCAGCAACTGCGCTGCCGCTTCTCGTCTGTGCTCGTCATAAGGCCGGCGATTCTTGGCACGTTCTGCGTCCAGCGCAGTTCGTTCGTTCAGCCATATCTTGTACGACGTATACCCCGCACACAAGACTGCGAGTGCTCCATAGAGTGCGCGCAGTGCGTGAGAGGAAACGTAGAGCGCGAGAATCGCCAGCGGCACAGTTGCTGGGCCGCTCATGCGAGTGAGCCAGTTAGACCACCACGCCGTCAAGAACTCTTTGATGTGCACTCGCTGCGATTATAGGGCTTCTACGCCACGACCACTGACTCCTTTAGATGACGTAAAGAGCCTTCTGCTTTGCTTCTTCGGACTCTGGATCTAGCAGGAACTTCATGAGGCTCTGCAGCACCACGACCTCAAATTCGGCTTCCTTCCCCCCCCACTACGCGGTAGGCTGCGTGAGTCGAACCATAAAACAGGCGTTCCTGACCATTGTCACCCACGAGAAGCGGCCTGAGTTCGAGCATGCTTGAGTATCCACCACCCGCTGTCCAGCAGACTACCAAGTCAATGTGTTTTAGAAACTTCTCCTCTTTTTGGAGATCTGAAATGAGGGCGTCGAGGTCGTACTTGTATTCCAATACCTTCGGCTCGGATTTGTACGGAAAGTCGATGGCGCTTCCGACTCCGAGCGAACAGGTCTTCCTGTTGAACCTGAATCCAACCGTATCCGGGTAATCGATTTCGATGAGAGAATCGTACCTATCATTGGACGTTGTGCCGAAAAAGTGGAGGCCTTTGATGAGCCCTGAACCCACAAGTTGATGGAAAAGTGCGATCACATCCTGCTCTTGCTGAGGCTCCGACAGCATGGTGACATTCGGAGTATCCAGCCCTCGCGAGGGAGAGCGGATTCCGATTCATGGTCTGGCAAACTCATTGAACTCTATTACCCTTGAAGACGATCACGGGCGAGCCATCTGCCACGAACGCGCAGTCGGGCAGTCGCTGAAGAACTGTTGCGAGTCCACTCCCATAAAGGGTACTGGCTTCCCCTTCAAATCCGGCTTTAGTGGTCGCCCAGACTTGCCAAGGCACATGCGAGACGTGATATTCGATGCAACCACCGGTTCGTTGAGCCGAATACCCCCAGTAGTGTTCGGTGATGAATTGTTCCAAACTCCCCTCGTGAGGTTGTGTCGGAACGCCTACAGTCTGAGCGGAGAGGGTGCACCAGTGATCGCCGATTTGCCATTGATACTCGGCCCTCTTATTCAACTTTTCAGTCTCAATGCGGTGCCTCATCGGAAGGTATTTATAGTTCTCCCCGTATACCAGGCGAGCGGTTGTGGCAATTGCGCGTCTGGGCACCACCTCGGCAATGAAAACAACTCCTCTTCGATCATCGCCGCCTTCTTTGCGACGAACGTAGAAGCGTAGGTTTACCTCATCGAAATCGACGTGAAACGGAACTGGGAAACACCCGAGCAGTTTTGTGTGGCAGAACCGAAAGCCCACGAGGCTGACATAAGTTCGTCCCTGGAATGAATCCAGCGTCGTACCGGGCGGAACGTACGGATTCAAAAGACTAGGTTCAACCTCGTAGTTCAACATCACGAGGTCTCGCCATTCAGCAGAAAGAAAAACTCGTTTCGCCTGAGACATTTAAGCGGATGATAGCCTAATTTATCAGGCGTTGAGCCAGGGGTGCCAGCATTGTTGTCGTAAAATCGCGACGGAAGTATGCACTTTACGCAAGGATGACCACAACAATTAAGCGCCAATATTCAAAACGGGCTGATAGTCGCCTTTCTTGTATTCAAGAACTCGCGTAATTTCGTAGCTGGGCTTGAGCACCTGCGTCCCGATGATACGTTGCTTTTCCAGCAAGTCTACGGTCAATAGGTCAGAACCATTCAATCTATAGATGCCTTCGACACATGCCCGCAGGAAGTCTTTGTCCTTGATCGTGGCGACGATGATTTGATCGCCCTTCCAAAATGACCAATCCTTCGGATCACCGTCGAATGAACCGCGTTTCGGATTCAGGAACACGCCTTCGTGCTTCGTTTCTTTAGTGACCTCGTTCTGAATCGCCTCCGCACTGGCAGATGAGAAGTCGCGTATTGAATCTATGTCATTTCTACCCACGACCACAGCCGACGCTTCCCGACCCTTGAGATACGTTTTCACGTCGTCAATCGACGGTTGGTCTTCCATGGGAGTGACGTATACCTTAACGATATTGTTCGTTACGGTTGAGTTGTTGAGTAGAGAATGAACCGATCCATTCACAGTAATACTTTTGTCGTCCTGCGATGTATAGCGGACTTCTCCGCCTTTTAGTTCTTCAACCGACTTCGGTTTCCCACGGAGGAATTTAATCACCCCAACTGCTCCCATCGTCGTGGTTCCAATGCCCGTCCCCACTAAGCCAATGCTACTCAAGAGGCTATTTAGCTGTTCCAGGGAATGCGGCGTCAGAAAATCAAGTAGCTGCTGGATGTGAGAAGGAGAGAAAAGGGTCAAATCTACAATGAAAGAGCCCTTCCGAAAGGGCTTAACGTTAACTCCAATCTGCCTGCCCTCTGGATTGATCTGTCGGTTGCTTTCCTGAATAAGATCGCCAAGGGCGAGGAGGGTCGGAGCAAGTTTGTAAACGTCGATCTCTGTGACATCTCCTTCGAGTTTGTAGACAAAGTTGAGGCGCGCTTCCGCCATAAGCTATGCTTTCGACCAGCCTTCGGCTGGTTTCTTTTTCGAGAGAGATTTCTTCACAAGGTCTTTCCAGTTCCCCTTGAGCTTCAACCTGTCCGCCTTGGGGCCGGGAGTGGCATTTTTCTTAGAATGGTTCGAGTTGTCCACCGCCTTCTTCTTTCTGTTCACGAGTCTTAATATACTCTCGCTCTGCAACTGGGTCTCTGTACATCAACCGCTTTCCTTCGGCTTTTTTCACCGCAAGAATCGTGCGTTCGCCATCGTTCAACTGCCGATTGTTCCAAAGAAAATCGAACTGCCAGAGATAACGATGCAGATATTCGCGGCTGACGTTGTGGTAGATGCCGATGAGACCGCGCCGAATTAGTGCATGGCTGCTTTCGGCAGTATTGACGTGAACATCGCCCCGCGCATACTCGAATGTCCGATGGCAAACTGTTTCGTGTTTTCCCATCCAGCCCTTCTTGAGCCAACGATAAGCGGAATATTCGTCGGTCATCAAACGAGCGCGGCTGTCCACGTCCTCTAAGATTGCATCTCGCAGCGTGGCGGCTGTCACATCGGCTACAACGCGACGGCGAAGTTCTCCGCCCCGCTCTACGGCACAAAACACCGGAGTCTTAAGCGTGGATCGTCCCGGCCCGCTCACGCCCTTGTAGCGGGGCTTGCGAGGGCCAATATAAACCTCGTCCAGTTCGACAGTCCCGGTCAACTTCGGGGCATCTACAGATGGTGCCATCGCAAAACGAATGCGATTCATGAGGAACAGAGCTGACCTGTAACTGACCTGGCAGTGACGTTTGATCTCTAGTGCGCTAACGCCCTTCTTGCTGGTGCTGGCACGCCAGAATGCGTAGCACCAGTGGCGAAGTTCAATCCGCGATTCCTCGTAAACCGTGCCAATCCGAACCGTGTATTGTTCTTTGCAATCCCTGCAACGCCACAAGAAACGGCTATTCCGTCCGCCAGTCTTGGCGTCGGCCATCTTGTAGACTTCGACACTGCCGCACTTGACGCATGCGGGAGTATTGCCCCAACGCTGCTTTTCAAGGAATTCAACCGCAGCCGTTTCATCGGAGCACGCTAGTGGAATCTCCCCGATCACGTCGGAGTTCGAGAGATTGTGCCGTTTCTTCATGAGTTAATTTTATACATAGCGCAACCATTGCGTCAAGTATAAAATTGCATTGACGTAATTTGAATGAGGTGATACAAGAAAATATGGTGCGGGCGACGAGGTTTGAACTCGCAATGAGATGTAGACCTTCCGAGGGGGCATCCCAAACTAGATTCCAAATCTAGCGCGTAAGCCAATTCCGCCACGCCCGCACTTGTAAGTGG
>JAIQFF010000145.1 GCA_020073395.1 Terriglobia bacterium
GGCCACAGCGGCATCCATCCGTTCTTGACCGATTCCTGGATGTACCACTCGATGGGCTTGCCGTTGTAGAGGTGCGGATCTTTGCTGGTGGAGTGAACGTAGCTCCACAGTGTGGTGTTCTGGAAACGCTGCTTCTTGCGGGTTTCGGGGAAGGCGAGCTTGAAAAAGCCCTGCTCCGGCCAGATGCGTTCCTGGCCGACGTAGTGATTGAATCCGCCACCGTTCTTGCCAATGTTCCCGGTCAGCGCCACCAGCAGTATGAACGAGCGGTTGATCAGATCGTTGTGGAACCAGTGGTTAGTGCCTGCGCCGTGGATGATCATCGCCGGCTTGCGTGTGCCCAGTTCCTTGGCAAAAAGCTCTATCTCGCGGACGGGAAGCCCGGTTCGCGCGGCTACTTTGTCTAGCGTGTATTGAGTCAGTTCTTTCTTCAGTAGCTCAAACACCGTGGTGACTTCTGCACTCTTGCCATCTGCCAGTTGCACCTGGAAGGTCCCGGCCAGTGCGGGGTCAGCGCCGTTGAGTTGGATGGTCTTTTGATCCGACCCCATCGAGCCTGGCACGGGAACGGCATGCTGTTGTTTCGTATCCCAGAAATAGAAGATGTCTTCCTTGCCGCCGTTCTTGAGATCGGACTCGCGCAGGAACCGTTTTGTGCCCGAGAGCACGAGCAGGGGCAAGTCGGTCTGTTCCTTTACGTAAGGTGCGTCGATGAGGTCTTGATCGATGAGAAACTTCGCCACACCCAGCGCGAGAATGCCGTCAGTGCCGGGATTGATGCGGAAATACAGGTCGGCGTGCGTGGCACTCGCGTTGTAATCGGGCGAGATACAGACGATTTTTGCTCCGTTGTAGCGGGCTTCGTAGGCAAAGTGTGCATCCGGGATGCGGGTCTGCGAAATGTTTGATCCCCACAGCACGATGTACTTCGAATTGAACCAGTCGGCACACTCGCAGGCTTCGGTCTGCACACCCCAGGTCAGTGGCTCACCCGGAGGCAGGTCGCAGTACCAGTCGTAGAATGAGAGAAAGACGCCGCCGATGTAGTGTGCCAGCCGCGAACCGGCGCAGAAACTTACCGGGCTCATGGCCGGGATTACGCTGAAGAATGTGTTGGTATCAGGACCGTGGTTATAAACGTTATCGAGCAGTTTCTCGGCGACGAGGGTGAGCGCCTCATCCCAGGTAGCGCGGCGCCACTTACCTTCCCCGCGTTCGCCCGTGCGGATGAGCGGATAGCGGAGCCGCTGCGGGCTATACACGTACTCCACGAAGCATCCGCCCTTCTGGCAGCCCCGCGGGTTGTAGTCCGGCAGATCTTCATTGATGCGCGGATAGTCAGCGGCCTGCTCTTCCCGCACCATCACGCCATTGCGCACGTATACTTTCCATGAGCAGGAGCCCGTGCAGTTCGCGGAGTGCGTGGAACGAACCACTTTGTCCCAGGTCCAGATCTTGCGATAGAAATCCTCCCAACCGCGGTAGGGATACGACCGCAGCGGATCAAAGTCTCCCGTCAGAGTGCTCAGCACCGGCTTCTCTTTGCGCGAGCAGCCGGGCAGAGCCAGCGTCGCCGCCGTCATGGCGGCGGTCTGGATAAAGCTCCGCCGCGAGAATGGCTTCTGCGGTTTGCTTTTCTCGCTCATGGTCTTCCTCCAGAGGAAACAGGTGAAGTCACGTTCTGCGCCGTCGCTTTCTGACCTCTTTGTTCTCCGAGTGTCCGCAGGTAGGCGAGCACGTCTGCAATATCCTGATCGCCGAACGTGGGCGCTTCTGGACGCTGGAAAGCGGGCATTGCCGTCGCCACCCGGCCGTTACGAATGGTGCGGATGATGAATTCGTCGGTGGCGGCCCGTTGGAATACCGGGTTCCCGATCTCTGGTGCGACCCCGCCTCGGCCGTTCATGCCGTGGCAGCCCGCGCAGTTTCTCAGGAAGAGGGGGAGACCGTTGCTGGCATCTCCGCGCAGAGTCAGCGCCGTCATCGCGGGAACAGCCGCTGCGCTGCTGCGCAGATACTCGATGACCGCCGTGATCTCTTCTGGAAGCAAGCCGCCAGCATGTGGGCCCCAGCCGGGCATCTGCGTGCCCGGACGCCCCTGTTCGATGTTGGCTTGCAGATATTCGCGGCTCGCCGTCGAAGTCAGAGAGACTCCTCGAATGGCGGGAACGAACCGATTGAACTTCTTGTCCCACCGGCTGTAAGTGCCGTTGCCGTGGCATGCCGCGCAATACTGCTGGTACACCTGCTCACCCGTCAGCGGTGTGGGATGCAGCGCATGGTACTTCTGGTCGATCTTGTCCGGCGCAAGATAGCTTTCCGGGACGTCACGCTTCCATTGCGAAAGCATATAGACGGTCAGCGCTAGCGCCTCTCGCTGAGTGACTGTCGGGTTATGCATCTGGCTGTCTGGGACCACGCCACCGGGGTCACGGAAGTGCGCCAATTGCCAATCCCACGTGGTGTGGGGCGGCTTCAGGTTGGTCATGATGAGCTGGTGCTTGGTCTTTGAGCCCTCGTTGTCCAGTGCTGGCCCTAGCGCACCGCCGCGTCCACCGAGCTTGTGGCAGGAGCCACAACCCTTCTCCTGGTACAGCTTCATGCCGGTGGTCAACAACGGGATCTGCTCGGGCGGCAGCTTTCCCGCATCGTGGCAGGTCACGCACGTAGCCTCGGTCATCTCGGGGGGAAGCAGCGGATAATCCCAGAAGACGTCGTCGGCCTTGGCCTCCCGGAACGTCATCGCCGCGCCCTGCCCGTGGTGGCATACGGTGCATCCGAAGCGGTCTACGGGATGCTTGTCGAGGATGTGTCCGGGATGTGTGCGGTGCGGTTGCTCGACATCTGCCATACGGGGATCGTCAATCCCGTTGTGGCAGGTGACGCAGCGGTCCACGGTGCCGAGCGCCGGAATGCTGGCCTGCTTCATCTCGATCCGGAACTTGGCCAGCAGTTCTCGGCCACGGTCGTCGGTGGCTTTCTGCCGCAGGATGTTGCGATACTCACGCTGTACCGTCTTCCACTGCGCCAGATAGTTCTCGTGTACTGCCGCACCTACCAAGTAGCCGACGGTCACAAGGCTCGCGACCAGAAGGAGCCAACGATAAATTCGTGAGGGATCCTTCATCGCATACTCCTCCTAGTGCAGCGGCCACTGCGAGGGCCACCAGTAGAAATGCCAGTTAGGCCCGCGATGGACTGTCGCGAAGTAAGTCAAAATGGTGAAGGCGACCAGAAAACACGTGAATAATGAGACCGCTGCCAAGCGCACCGAGTCCTTGCGCTTGAGGACAAAGAGTGACCAGGCCGCGAAAATCAGCACCAGGAGCGAACCGGGGTTGATGGCGATAATCCACAGCTGGTGAATGTTGGGGAACCAGTTGCGCAGCCAACCGTAGTTGACCGTAAATGCCAGCATGCCGACCGTGACGGCCGAGGCAAAGAAAAAAGATTGCCAGAAAATGGGCCGCTCGCTCTTGGTCCCGAACCATATGCCCTCGCCTTCGGCGCGGCGGTCCAGGAACGGAATCAGCGCCAGTCCAACCACCACGATCACTGGGATCAACAGGCCGCCAGTGAACGCAGAGTACGAAACCAGTTCCTGAATCCCCAGGAAGTACCAAGGGGCTTTCGCGGGGTTCTCTGGAATTGCGGGATTGGCGAGTTCCTTCAGTGGCGCGTCCCAGTAGAAGGAAAGGATGAGCGTCGCGGCTACCGTCACCATGAAGACAGAGAGTTCGGCCCAGAACAGGTGCGGCCAACTCATCACCGTGTTCTCGGGCCCACGGTTTACGGGTGGCCGTTTGCCCTTCACCAGCGCCATCAGACCATAGGTTTTTGTGGCCAGGGGCTGGAATACCGGGCGACGTTCTCCGCCCCATTCCGCGATTCCACCCATCGGATCTTCCGGCCTGGCCAGGCCGCCATCCTTGCGAATACGCCAGAAGTGCACGCCGAGCAGCGTTACCAGCGCTAGGGGAAGAACAAAGACATGTAGTACGTAGAAGCGAATCAGCGCATCCTGACCGACATAGTTCGCGCCCAGCAACAGCCGCTTTTGGAAGCCGCCGGGATCGAAGAATTTCGTGATTCCGATCGCGTCCGTGAGTTCACGTGGCGAGTTGGCGATGTTCGAGCCGATCGTGATCGCCCAGTAAGCCAGTTGATCCCAGGGCAGCAGGTAACCGGTGAAGCTCAGGGCCAGGGTGATGACCAGCAGCCCCAATCCAACCAGCCAGTTGAACTCGCGTGGCTTTTTGTAACTCGCCGTGAAGAAGACGCGCGCCATATGCAGCAGGACGACCAGCACCATCAACTGCGCCGACCAGCGATGAATATTGCGGATAAAGCGCCCCGTGGAAACTGTGAAATGAATATCTTTGATGGACTGATAGGCCAGATCAGTTGAGGGCTTGTAGTAAACCATCAGCAGAACCCCGGTGATGATGGTGATCACGAAGCTAGCCGTGGCCATTAAGCCGAGTCCGAAGGTGAGTGTCGGTTTGAGGGTGCGCACGTGAACCCGCACGCTGTGGATGTGCAGGAAAAGGTTGTGGAACGTGGCCTGCGACTCTTCGCGCTCCGATTCGGGCGCTTTCCCCAACCGGAAGCAGGCGTCCTTCACGGTATGAGGAAGCTCGTGCAGGTTGTGCAGGAATTCTCGGGTTGCGGTCTCTGCCACGGTGTGCCTCCTACACGCGGTAGCGCGTGCCCTCCGGAACTTCGTTGTCCGCATTCACGACCAGGTCGCCGTTGGCTGCGCGGCTGACTTCCAGCCAGGGGAGCGGACGTGGAGCTGGTCCACCAATCACGCTGCCTTTACTGTCGAAACGTGAGCCGTGACACGGACAAGCGAACCCGTCCTTTGACCTGCTCACCGCGCAGCCCAGATGCGTGCATGTGCTTGAAATCGCGTAGAAGCCTTCGTCGTCACGGAAGAGCACGAGGTTCTGCTCGGCGAAGGCGGTTTCACTGCCAGGGGAAAACTGCTCGGGTGATCCGAGTTTGAAGCGGCGCACGGGGCCGGGGAGTACCGCAGGATTGGGCAGGCGGAGCATCCCAGCAGCTGCCGTGCCCAGAGCCGCAAAGAAACTTCCCAGCGACGCTAGGCTCAGAAAGCTGCGCCGGTTTATACGGGGTGGATCTAGACGGGACATGGCTTCCACTCCTTGGCAAAATTGAACTGTTCCATGGTGATGGCGGTGGTGGGACAGCGCTCGGCACACAGGCCGCAGCGGATGCAGCGTTCTTCGTCTTTGATGATGGCGGAGAGATCAGCAAGATCGAGGTTCAACTCGCGGGCTGCGGTCTCGAGTTCTGGCGAGAGCGCCAACCGGTCAAACGTCACCAGCTTCAGGCACACGGTGGGACAGACATCCACACAGCCTCCACACAGAATGCAGCGCTCGCCGTCGAAGATGGTGTTGATGCCACAGTCGAGGCAGCGGCTGGCTTCCGTTCGTGCCTGCTCTTCGTTGTAGCCAATTTCGACCAGTGTGCTTGGGCTCTTCAGGCGTTCTTCCGCGGAGAGTGTGGGGATGTGCAAGCGTGAGCGGCGCTCGTAGTGTTTTTCGCGGTGATAATGCTCGATGGGGAAATGGAACTGGACTTCCTCGGGGGCGATCTCCTTACCGCGCAAGAAACGATAGACCGAACGAGCTGCCTGCTTGCCGCTGGCAATGGCATGGATCATGAGCCGCGGCCCGTAGGCAATATCACCCGCGATGAAGACTCCCGGCGCCGACGTCGCGCAGGTCACGGGATCGTTGACAATCTGCTGCGGCGAGCGCATCTCGATCCCATCGCGCTGGGCATCAATGAAACTCAGATCGGCGGACTGCCCCACGGAGAGCAGAACTGTATCGCCCTCAATCTCAGTGGTGACGGATTCGTCGAACTTCGGAGCGAAGCGCTTGTTCTCGTCATACACCTGGGCGCAGCGCACAAACTTGACTCCACGCACGAACTTCTGGCCATTCCGCTCGTTTACGAGGACTTCTCTCGGGCCCCAACTGTTGTGGCGAGTAACGCCCTCTTCCTGGCCTTCAAGAATTTCCACCGTGTCCGCGGGCATCTCTTCGAGAGACTCCAGGCAGACCAGATTTACTTGCCGGACTCCTGCCATGCGGGCCGCAGTCCTCGATACGTCATACTCTTCCTGGCGTAACACCGTACGGGCGACGTCATAAGCGACATTGCCGCCACCGATTACGACCACTCGCTGCCCCAGCAAGACTTCTTTGCCGAGAGAAACGTCACGCAGAAAATCAACGCCACCCATCACGCCGATGGCGTCGACGTTGGGGATCGGGAGCGCGCGTGAGCGCTTGGCCCCACAGGCGATGATGAGGGCGGCAAACTCGTGCCGAAGATCGGTAAAACTGACATCCTTACCGACCTGCATGTTGCAGCGGATCTCGACGCCGAGAGACTGAATCACTGCGACCTCCGCCCGGATCAATTCGCGCGGCAAGCGATAGCCTGGAACGCCGGTGTAGAGCATGCCGGCGGGCTGCGGTTCCATCTCAAAGATCGTGGGCCGAAACCCCATGAGGGCAAGGTCGTGCCCGGCAGCAAGCCCAGCCGGCCCAGAACCGATGATCGCGATTCGCTCTCCGGTGGGCTTTGGAAACTCGGCATTCGCGAGAAACTCGAGCAATTGACTGAGTTCCTCGACATCGTCACACTGGCGCGTTTCATTCTTGCTCCTCAGGTAGGGAAATAGTTCGCGGCCTGCATCACTACGGGCATCACTTCCGAATTTCTCGCAGACGAAACGCTTGAGGGCTCGGATTGAAATCGGCTGATCGATGGTTCCCCGGCGGCAGGCCGCCTCGCACGGCGCACCGCAGATGCGCCCGCACAATGAGGCCAGAGGATTTGGTCCGCGGGCAATCAGGTAGGCCCGTTCGTAATCGCCCGCAGCAATCGCCCGCACATAGCCGCGCGCATCGGTATGAACCGGACACGCGTACTGACACTTGATCTGCTCCCGCCAGTATGCGGGATCGGCTACACGGACGCGATATTGCATCTCACCCATTGCTAGACTTGCCTTTCAGCTAGCTTCCTCCCCATCCCGGGCATCTTCTGTGACCCAAATCACCGACCGCTGTGAGTGTGAGAACCATAAGTGCACCAGTGCTAAAACTTCCAATTCACTTCCGCATAGCCGAACTGGCCTGTGCCTCCGTTGGGATAAATCTTCTGAATCACCGCTCGTCCTGTGGCGCCCGCGTAGTATCCGGTCAGCGCGAGGTGTGGGTTCACCTGATAGTCCGCGCTAACGTCGTAAACATTGGCCAGACTCTGGCTTCCGTTGCTCGGGCGCCCAACAAAACCGAAGGTGGACGGTTGAAAGGCTCCTCCGCCTGTGTACCAGAGATCATTCCTGTTGCTGAGGCGCAGGAAATGCGCATCGGAGCGGATCGTCCACTTCGGATGAGGACGCAGGACCAGTTCTGCAAACGCATCCTGGTTGTTCATCAGATTGTAGAAAGGGAACCGCGCGTAGATGCGAGGGGTGGGTAGCACCTGGAAAAAGGTCCCGTGCTGCCCATCGTTGGGGTTGTTATCGCCGGTGCTGTAGAAGTATCCGGTGCGAAACCACGGCTTAAGTTTCCACGCAGGCTGGAAGCCGGCCTCGATAGCGACGGCTCCCGCACGTTGATCCAGTACACCCCAATTGCCGAACTGCCAAGTACCCCAGAGAAGAAGATCTGCCGTGCCCCTTCCGGTGCTAAGGGTCTGCAGGTAATTAGCACCCAGGCTGGTAATGCGGAGATTGTTGTGGTCTGCCGTGCGCGCGGCTACGGGACGGTTGTCCGTTTTCAGGACTGGCCGGCCGTCGTGATAGCTAAGGGCAAAAACGCGCCATTCACCCGGCGACTTCTTGCCGACCGAACGCGTAAGAGCGCCATACAGGACATCTGTGTCCAGTTCGCCCCAGCCGTTGACCTGGAAGACGCCTTGGGTAGCACGCGCCGCCAGCAAGGTAAGATTCATGCCGGGCGTTCCGCGCACGTACTGAATTCCGTCGAAGCTCCTTCCCACATGGGAAAAGCCGAAATTCCCCAGCAGGCGGTGGGCGATCCGGTCGCGTTTCAAAACGGCGAGTGTGGTGTCTTTTGGAGCGACTTCAGCCCCATCAACAAACTCAAAACGGCCAAAGCGCAGGCTATTTGCTTTGTCACCGAAGATGCCCTTCAAGCGAACGAACCCTTGCTTGGCAAAGAAGTTTGCTGCAGCAGAGTCACGATTGGCCGCGAAGTAGTTGGCTCCCAATCCCAGCTGCCCTTGCGGCGCGGGTGCAATGGAATTCTCAGGGAGACCTAGCAGCAACGGCTGGGCGAATTCGGCCTGCCAATCCCATCCGGGCCGTTCTTGGCTAAAGCTTAGTCGCAGCAGCGAGGCAAAATACGTGTAGTTGGGCTCAGCAGCGGTGGTATCGAACCAGTCCCACACCTCTGGGCGCACGCGCAGACTGCCTGAAAATCGGATTCCAGCAAACGTAATCGGTTTGGGGGAGGGCTGATTTTGTGCGCTGGATAGATCGCCGCCGGTCAACAGCAACAGCGACAGAGTGGCGCCGATAAGACCGCGTTCCCGCATCTTCCTGTCGCGTCGTTCGTTCACCGTCGTCTGCCTCTACAGACATGCCAACCGTCAACGCTATGAGCGTAAACGGCAATCAGCTATGACATAAGTCACGGTGTTCTATGACCTTCGGTTGCCAGATGCAGCGGGCTTCCTCGGCAAACACATCTCCCGTCAGGGCGTCACGCACGCTCGAACTCCTCGGCGTGATCAGGTCGCGACGCGATAGACATTCGTCAACGCACTGGAATCGCTCCGTTCGAATGCGCTACTGTAGACGAAAGCTCGAATAACAACGACCAGAAGGGCCAAAAGGAAAGGAGCACGCCATTGACACTAGAGCGGTTGCCTAAGCCTGTGCAGGACTTCAGGAAGCTTTACCCCGAGGTGTGGAAAGCCTTCAATGAATTGGGTGACCGGTGCCACGCGGCAGGTCCCCTGGATGAAAAGACCAGGCGCCTGGTGAAGGTTGCCCTCTCGATGGGTGCCGGCCTGGAAGGCGCGACACACTCCGCCGTCCGAAATGCGAGGCGAGCCGGAATCACGCTGGACGAGATCAATCATGTGGTTGTACTGGCTGTCAGTACGCTCGGATTACCCGCCGCCATTCGCGCCTTTACGTGGGCCAGTGATCGATCTCGCGGCACCAAGGCGTGACCAGTCAGCTTCAGATAGTTCTGTCATGCGCCTCACTGTTCTCCGGCCTGCCATTTCGGCTGCAATAGCCGCGCCTTTTCCATTGCAATTGCCCGGGGAAAGAGGATGTTGTTTTCCAGGTGAATATGCTGATGGAGGTCGGCTTCAAAGCCTGCCAAGGCCTTGTACAAAGTCTGGAAGCTGACACAGGCATCGTCCGGGGGCGTATAACCCGCGCTGCCCGTACGCATCGAGCGCAAGGCTTCGCCCGCGGAGTCGTGCTCATGCATCATCATCGTCACCGGGTTCTGCACACTGCCGAATGGCGGCGGCAGCACCGGTTCCTTCTGGATGACCGACTCTTCCATCCTCACTATGTAGGGGAACAGGACCCTCTCTTCCTTCATCATGTGTATGGTCAATTCCTGCTCCAGGCCCTGAAAACTGGACCGGACCTGCAGCAGTTCGGGATGGTTTTCCCCGTGCACGGAGCAGACCTTGTCGAACAATGGACCGAGACGAGCCATCTCCTCGCGCGTGTACTTGTGATGAGTACTGGTGATGTACGCAACCAGGTCGGCCAGCAGCTCGGTTGGCCAGTTACGGTCCTTTTGGACGGCGCGTGCAGACTGCTCGGCCATTTCGAGCGAGTCAAGCACCTCGTCCATTGGGAGGTTGGCCACGCGGCAGGCTTCTTCCAGCGACTTGTTTCCGCCGCAACAGTAGTCGATGCCCAGCTTTTCAAACACTCGGGTCGCAGCGGGGTTTTCCAGGGCCAATTCCCGCACAGTTTTCTCAGCGGTAATGCTCATTACATCCTCCTCGCGACCCAACTCCATGCCTCGCGGCCGCGCTTGATGTTCTGAGATTAGCGGAGCGCAAGAGCCGTGCCGATGACTTTTGTCACGGCGATCACAAAGGGTCGTGATGGGTGGAACATCACCCAGATCTGGGAGTAGAAAAGAGATGCGGAAGATGAGAGCCGCAAGACTCGAATGTCATGGGAGTCACTCAGCAAAGTCCGTTTCGGTTTCCAGGCTTTTCAAATCGCATATAACCACTCTGCGGCCATCGATCTTGATCATTCCCTCCGCTTGTAGCCGGGAGAGATTGCGGGATACTAGCTCGCGCACCGTGCCAATTTGCGAAGCCAATTCCTGGTTGCTGACTGGCATGGTGATTTCCACGCCTTCGGGGGTGCGTTTGCCTTCCTTCTGGGAGAGACGTAAGAGAAAGGCGGCTAGACGATGTCGCACTGTAGTGAAAGAGAGCTCTTCGATGATCCCGACCAGCCGGCGCAGGCGCGCACCCACCACCCGCAATACCTTCAGCGCGACCTGGGGATGAGCCAGGCAGAGCGCCTGAAAATCCTGCTTGCTTACAAAGAGGAGGGTGGCATCGTCGACTGCGGTGACCGAGGCCGGGTAATTGCCTCCATCGAAGACTGGAAGCTCTGCGACCGAACTGCCCGGCCCATCAATGCTGAGTACTTGCTCGCGGCCGCCAGCGGAACTCTTGAAGATGCGGATGTGACCCGACTCAACCACATACAGTCCCGCGCACGGCTCACCCTCAGCGAAAACGGTTTCGCCTGCTGAAAAGTGGCGCGGCACTGCGCGCTGAGCCAGGAAAGCGAACTCGGATTCCGTGAGCCCGGAAAAGATGGGGACTCTCGCCAGCGTCTGACCGTGGTTGACCTTGATTTCCGCCACGGCGGCTATTGTACCGGACCAGACCCGTGCAGCTGGCCCTGAGGTCAGTTGATACACTGGCGATTACCGAGCTTCCAAGGGAAATGGCGCAGTCAGCAGCTTAGTGTGGCTTGTTTTCGCCACGTTCATGGTTCTCCACAGCTCGACTCCCCACCAGAGCAGCGCAGCAAACTCGATGAACCCGGTGAAGCCGACCAGCGGAAACGCGACGCTCGGCGCAAAGTCAGTCAGTACCTGAAACACCACACGCCCAGTACAGCCGAGGTTTATGAGAATGAATGGCACCCACAGCGAATTCATGTGTTTGGAGTCCATTCCCGCCAAGATGGGAACAACCCGCGAAGACACACCCATAATCATCAGGCTGATGAAGCCGACAGTGAAAGCGTGCCGATGGGAGCCCATGTAAGCGTGTGCGAACACCTGGTGCGTGAGAACACCATAGAGCGGGAACAGCGGCATCATGACGCAGGAAGCCAGCAGCCATGCATACGCGGCTCGAATAAATTTGAACGTCCGGTCCGGTTGCGATGGCTTCCTGAACACGCCAATCTGTTGCGCCAGCAACACTGCCCAAACGGGCATGAGCAAATAGGCGAGTTCGAGGCCGATGGCGAAATAGACTTTGTGCGTGGTTAGCAGCAGAACATAGCTGACGATGTTCAGAACCAGACTGCCATTGATCAACCAGAAGATCAGGGTTTGGCGATCGCGCACGGGGTGTTCCAGACCGTACACTTGGGGAACAAATCGTTGGCTCACCCCTGCAATAATAAGCGCAGCGAAACCGAGCAACTGGATGTCCCGCAAAGGTCCGTCAACTAGTGCGATGCGCATAATCATGTCATGCTCAGTGTGTGCCGTAGCCTTGGCAAAGAAGAAGATGACATTCAAGATCGTGCCCAACAGGAACCACAAGAATGAACTGGCAATGAACTTTTCATAGGGACTGTGGGGCTCGATCGACTGCCGCGCCGTCCGATACAGCACCAACATGAAGAGCACGACGGACGAAACTTGAGCGGCGCCGGAGAGTGCCCCTAGTACAAACGAAGCCGGGCTGGGTAGCAGCATATCCGCGGCCATGCCCGTCAGAATCCCCGCGCCTAGGAGATAAAAGCTGATGTTAGCGAGTTCGGGACGCCACAATGTTGTGTTCTTAAAACGGGGAAAGGACTGGTAGGCGAACCCCATGACGAACATTCCCACCCAGCCGAAGATCATGGCGTGTGCGTGAGCGTGAATCGAGGGCAGCAGACGCAGTTGCAGGAAGTTCTTGCCCAATGCGATCTGCAATAGGTTGACAGCGCCCCAGAGGCAGCCGACCGTCAATACGGTAAACACGCCAGCTTTGAAGAAACGCCGGTAGATGTAGTCCGGAAGAGTCTCCTTGTAAACGTAAGGATGGGCGAATGGGTTTCGCAACTCGTCATTGATCTCCCGCACCAGTTCATCCACGTTGACCTGATGTACCGTGGCAAAGAAGGACAGCGACTCGCTGGGGCCGTATTCGCCACCACAACCTTTCAGCCCGTGGCGGTCAAAGATGCGCCGGGCATTCGGGCAACTCCTGACAACTTCCGCCACACTTGTGTTTCCGTTGATTGCGCTCATAGTTTCTGCCGCCTCGTCCGCAGACTAGCCAACGATAAATTCGCTAGAGATGCGAGACGATGACTTATGTCACAGCGCTTCATTGGAGCATCACGAATGGTACTCAACCCTATGAGAGATACTACGAGGATTGCAGCCGACTCGACCGTCCATCAGCGTGCGCCGGGCGCGGCGATTCTTCACGAGTGCTCGACAAACAAGAAACTATGTCGCAAGATCACCTTCAGGCTAACAACTCGGTCGCTTGAGTCTATGAATGCTGGGCGACCCACGCAGCAGGAGTAAGGTCTGGGAGGCGCCGGATCGGGAGATCGGCAAACCCGGGGAGAACCGCGGCCAGATAGTCGCGGACTGGGAGTTTCAACCTGCGGCAGCTTTCCACTACCGATAGAATCGCCGCAACTTTAGGTCCCGCCTGGGGACTGCCGATGTGTATCCAGTTCTTCCGGCCTAGAGCCACGGGACGCATTGAATTCTCCGCAAGGTTGTTGCTCAGCTCAAGTTCCGGATATTCAAGGAATCGTGTAAGTTTCCTCCATAGCGTGAGCGCGTAGTGGCAGGCTTTGCTCAGGGCACTGGCGGGCAATGCAACGGACTGTGCTGCTTCGATGTTCCCACGGATCTCCTCCAGGAGAGGCTTGGCTCTCTCCTGACGCCGGACATGGCGCGCCGCAACACTCAGCGCCCTGCGGCGAGCTTCGGCGTCAACGGCAAACAGTTCGTCCATCCGCTCCACAATCGGAGTTGCAACCGGGTCTCGTGGATTTAACTGCACCGCCTCGAAAAACTGTCTTCTGGCATGAGCCCAACAAGCGGCATGTACCATTCTCGTCCCGCCGATCTGGTCATAAGCCGCGTAACCGTCAGTTTGGAGAATGCCTTCGAACTGTCCCAGGAACCCTTTCGGCTCATCTCGTCCACGCCCCAAGCGGAAATCGAACACCACGCTTCCTCCTGGCCGACTGTATTGCCAAAGGTACGCTTGGTGGTTCTGTCCTCGGCCCTCGCGAGTCTGCACATCAACCGGGGTTTCATCCGCCTGAATGTAACTTCCACTAATCAACTCTCGCCTCATGGCGGCGAC
>JAIQFF010000308.1 GCA_020073395.1 Terriglobia bacterium
AGATACCCTGCCAGCGCGCCCCGGATTACGGAGTGAAACATCCCGAGAAGATCCGAGCCCTGGCCGGTATCGCCTGGAGAGAGTGTAACTATGGTGCGCGCATTCTTCAGACTTTGGCTCGCCTCGGCAAGCCGCGCGGCTTGTGGCGTCAGCAAGAGGAGTTCGGGGCTTTCCTTGAGCAGGCGCAGCTCTTCAGTGTCGAATTCCAGACGCAATCGGTTGAGGCGCAGTTCGTGTTCGACCCTGCTGCTGGCAAGTGCCGTCTCCTTCTCGAGTTGCTTCATCTTGAGGTCGCTCTTTCTGAGTTCGACCTCGTTTTCCATGAACCCAATCTCCTCGTCCGCCTTCAACTTCGCCTTGGCAGCGGAGATGCGTACCTGCTGGTTCAGCATCTCTGTCTGCTCCAGGATGCGGGCATGTTCGCGCTGGCGCAACGCTTCGGCGATCTGCGGATTGACTGGCTCGAATGAAAGAATCGCCAGCGAAATAACCTCCAGGCCGAGCGTGTTTTTGGTTTCGTGGACCCGCTCATGAAGGTAGGCGCCGATCTTCTCGGATGAAAGATCCTCGATTTCGCGTTGCTCGGTCAGCTCCTTTACATAACTCTGCAAGAGAACCTCGAGCTCGCGCATTGCCTTCTCAACCGCGTTTGCATTCCACCCGCCGGCACGGATCAGGACCGCCAGGTGGTCGAGTGATGCTGCTACCGCCACGGAAAGCTTGACCCGAATGTCGAGGTTTCCCTTCGCCGATGCATCGATGGTAAGCACGAAGGAATGGACCGTTCGTGCGATGGGCAGGCTGAAATGCCGCGGATAGAAGCGGAATGTTCGAATGCCCCTGATGGCCACCTTGATTCCTCCACTTGTGGCCACCAAGAATTCCTCCACCCCCACATAGAGTTACAGGGGGATGAAAAAGAAAAAATAAAATAGCCTCAAGGCGTTATGGACCTCAAAAAGTGCCTCAGTTGTTTCGGGGGTGGGGGAAAGGTACCTGGCCACAAGTGGGGGATTTTGAAGTGGCCATCGGGGCCTGTGAGAAAAAAGACCATCAGCCAGCGTCTGACATCGCCAGAGGAAGTAGAGCATGTGCAAAGAGACGTAGCTGCATATAAGCGGTATGTGGCCCTGTGCGACGAGTTTGAAGGTTTGACGGAGCGCCTTGGGGAACTGGAACATGATTCTAGTTCGGATAGGGAGGAAAAAAAACGGCGCAGGTCGCGGTCGAACAGGACGCGGAAGTAAACCGACTTCTGGTCACGATCGCCCGAGCAAGGCAAGCAGATCTGGAATCATGGGAGACCGGATTACGGGCGGCGGTGCTTGCGGCTGGGGCAAAAGCGCTCGCTGCCTTGCTGGAAGGCATTGGTGCGGGACGGCGAGAATGTCCCGTGGTGTGCGCCTGCGGATTGCATATGGAAAGTCGGGGGCTGAGAGAAAAACTCCTGATGACAATCCTGGGAATGGTTCCATACCGTCGGTCTATGTACCAGTGCCCGGGTTGTGGCAAGACTTGCTTCCCGGGCGATGAGGAATTGGACGTAGCAGGGACGACGCGATCGCCAGGGCTTCGGCGCATGATGGCGCGGGCAGGGAGCCAATCGACTTTCAAGGAGGGCCGAGAAGATCTAAGGGTTTATGCCGGTATCGAGGTCAGTGCAAAGGACGTAGAACGGGTTGCCGAAAATATCGGCCAGGAGATGGAAACTTGGTCCAACGAGGAACAAAAAGAGGTGCTGGCCCAGGAGCCGTCGTCTGGCGCAAAGACGATTCCGATCATGTATGTGTGCTATGACGGCACCGGCGTTCCGATGACGCGCACCGAACTGGCTGGGCGCAAGGGGAAACAGCCGGATGGTTCAGCCTTGACGCGGGAAGTCAAACTCGGCTGTGTTTTCACACAGACCACTACAGACGAGAACGGTTTCGCGGTTCGGGATCCGGAATCAACCAGTTTTGTCGGTGCCATTGAGTCATCGGATAAGTTTGGTTGGCGCATCTATGCCGAGGCCGTCCGCCGCGGCTTATACAGCGCGAAACAAACTGTGATTTTAGGCGATGCGGCCGAGTGGATCCACTCGATCAAGGAGGAGCATTTCCACGACGCGATCCAGATCGTGGATTTGTATCATGCACGAGAACATGTCGCCAGCCTGTGCAAACACCTATTTGCAGCCGACGAACGCACGGTTGTCCGTCATCGGCTGCGATGGTGGACATTACTTGACGAGGGTAAGATTGAAAAAATCCTTCAACAGGCAGGCCAGAAGCTGCCTCTGAACTCGGAAGCACGCGAGAAAGCAGAATCAAAAATAGCTTTCCTCGATAAGCATAAGGAGATGATGCGCTATGCTGATTTCCGAAAACGAGGCTTCTTCGTCGGCTCCGGCGTCATGGAAGCTGGATGTAAAACGGTCATAGGATTGCGGATGAAACAATCGGGTATGGAATGGTCGCTGCGCGGTGCCAATGCGATCATCTCATTACGGTGCGTGATGAAATCCAGCCGGCTCGAAGACTACTGGGAGAGCAGGGCGCGGTGATTTGCCCCACTTCTATGACGCAGGCCCTCAGTTGACTGTAGCAAGGAATGATGACAGGCGGGGACCACTGGATTGGCGTCTCTATCAGCAAGTGGAAATGCTCGTGCCAAGTCAATCGATTCGATTTACTGACGGAGTGCTCGCGGACACAGTTAAGAGCAAAATCCGCCCCCTTTGCCGGGATGGCAAATCGGCGTTGATATCCTTCGCGTTTTGGCGTCTTCGCGGTGAACGTCTAAATGCCTAACC
>JAIQFF010000146.1 GCA_020073395.1 Terriglobia bacterium
CTCGGGGTGCAGTGATTTCAGGGCCGGTTGTCTCTCCGCCAGTCTGTGTCGCGCCGACAGGCGACCGCTGCGGTGAAGGTGCGGTCTGGCATGCGGCGCATTCCGCGGTTTACTGGACGGACATCAACCGCTTCCTGATTCATCGCTTCACGTTGGCGGACCAGTCCGTCCGGACCTGGTTTTTCGAGGAACCGGTAACCGCGCTGACCTTGACTAACCGCGATGATGTGCTGGCGGTGGTGCTCGGCTCGGGCGTGATTTTGTGGGAGCCCGCCTCCGACCTTCGCCACCAACCCATTTATCGTCTTCAGGGATGGCCTTCAGTCCGACTCAATGACGGGCGCGCCGATCCGCGCGGCTCGTTGTGGGTGGGCTCGATGCGCAACAATGTGAACCCGGACGGTTCGTCACGGGAAGCGGGCGGGAAAGATGGCATCCTCCACCGCCTCGATCCGGACGCCAGTCTGACCATTCATCGCCGCGATATTGGAATCTCCAACACGCTGGCCTGGAGCCCTGACCTCCGCCGGTTCTACTTTGGAGATACGCTGGCCAACACGATTTGGTCGTATGACTACGATCACGCCGCGGGGACGATTCACAATGAAGCCGTTTTCTTTGCAGGCTTTGAGCGTGGATTGCCGGATGGCTCGACAGTGGACGCCGATGGCTATCTATGGAACTGCCGCTATGATGGCGGTTGCATTGTTCGCATCGCTGCCGACGGAAAAATTGATCGCGTGATCGAGATGCCGGTAAGAAACATCACCACCTGCACCTTTGGAGGCGCAGATCTGAAGACCTTGTTCGTCACCACGGCGTCGGCCGGCGCGGCGCCCAGCGAGCGATCGGCTGGCGGATTGTTTGCAATCCAGTGCGAGGTTAGCGGGCAGGCGGAAAACAGGTTTCGCGCACTTAGCGCTTAGCCGAGCGTTCGTTTCAGGACCTGTTCCAGGCGTGCAGGCGCGGCCACCAGCGCCTTACGTTCCGGCAATAGTGTTCGTAGTCCGTCCCGAACTTGTGGCGCAACGTGGGCTCCTCATAGAAAACCACAAATAGATGCACTCCCAGGGCGACGGCCGCCACGGCGGCGATCAGCGTCGGGTTGGCGTGCCCGAATACGATCCAAAGCCCGATCCACCCTGCTGCAAAGCCCACGTACATCGGGTTCCGTACGTAGCGGTAGAAGCCCACCACCACTAATCGCTGTGGCGGAGCGAAGGGCGCAGGAGTGCCGCGTCCGGTTGAACCAAAGTCCCAAACGCAGCGTAGAGCAACTGTGAATCCCAGCACCGACGGAATTGCGGCCAGCCATCGCCAACGCGCCGCCCCTGCGGTTTCTACCCGGAAGCCGAGCCACCCCGGCAGCAGCCAGAACCATAAGGCAAAGAATGCCGAACCTACTAACAGCGATGCCACCACGGTCGGCCATCGGTCGCCGGATTCGAGCGCTGGCGTGTCCCCAAGCTTTTCAGAGGTCATAGATCCTCGCGTCAGCAGCTAGGTCGAATGTTGGCGGCGGAAGGTTTCCAGGCACTTTTTCGCCGTCTCGAACTCGGAGAACCTGCTGCCTTCCTGTTCGACCAGATAATATTCGACGCCACCAACGCTTTCCGCTGCGGCAAAGATGCCTTTCCAGTCCGCAACGCCTTCTCCGAACAAAACCGTGTAGCCCTTGTCCGCGCCGGGCGCCCAGTCCTTACAGTGAATGGATTTGATCCTCCCCGGGTTGGCGCGAATCCAGGCTACCGGATCGGAACCAGCTTTGAGACACGTGCCCACATCCAGTTGAAGCGCGACTGATGACTTCGTGTTAGTCGCCAGTATTTCAATAGGACGCTTGCCCTCAGCCGGGGTGAACTCCAGTTCGTGGTTGTGGTAGCCCGTCTTCAGGCCTGCCGGCTCAAGCTGGTCGGCGGCGGAGTTCAGGGTGTCGGCGACTTCCTTCCAACCCTCCAGACCCGGCTTGGGGTCAGAACTCGACATGATCAGGTACTTGCTTCCCAGAACCAGGTTCATGTCGCGCACTCTCTTTAGGTTTTCCGGAGTGAAGTAGGTGCGACTGTTGTGGGTGGAGTAGCAGCGGATGCCCAGATCGTCGAGAGTCTTTTTCATCTCCCTGGTTTGAGGCTCGGTCCAATCGAAATAAGGAGCGTAGAATTCGACGCCCTGGTATCCCATCTGGGCGACCTCCAGCACAGTGCCCGAGAGATCGCTCTTCATCGCGTTGCGCACAGAATACAGTTCGAGGCCCACCGGAACCAATGTAGCCGCAAAGGCACGCAACGACCAGGGCAGCATGGCGGACAAGGCCAGGAAGGAGCGGCGGGAGAGAGAGGGCGTCTGCATAGGCGGCATCCTAACCCAGAATCGGGCGGACTTCATAGAGATTCGACGGTGCCGGATTGCTTTGCGGTTTTTCTTAGCGCCCTTTGCGGTTCAAGATTTTTGATCGATTAGGCGAGGTCAAACCCTTTACCGCAAAGGCCGCAAAGAATGGGGGATTAGAACACCACCGAGGCTGATGGCGCCAACAACGCCTTTAGCTGATCCCCAACTTCTTCTGCATCTCTTCCAGCGACAGGCCCTTGGTCTCCGGATAGACGAACAGCACGACAAAGAACTGCACCACCATCATCACGGCAAAGAACACGAAGGGATAGGCGCCGGAGGAAGCGGCCATCAGCGGAAAGATGAGAGAGATGGCTGCGTTCATGAACCAGTGCGAGAAGCTCCCCAGACTCTGGCCCTTGGCCCGAACCGAATTAGGGAACACCTCCGAGAGGTAAACCCAGATGACGGCGCCCTGGGAAAAAGCGAAAAACGCAATGTAGCCGACCAGGAGCCAAACCAGAAGGTTCTGGTGTTGGCCGGTAAAGAAAATTATCGAGACTCCCGCCAGACAAGTGGCGGTCCCGACCGAACCGACCAACAACAGAGTCTTACGCCCGAGCCGGTCAATCACCGACATCGCGATCATGGTAAACAGCAGGTTGGTGGCGCCGATCGCGACCGCCTGCAAGTTCCCGGAGACTTTGCTGAAGCCGGCGTGGGCGAAAATATCATTCAAGTAGTACAGGATCGCGTTAATACCGGAAAGCTGGTTAAACAATCCAATGCTGACCGCCAGGAAAATCGGCAACGCGAATTTTCTGGAAAACAGTTTCTCCGTGGCCAGGCTTTGCTCGATGCCGATGGAGGCGACAATTTCCTGCAGGTCATGCTCGTAGTCCTCGTCTCCCGTCAACTGCAGGACGGTGCGGGCTTCATCCACTCGTCCCTTCTTGACCAGCCAGCGCGGGCTGCGGGGAATGGTGAACAGCATGACGAAAAATAGGGCCGCTGGGATCGCAGTGACGCCGAGTTCCCAGCGCCATTCTGAGGCACCGAAGTGTTGCAGACTGATGACGTAGTTCGAGAAGTAGGCCACCAGAATTCCGAACACTACATTGAACTGGAAAAAGCCAACCAGGCGGCCGCGCAATTTTGCCGGTGAGACTTCCGCGATATACATGGGTCCGAGCACCGAGGAGCCGCCTACGCCCAGTCCGCCGATAAATCGAAAGATGACCAGGGCATGCCAGTTCCAGGCGAAGGCGCAGCCCAGTCCGGAGATGAGATACAGAACCGCCATTACGCGCAGGCTGTCGCGGCGCCCGAAACGCTCACCCGGAATTCCCGCCAGCATTGCGCCCAGGACCGTCCCGAAGAGCGCGCTGAAGACAGTGACCCCAAGCAGAAACGGCGTGAGGTTGTAGGTATGGGTCAGGGCACTGGTGGTGCCGGAGATGACCGCAGTATCGAATCCGAATAGCAGACCGCCAAGAGCGGCCACGACCGTACTCTTTACCAAAGTTGCATTCAACTTCATGCGGACTCCGTTCAGAATTATGTCCGGCGACCGTCTCCGGCAGGCTTAAGCAGCCCACAAGTTATCACAGAGCAAACATCAATTCATTGGACGGAATAGCACTGAGCGGGAGAATATGGATGCGGAGGCTGAATGGATCGCGCCAACTCCTCGAAGATCAAAGCGGTGATTCTGGATTACGGCGAAGTTCTGTGCTATTCGCCGACGGCGGAGGAATGGGCCCGTATGGCCGGCGTATTTGGGATTGAGCCACCCTCGTTCCGCGAGCTGTGGAACCGCAACCGGCTGCTTTATGACCGCGGCGATCTTTCACCCGAGGCCTATTGGTCAGCCGTGGCAAAGGATGCCGGTACGCAGTTGGCGCCGGAGCAACTCCCCTTACTTCGCCAGTGGGATGTCGAGATGTGGGCCCACGAAAATTCAGTCATGGTGGAATGGCTGAAGGAGATCCATTCGTCCGGAACCAGGACCGGGCTTCTCTCCAATATGCCGCATGACATGATCCGGCATGTGCGGCAGCAGTTCGCCTGGCTGGAGCACTTTGACCATCAGACATTCTCTGCCGAGGTAGAACTAATCAAGCCCGATGGGGCCATTTACGAGCACAGCCTGCGCGGGGTCGGGGTGGCGGCGTCCGAAGCGCTCTTTGTGGATGATAAGGAACCCAATATCCAGGGCGCGCGCGCGGTCGGAATGCGCGCCATTCAGTTGCGGTCAATGGAACAGTTTGGGAGCGATCTCGAAGAGTTGGGCTTTCCTATCATGCCGTCTTGAGCGGTCTCTCCGGCAACGGGGCGAAGTTGAGGATCAGTGAACGGATTTTGTGCGTGAGTTTTGGGTGGAGCAGCGCTTTGGCGCTGCAATTACGGCTCATTTTCATTTGGGGCTTCAGCCCCCAACTCCGAGCGCAGGATGCTCTCGCGACACCCGGCCGGACGCCGGCGCCACAAGGGGCACCTAGGCTCTTTTGACGGATGTTTCAAGCATGGCCTGGGCCGCCAGTATGAAACCGATGGTGTGAGCCATACCGGCGTGCCAGGGAGCGGGGCAAGTCATCTGCGGCGTGTGGTCGGGAATGACAACGCCATCGAACTGGTTTTTTGCCAGGATGGTGAGGATGCGAAGCATATCCACATCACCCTCATCGATGAATGTCTCGCGGTAGCTCGGCACTTTGCCCACCACGTTGCGTAGATGGATGTAGGCGATTTTTCCCTGCCGGCTGTAGCGGTCGACGGCGTCGTAAATGTCCCCTTCGGTCATCTCCGCCAGCGTTCCCACGCAGAGTTCCAGCGCATTGCTCGAACTGGGGGCGAGATCGATCAGGCGTTGATACATGCCAGGCTGGTAAACCAGGCGAGGCTGCCCGCGCATGGTGGGCATGGGCGGATCGTCGGGATGCGCGGCCAGACGCACTCCGGATTGTTCAGCGACTGGGACGACATCGTGCAGAAACCTTTCCAGGCGCCGCCATAACTCCTCGTGGGAGATAGAAGGAAGCGTGCCCGCGGGGGCGTCAGGATCGTACACCATGTTCCAAACCGTTCCCTTTGGAATGGGGACATCTTCGGCGGGACCGTCCATACCGACAGTGATGGCGTGGCCGCGTCCCCAGGGCGCAGTTATGCGACCGCACACTCCAGCCAGACTGAAGTTGTATCCGAGTACCGGGATGCCGGCTTCACCCATGCGGCGAATAATTGTTTTGACTTTTTCGATTTGCTGCGGCCGCTGCGGGCCGTCGAGCAAAATGTCGTGCCAGTGCGCCGGGTCGAGATTCTCGATTGCGGCCAGTATCAGGCCTGCATCCTCGATCTCACGGCGCAGGGTCTTGAGTTCTTCGACAGTCCACAGCTTCTCGGAATCACCCGCCATTCCCCAAGGCTCGTATTTCCCACCCGTGGGTTGATTGTTGCGCGGGTTCGTCGCGCTATGGTTGAAATAATCGATCAGGTGTACGACCAAGTGAGTGCAGCCGGCCTGGCGCGCGAAGTCGTAGTAGTCGCGCGTCAGCATGTGGCGATACAGTCCCAGGCCAATTTTCATAGACGAGCGCCGCAGAAGTCCATCAGAAGTCCACACGAAAGGTATGGCTGGCTTGCTTTGCGAACTTTGCGGTTAAGATTTTAAGAAGTTCAGAACCATAACCGCAAAGGACGCCAAGAGTACTGCACTATTTTCCCCGTGCCCGAGCTATTCTCTCGACAAATTGTTTCGCCGTGTCTGTGACCAATTGCAGGTTACCCTTCTCCGCGCCTGCGGTCAGACTACCGCCGACGCCTACCGCAACCGCGCCGGCTTTGATCCACTCCGCTACGTTGTCGACGCTTACGCCGCCGGTCGGCATCAGGGAAGCCTGGGGCAGCGGGCCCTTTACGGCCTTCACGAAAGCAGGTCCAAGCGTTTCTCCGGGGAACAGCTTTACGATGTCGGCGCCGCACTCCATTGCGTCCACAATCTCGCGCATAGTCCCGGCACCCGGCATATAAGGGACCTGATAGCGGTTGCACAAACGGGCCGTTTCAACACTCACCGACGGACTGACGATGTATTGCGCCCCGGCCAGAATGGCGATGCGGGCAGTCTCCGGGTCGAGCACCGTTCCCGCGCCGATGAGGATTTCGCCGGACTTGTATTTCTTGGCGAGATCTTCGATGACGGCAGCCGCGCCGGGGACTGTGAATGTGATCTCGATCGCGGCCGCGCCCCCAAGAGCGCAGGCTTCCGCGATACGTGCGGCCTGGTCTGAACTGTGGGTTCGTACGATGGCGACCAGTCCCGATTCAATTACCTTTCCGAGAACCTTCAGTTTCAGCATGGTCATGGTGATTTTTGGAGCTGCTTGTTTGTTGCCTTTCCGCCCGACCCAAGATAGTAAAGCAAAACTGAATAGCGTCCTAGTTCAGCATTCTCTACGTCCATTGCGGTTTAAGATTTCTGCAATTTGTGGGCAAGTCAGACCCTCTACCGCAAAGGACGCAGAGAAAGGCCGCAAAGGACGCTAAGAACCGGACACTTGAATCAAAACCGAATCCAGGTTTGGGCTGGCGTGGGCTCGTTTGATTTACAAACCTCAACTCCGGATCACTGCCGGACGGGCACTCTTTCAGATCCAACAATTGCAAGCAGTTAGCTTCCTGGACCAACAGCTCACTCCGCTCGTTGAGGGATGGTCTGTGACGGTCGGTTTAGGTGTGTTTGGTCACGATTCGGTCACGTTTTCTAGTTTCTGGAGCGTCTCACCAGGCACGAGCAACCGACAAAAACAAGGTCTTGAAAGGCATCCCAAAATAGTCCGCCTCTGTGTTGCAAGAGATGACCCCTGTTCCAAGTGCGTCCCATTGTTGACATGCGCTTCGTACTCGGCCCTGTTGCGGTCGGATGACGGGCAAACGGGAAGTTGACTGGAGCAAAGCCGACTTATCGGTACCTTACGATCCGCATGTCCCCAATCTGTGATTGTGGCGGACAGCCGCGGTGTGGAAGGCGGCGGTGGCTCGTCACGGCAAATTGCTGGAATGGCGAGCGTTAGCGAAACCAGCCGTTTTATGAGATCTTAGTGGGGCGGCAGCCGTCCCGCAATCCGAAAGCCATGCTCTCCAGCGGTCACCCCCTGTAGTGATGGTCCCAAAACTAGCTGTGATGAGGCGGATTATCCCGCTTTGCACTCCAACATATTGACGCACGAGTTGTACTTCGATCTTGTATCATCAGGCGCACGAATGACTGAGCTCGCCGTTGTGGCGACCTTGGGTGGCAAGGAGCTATTCATGCGTGGTGACCAGAAAGTGATTGAGCAATTAAATGCGGCCCTCAGCGCGGAGTTGACGGCCATTGCGCAGTACATGGTGCAGGCAGAAATGTGCGTGAGTTGGGGCTACCATCGGCTGGGCGGCCTGACAAAGGCGCGTGCGATCCAGGAAATGCATCACGCGGAACGCCTTATTGAGCGCATCATTTTCCTCGACGGTACTCCCGCCATTGATATCCCGCTGACCCCCAAAGTTGGCGCTACCGCACAGCAGCAGCTCGAAATCGATTACGCCGACGAAGCTGATGCGGTTCGGCAATACAACAACGCTGCCAAACTCTGTCACGAAGTGGGCGACGCCGGCTCGAAGGATCTGTTCGAGAGTATGATCCAGGACGAAGAGCGGCACGCCGACTTCCTCGAGGCGCAGATCCACGCCATCAAGGAAATGGGGATTGGCGCTTACCTGTCGCAACAACTTCAGGCCCAGTAAGGAAGTGTCTCGGAGGTTTCCATGCGCTTTGTAGCTTTTCTCACCTTTCTCCTCTTCCGGCTGATTACAGTTGCTCATCCCCAGGTATCCGCAGAAGGTCAGGCATGCCTGGATTGCCACAGTAGCAGTACCCCAGGCATTGTGGAGCAGTGGCGAGAAAGTGCTCACGCCAAGAAGAATGTGGACTGCTACTCATGCCATCGCGCCAATGAGAAAGATCCGGCAACATTTGAGCACTACGGCCAACGCATTGCCGTTATTGTCACACCCAACTACTGCGGGCGCTGCCACGGCAAAGAAGTTGAACAGTTCGAAAAGAGTCATCATGCTCAAGCTGCACAATTCATCGGGTCTCTGGATAACATGTTGGGAGAGGTCGTTGAGGGCGGCCCAGCTGCAGCGAACGGATGCCGGCAGTGTCACGGCAGTGAGGTCAAGTATGTGAAAGACGGTAAATTTGATGCGGATACCTGGCCGAACAGTGGTATTGGACGTGTGAATCCGGACGGCAGCCGAGGCACGTGTGCTGCCTGTCACGGACGGCACTCCTTCAGTTCAGCACTTGCTCGCCAGCCGGAGAACTGTGGAAAGTGCCACATGGGGCCCGATCATCCGCAGATTGAGATCTATACCGAATCGAAGCATGGCATTCAGTTCCGCGCCAACATTTCCAAGATGAACCTGGAGGCAAAGTCCTGGGTAGTTGGAAAGGACTATTCCGCGGCCCCCACATGCGCAACCTGTCACATGAGCGCGACTAGTAATCAGCCAGTGACCCACGACGTGGGCGACCGGATTAGCTTCACGCTGCGGCCAGTCGTCAGCGTCAAGCTGGAAAACTGGGAGAAGCGTCGTGCTGCCATGCAGGACGTCTGCTCGAACTGCCACGCCACCGGCTGGGTTGAGAACTTCTATAAGCAATACGAGAACACAATCGATCTCTACAACGAGAAGTTTGCCAAGCCAGCTAAAGGGATCATGGATAAGCTCTATGCCGCCAATAAGCTCACGAAGACACCGTTCGATGAAAAGATCGAATGGACCTACTATGAGCTCTGGCATCATCAGGGGCGGCGTGCTCGGATGGGCACGGCAATGATGGGCCCGGACTACACACAGTGGCACGGCTTCTATGAGGTCGCCAAGACGTTCTATACGGAATTCATTCCCGAAGCTGAGGCACTTCTTCCCGGCGTGACCGCAGACGTTAGGAACAGCCCTTACCACCAGTGGACAAAAGGCCTGAGCAAGGAGCAACTCCAACAACAACTCGACTTTTATAAGAAGAGGTACAACCAGTGACGACCAAAATGGCGGTGATTCCGGGAGACCCGATCAGGCATGTTCATTCTCGAATGAACACCATAATGACAGTCTGAGCTTGGGATCATGCCTGGATCAAGGGCAACCCGGAAGTTATCGTACTGAGAACGGACGATAGCAACGTCCATCAGGCAGATTCGCTTGACTTGAAATCCCTTTCACCGATCCGCGCTAGCGGTCGATCGCGTTGCGTGCTGCGTATGGCGGAAGGCTTGCGGCGTCGTGCGATTCCGGCTCAACCCCTGATTTTGCCAATTATCCCCATCCAGCCGGTTGTAGACCACCTCTTTTCCGGCGGATTACTTCCCGTTTGCCCGGTGATCTACCCGCAATCGAGGCAGGTGGGCTACGAAGCCGAAACCCAGTTGCGGCGCTCGATGAAGGTTGGCGGTTCGTATGTGCGTCCTGACGCCAGCCGATTTTCCTCCCGTCGTGTGGACCACAATAAGATAGGCCCCAGCGATGCGGCTGTGAGACGGGCAATTATCGGAGACTCCTTCTCGACTTCGAGGCGCAGCTTGTGAATCCGCTCGCTTACGCTGCGATTGACTTTCTTGAATTCTCGCTCCATCACCCACAGCGCCGCATTGTAAGCCCCTCTGAGCTTCTTCATTTGTAGCGCAAACCGCTCGCGAACGCGTGGGTCCGGATCGTCCTTGTGGCGTTGCCAGCCCTGGAGCATGGTCTGACACATGCGATACAGGCTCGGTCCGTTGCGCTCGAAATCGCGCCGGAACGCCCAGTCCAGAAATCGCTTTGAATCGTCGCGTGAGATTGCGGCGTGCCGAAAGTTGAATTTGTATTGCCCATGGGTGTCGGCGAGGTCAACGTCCTTCAGCAGACGGCCTTGGTCAGCCATTTCCTGGTAAAGCGGCGTGCCGGGAACCGGCGTGTAGAGCATGAACTGGTGGAAGTCGGTCTGGTAGCCGACCGCCGATTCGATTTCCTCGACGATGTTGTCTGGCGTGTGGTGCTCGAGTCCAATGATCGTCGAGCCCTGCACACGTATGCCGTGTTCGCGAAGCTCCCGCGTGAGTTGCCCAATGTCGGTGCCCTGCAGCTTGTTATAGCTGGACTTGGGAGACTCCAACCCCATCCATACCCAGGAAATGCCGAGTTCGACCAGCTCCTGCATGGTGTATTTTCGGATCGCATTGGCGGAAGCAAACACCGAAAGCTCCCAGCTCTTCTTAGCATGCTTCATGCGCTCCAGTAGGCGCATGGCACGCGTACGGTGAAGCAGAAAATTTTCGTCCATTACAAAGAAAGAATGTACCTTGAGCTCAGATTCGATTCCGCACATCACGTCAAACAGTTCATCGCCGGTCTCGAAAAAGTTGACAAATTTTCCCTTGCCGCCAAAAAAAGCAGACGTGGTGCAAAAGTTGCACCCCATGGGGCAACCCACCGACGGGATAATGGTAGCTGCCGTCCCGCCCTTGCGATCCGGCAGGCGCATTCCCATGATGCGTGCCTGCAGACCAGAAACTATGGCTGGGTGGCGGATGGGTGCGTGCTCGTCTTCTCCCAGGTAGCGGCGCATCCAGGAAATGCCTTCGCCGCGCACGATGTGGTCGGCGTCGATCATCGCTTCCAGGCCGGGAATGGCAGCCACATGTCCGCCCACCACGATCAGCGACGCCGGAGATAGTTCCCGCACCATCCGGCACATCTCTCGGACCTTCAAAACGTTGACGATGATCGCAGAGAGACCAATGATGTCGTAATGATTCGTCGTTAATTCACGTGCAAAAGTTTCGCGCGTGGGAAAATCCAGCAGGCTGCATGGCGCCGAAATGTTCTCCTGAATCATCATGATGCCCCAGGAGCGATGGAACATGCGGAGCGAGAAACTGCCTTGCGCGCGGGTGACCTGGTTGTGATAAAGCTCCATCGGATTGATGGATCGGCTGCCGAATTCGTCGTCTTGCGCATAAGGGCCAAAGACTGAACTCAGCAGGATGCGAGCGCGACTCCCTTTTGGGTGAGTTTCCATAGGATTCCTGTTTGCAGTAGCGTGCCACTCCCTAGAGTTTTTCACTGTGATCTCGGATACACATTACAAAAGTATTACGTGCCAGCAGAACGCCGTAAACAAGATCAGCGATCGGGTATCCGTTGGTGCTGGTGCCTCGCCTCGCTTCGCAGGACTCCGCCGATAAGCTGGAATTGCTGAAAGCGACCAGATGAGATTTCTGGACGGATCGTCGGCTAACCGGAAGCAATCCGGCTTCTACGGCGGGATTAGTCCAAAGAAGTCGGTTTCCGTTCTGCCATTCTCTCGGATCGGGACGGGAGGCAAACGAGGGCCGCTAAGGGCGTTTATCGGGATCAATCTGTAGGGCATCACTTCCGGTTTGCCCGTCATTCGGGAGCAATCGCCAATCTCTACGACATTGTTCTAGGATTTGGGATGGCAAGTGGGCGTGCCCAGCTTGTCGTTCGAGACGGCGCATCCGCGTTTCATCACCTGCTGCAACCCACGGCGAGCGCGATGGAGTCGGATCTTGACGGTGGCGAGAGTCACTCCCAGGAGGTCGGCGATTTCGGGAGCGGTAAGGGAGTGGGCCTCGTGCAGCAGAATTACAGCGCGGTACTTATCGGGCAGAAAATCCAGACACCGTTGAACGCATGCGCTGGTCTCTTTCCGCTCCGAAATGTCGAGGGGCGAGGGAGCCGCCGAAACCGGCAGCTTAAGGCTATTTTCCCCTTCCTCACTGTCGAGGGAAACCAGCGGCTTGGCGCAAGCGATCGAGGCACACGTGTGTGGCGATGCGGTACAGCCAGCCGCGAACGGCCTCTGGATCGCGTAACGAGTCTCCATATCGGTAGGCACGGAGAAACGTATCCTGCGTCAGGTCTTCGGCTTCGGCGGGGTTTCTTACCAGGCCGCGGACGTAGCGGTAGATTCGATCGTGGTAAATCTCGAACAGCGCGCCCGCGTCAACGGTTTCGCTCGCCTGAGCCATATCATCAGTAAACACACAGTGGCGTGTGGAAGTCTGTGATCGCGATCACGGCTTGGGCTACGTCCGTGGTCGAAATACGCGACCGCCGTCCGGTGTGGAGGGTCGTTACCGGCCGCGATTTGCGGGCGTAGCCCCGACACGCGCCTCTTTCGGTGGGGCCGGTGAAGCGACGGCGGGACGATTGTCCTGCATTGCCTTCATCCAGACGGCACAATCGCAGGCCTGGTTGAGAGGTGTTTTTCTCGGTGGTGCGGTTGAAATGCCAAACGGAACGTACACCGCACAGAACCGAATAATGCCGGTCAGTAATACAAGCACGCCGACCACTGCAAGTACTACTCCAAGCCTGATTCTGCTGGTAAGCAGGAATAGTCCAGCGAGAAAAAACATTCCCCCCAGCGTCAGGCGAAAGACTCCGTCAACCCCGCCAACGTTGTGACGAAACATGGTTGTACCCACTCCTTTCAAACAGTGCGAACAGTTGGGCCGGAGCCGTCCGGCTCAACTGATTTCGACCTCGACTCCACCAACCCAGCTGGAGGCAAGGTTGTAGATGAGCGCGCCGATCACGGTGGCGATGCCGCCGATGATCCCATACACGATAGGGCACAGGATCACTGCGAACAGACCAACTGCAGGGGCAAAAGGCATGTGCGCGTGTGGAGCAAATGAGGTCCCGGTCAGCACGATCAGACTGCAAAAGACGCCGGCAATCAAACCCAGAAAGGCGTATGAAACAAGGCCAATCTTGAACGCGGAAACTGGGCCAATACGCTTGAGGACGGCCATATGCAAACCTCCTACGACCAACGCTCGGTGCTATCCCTAGGACGAAAATGGTGAGCAAAAGGATACGGCGAAATCCTTTATCTTGCGGACGAAGTCAAATAGGACAAGGTTGTTGATGCGGAAGCACATT
>JAIQFF010000147.1 GCA_020073395.1 Terriglobia bacterium
ATCAAAGTCAAAGGCGTCGGACAGGAGTGTCCGACCCACACCATCTATGTTTTTGCCGTTGGCCGACGACCAACAATCAAGGACCAACGACGCCTTTCACTTTCCGTTCAGCCAATCGGCATACGCCTGGAACGAATACGGGCGCCCCAGAAAGTCGCGCACGAGATCTGCTGCCGGCTTGGTGCCGCTGGCCGCCAGAACTGAGTTGCGGTATTTGGCCGCGACTTCGGGATTGAGCAATCCGTCTTTTTTGAACTCGGTGAACATGTCTTTCGCGATGACCAGCGACCACATGTAGGTGTAGTAAACCGCCGAATAGTTGTTGAGGTGTCCAAAAGCGGTATGCATGTGCGTGCCTTCCACATACTTGAAAGGGGTGTAGCGCTCCTGCAACTGGGCCACCAGTTTGTCGGTGTCGAGTCCTTGCGGGTCGCGATTATAAAAATCGAGGCTGATAGCGGCGTAGAACATCTGGGTGCGCACATTGAGGACGCGGCCGAATTCATCTGCAGCCCGGGCTTTCTCCGCCAGTTCCGCAGGAATCGGCTCATTGGTTTTGTAGTGGCGCGCAAAGAGCTTCAAAATGGCGGGGTCTTTGGGCCACTCTTCGAACATTTGTGAGGGGGCCTCGATGAAATCATTCTCCAGGTCGCCCTCCGCCCACTTGCTGTTTCCCTTCATGATTCCGTGGATGAGATGTCCAAACTCGTGGAAGAAGGTGATGACGTCATCGCGTTCCATGAGTCCGGGCTCGCCGGCGGTCCTGGGAAAATTGCAGACCAGAACATATTCCGGCAGCCGAAAACCATTCTTCCCGGTGGCCAGGCTGAAGGTTGCGTAATGTTTGTACTTGTTTTCTCGGGGGAACATGTCGAAGTAAATCCGGCCGATCAGTTTGCTCTGGTCGTAAACGTCATACACCGTGACTTCGGGATGCCAGACTTGCGCCGAGGTCACGGGTTTGTAGGTGATCCCGTACATGCGGCTGCTGATGTCGAGAATTCCCTGCAAGACCCGCGAATACTCGAAATAGGGCCGGATGACCTGGGAGTCGTATCCAAATTTTTCAATTTTCGCTGCGCGCGTCAGGTGAGCCACATCCCACGCGTTGACGCTTTCCGCCTTCGGATCCTCGTGCTTCTTGTAAGCCAGCAATTCGTCGTAATCGACCTTTGAACCAGCCTGCGCCGCCGAGGATATTTTTTCAATGAAGTCGGAGGCATTCTGTTCTGTCCCGACCATCTTGTCCTCCGTGATGTAGGCGGCCCAGTCGGGGTATCCCAGGACGTTGGCGAGTTCGTGGCGCTTCTGCAAAAGCTGCCCCAACACATCTATGTTCTTGGGATATGCGCGCTGCCGGTAGAGCACAAAGAACTCTTTGCGCGCCGGCTCGCTCTTGGCGTAATCCATGAACGGAAAATAATCCGTGTTATCGGTGGTCAGTGTGATCTTGCCGGACGCGTCGGCGGGATGAGAACGCTTGAAGTCGTCAGGAAGTCCGTCCAGGTCGGAGGCGTTGACCTGGAACTTGCGAACATCTGCGGCGATGTTCTGATCAAACTGCTGGCCTATTTTTACTAATTCGTCCTGCAACCCCCGTATTTTCTCCCGGGTGGAATCATCGCGGTCAACGCCGGCGCGATGGTAGTCGCGCAGTGTGGTCCGCAAGTAATAGGTGCCGGCAGGATCGAGCCGGGCGCCATCCAGCGACGCCAGCACCTTGTACATGTCCTTATCGAGCGAGATGTCGGTAAGCACGCGGCTGACTTCCTGTTCACAAGTCTGGGCCGCATCGCGGAAGGGCTTGGAGGGATGCACCTGCTCGGCCAGGCCGGCGCGATTTTCGGCGTCCAGGATGACAACCAGCGCGGTGTCGAAGGCCTGAAGCGTCGTCATTGCGTCTCGCGGCGACTGGCTGGCCTTGATGGCGGCAATTCGCTTTTTGCCGTCATCCACATCGCTGCGGCAGGAAGCCAGAAAGGATTCTGCAGTGCCGGCGAGATAATTGGAGGCACCCAGCGCCGGCATCGGCTCCTGAGCAGTGGAAAAGAGACTCGCAACCACCAAGACAGTAATGAACAACCACCCGATAAATTTGCGGCTCATGATTCTCCTATCAGATTCTGAGAACAGCGACCGTCGAAGTAGCCAGGGGTTAGACGTGCGAAAACCGGTCAGGTTATAGAGTCGGCATGAGCTTCGTCAAGGCAAGACGGCGGCAGGTAGTGGTGCAGTTTGAATATCCACAGGGGTAGCGCCCGCCTTCGACCTGCGGGAAACTATGGGCATGCCGACACTAAAAGCGAAGGTCTTTATCAACGGAACCAAAATACCCTGCGTCTGGGGATGCTCCAACTGTAAAGCCGTTTTCGATGCCGGGAGAGTGAGAGAAGCAACCATCTCGGAACTTCACAAAATCGATGCTGACTTCCGCACCCACTGTGCTGAGAAACACCCCGGCGATTCAGTTATCGGCATGCAGTTCCCTAAAATCTAAAGAGGACGCCAGCCAGGCCGCTGCTCGGATTGTCAGAGAGGCTACAGAGGATCACTGAGGTTTTACGGCGCTGGCCTTCAGGCTTGGAATTTTAACGCCATATTTTGCGAAGATGTCATTGAATTGACCAGACATCACTGCCTGCGCGAATAGCCTATATGGATCGTGAATATCCCCTTCCTTGCGGAGCGTTTCGGAGATATAGAGTATGCAAATGGACTTCAGCTTAGATGAGGCGATCCACATGATCCTATATCTTCCCTTCTTTACTCTGAACATATTGGAGAGGGCGCCAGTGAGAGCATATGCGCGATTCACCGGATCGTGGGGGATGATCTGTCGAACTGCCTGACGAATCATGCTGAAGTTAGTGCGGGCTGAGCTTGTGTAATCGCCTTTCTTTTCTGCTACCTTAGCCTTCTTGTACATATCCACGTAAACCGCCTCTGCAGAGGCGGTCATGTCCACTTTGTAGAGACCACCAGCAGCGTTCCGTGCAGGGTCAGGGGCAAGCTTTTCCGGCTCTTGTGCTGGTGTCTTGCGCGAACGCTTCTTGTGGTCTGCCACGATTATTGTTTCTCCAATTCCGCGTCAATCTCGTCGAGCGAGCGAACGCGACCGGCACGAATATCCTCAAATGCGGCCACCAAGCTGTCATGCTCATCCTTATCCGAAAGCATCTCGACCGTATTGAGCACGGCCATAAGTTGCTGCTGGATAATCAAAAACTGCTCATAGCTGAGCAATACAGCCAGCGGTGTGTCATTGCTGTCTTGAATTACGAGGGTCTCCTCCGAGTTTTCTCTTAGTTTTGATGCGTTTAACTCCCGAAGCTTGCTAACGCCGACATGCCGGACGGTCGGATTAACGAATGGGAAGCCATCCACGTTGGCCATTACGTTAACTCCTTTTCCATGTTTGGTTTAGACGGTGTGTGTGAGATTGCGGTTGCCAGAGCATGGACAAGATATTGACATCGCACCTCCCTGTCCGCTAGTGAATATATAGCTTCCACATTACGAAAGTCAAGTTAAATCATGACAATATATCGTCAGAATATTGACAAAATAAAGCTGAAAAACTATATTCTACTCATGAATCGGCTCGCCACCGACAATTACTGTCGAGTTCACAAGACGTTGCGCGTGACACCCGCCATGGAAGCGGGCCTAGCCGATCACACTTGGGACATCGAGGAATTGGTGGGGATTATTGGAGACCCGGAAAGCTGAGGCCGCATGAATTGGGATGAGATCGTAAAGAGGGTAATTCCGGTGGTCGTAAAGATAGAAACGCCGTCGGGACATGGAACGGGATTCCTGTGTCTATATAACGAGACTCGCACTTTCTGCGGCATCGCGACGGCTTACCATGTAGTGAAACACGCAGAGCAATGGCAAGAACCGATTCGCATTACCCATTACCCTTCCGGGACTAACGCTTTCCTGCGCGAGTCAGACAGAATTATCTTTCCTGACCCAGATAGGGATTCAGCGGTTTTGTTGATTGGTACGGGACAGCTTAAATTCCCAGATACGCCGATACAGCTCCTCCCAACTGACCACCGATTGCCGATTGGTATGGATGTCGGGTGGCTTGGCTATCCCTCTATCGCCGCTGCTACGCTCTGTTTCTTTTCTGGCAATGTCAGTGCGTGGCAAGACTCCCGCTCCGCCTACCTCATCGACGGCGTTGCCATCAACGGCGTTAGCGGCGGACCTGTCTTGTACTCCACCTCCGCCGACGGAGCACAGATCGTCGGGGCAATCTCTGCTTACCGCGCCAACAGAGCAACGGGTGAAGCTCTGCCAGGACTTTCCATCGCACAAGATGTTTCGCATTTTCATGACATCATCACCCAAATAGGCACATGGGACGAAGCCAATCGCCAGAAAAAGGCGCTGGCACAACAGAAAGCAACCGAACCAGAATCGCCTTCGTCGCCCCCAGCACCAGTGCCAGAGCCGGCGACTCCAGTACCAGCCGCCACGCCAACTACTGAGCAGTCTCGGACATGATAAGCCCGGGTGTCAATACAGCGCAGCACGTAGGAACCATGCGGGGCTCGTCCATATCCCGATTCCAGACTGGAACAAAGGTCACACCCGTGCATTGCCAAACTGTCAGAGGGTAAGATTCAAACTGCACCACTACCCGGCGGCAGTAGATGGTGTGGGTCGGACACTCTTGTCCGACGCCTTTGACGTGGACTCTAGAATTGGATGCTTGGAATCAAACCCGCGACCAAACCCCAAAACCAAAATCAACTTCAAAGGCGTCGGACAAGAGTGTCCGACCCACACAGGCTAGTTTGTGGGGTGAGACTCGTATGCGGCGGTCATCAGCTCAGGTGCGTCCTGCTCGCATTGGCGAATTTCCAGAATGCGTGACGTCACGATCGGGGTGCGATAGGAAGGATGGCGAAATTCCAGATGCATGCCGCGGCCGACAAACCCGATCTTCAGCATCGAGCCTCCCCAGGACGAGCCCTCAATCCTCACCAGCACGGGCTCAGGACAGAACGCAGGATGACCCCAGATCCAGGCCTCGCCACGTCCGCGGTGCACCACTGTGTACCAGCGGTGCTGGGTCTGAATCTGCAACATGGTCCGGGCGGGAAGGTCCTCGAGAAACGCACCACCTTCAATTTCCGACTCGACGATGTTGCGATTCACGCCGTCGTCGAGATTGGGATGACATCGAAAGAATTGGGGGCAGGTGTCCACCAAGGCTCCCTATAAGCTGGGTTGAGTATAAACCTGTGATGCAAGATGGGAACGATCATTGGTACTAGCTAGGGGTACTAGTGGCCGTTTCCGATCTCAGAATCCCTTGTGCGGCGGGGGCGCTAGAATCGTGCCCGGCCTGCCCTAAAGTAACGGGGGGTACCCCATTACGGATTGACCCTGCAAATTGTTGGAGAGTACGATTCTAACCTTGGCCGTCCACACCGCCCGGAACAGGGGCGGCTTTGGCAGCGTCACTCGCGAGCGCAAGTTATAGATAGACATGGGGATTAGGAATTTCAAGCTTTCCGCGCCGGTGCTGGCCCTGCTCCTGGCGGGCACCGCCTGCCACACTGATCAGAAGCAGGGTAGGCTGCCGGCAGCGCAAGCCAACGCCCCGGCTTTGGCTGCAGTTCGAGGGGCCGTTCCCCAAACCGATCCGGCGCCGATCACACCCGACCAAGCCCAGATTGCACCTCAGCCCAATCCAGACCCGGTTGCCGAGCTGATTGTGAACGCTGAGAAGGAGTACCAGGCGGGAGAGGAAAAATTCAAAACCGGAGACCTGGAAGCGGCCAAGCGCAACTTCGATCGCGCCGTCGATATGTTGTCACAACGTCCAGCCGAGGTTCGATCGGACGAGCGAATCGAGCATGAACTGGATCGGGTGCTTGAAGCCGTAAACCGTCCGGAACTGGCGGCCCTCCAGTCCGACAGCCCGGAACCGAAACAGAAAGCCGAGCCCGCGCCCATTGATGAAGTCAACGATGTGACGCCTCCGGTTGACCCCAACGTCAAAGCGCAAGCCGAGGCTGAGATCAAAGGCACGCATTCGGAACTGCCACTCATGTTGACCGATCAGGTGGCGGGCTTCATTAATTATTTTTCCACGACCCGGGGACACGAAACCCTGCAACACGCGCTGGAGCGCGGCGGGCGTTATCGCGGAATGATCGAGAGCTCGCTGCGGGAACAAGGCGTTCCTCAGGAGCTGATTTATCTGGCCCAGGCGGAGTCGGGTTTCCATCCCCTGGCGTTGTCTCGGGTGGGGGCCCGCGGCATGTGGCAGTTCATGGCCAGCCGCGCCCGGGGCTACGGCCTACAGCACAACCTCTGGGTTGACGAGCGTCAGGACCCGGAAAAATCCACTCGCGCCGCCGCCCATCATTTGAAAGATCTCTATAACCAGTTTGGCGACTGGTATCTGGCCATGGCCGCTTACAATTCCGGGCCGGGGACAGTGCAGAGCGCAGTTAAGCGTACCGGTTACGCCGATTTCTGGGAGCTTTACCGGCGCAATGTGTTGCCCAAGGAAACGCGCAACTATGTACCCATCATTCTGGCCGTCACGATCATGGCCAAGAACCCAAGCCAGTATGGGCTGGACGATATCATTCCCGAGCAACCCGTCCCTTATGACGCGGTCAAGATTGATTACTCGGTTGACCTTCGTCTGGTGGCCCAGTGCATTGACGTTTCTCCGTCAACCCTGCAGGACCTGAATCCCAGCCTGCTGCGCCTGACCACTCCCAAGAACCAGACCTTTGAACTGCGCCTGCCGGCCGGGACAAGAGAACGCTATCTGGCGGCGATCGAAGCCATCCCGCCGCAGATGCGGGTGTGGTGGCGGTATCACGAAGTGGCAGAAGGCGACACGCTGGCCTCGATTGCGCGCACTTATCGCACCAGCCCGCAAGCCATAGTGAAGGAGAACCATCTCCTGGCCGGCGACGACCTGAAGGCTGAGAGCAAACTGATTGTCCCGATCCCGCCGGGCAAACATGCCGCCACCGAAGACGGCGCCACCTACGCCCGCCACACTACCCGTTACCGGGTGCGTCGGGGAGACACAGTACAGACGGTGGCGGATAATTTCAGCCTTCCGCCCACCATGATTCGCCGCTGGAATCATCTGCGAGGAGACAGCTTGCGCGGACGCCGCATCGTTTATGTTCACCTGCCGGTGACCCCAAGCACCCTCCCCAAGGAACAGCTGGTAACTTCTAAGTCCAAGTCTGATAGAGACTTACGCCCAGCCGCCCAAAGGATCGTGCAGCGTCACAAAGTGCAGCCCGGCGAGACCCTGATCTCGATTGCCACGACTCACCACACTACGGTCGAAGCCTTGAAGCGAGATAATGGCGACTTGCCCATGCTGCGGCCCGGAATGGTTATTTTGATCAGAAGTGTGCGGTAGGGGATCGCTTCTGGCTTCTGGTTGCGGCCTTCAGCCTTGCTTCCAGCCCTGGTCATATTGAGCCTTCAACGTTCCGGCCTCGGACTGCGGGTACTCTTCTCTCGCGCGGTCGTGAGGGCGGAAGCCTCGGGGGAAAATTCGGGCACAGTACGGACGGCAAACCTCAGGCGCTAAAGCGCAGTGCATTTTCAATGGCTTGGCGGCACGACCAAAGGTCGTACCCTTCCCAACTTCGCTGAAGCTTGATTTTTCCGCAGCCGGCTAGACCCGTCCCAATCTTCTCTGACTGGGGGCGCGGCTGAAGCCGATCCCCTTCGCGTCACCCTTCCAACTGAAGCCTCTTTCGGCCACCGCGCAAAATACTTTGCGCCTCCTACTCGACTTTGATCTATCGGTGTAATATGCAACGTGCAGACAGCTGCAAACCGTTTCTCGATACGGTCGCGCGGAAAGCGCTGTGCTATAATCGCGCCCCGTTCAGCCAAAACGTTAGTCTTTCAGTTGTCTTTTTAATTCCCTAGTACCCGCAGCGCTAGCGCAGCGGCCCGCGCCCGGCGCGGTCCAAAACCCAGGAGGAAAGATGAGCTTCGACGAGACCCTCTACGCACGTGATGACGAGATGGATGAATTTGGCGACAGCGGCGCCTACGGCGATTCGCTAGAAGAAGATTACGAAGAAGAAGAGGAAGAAGAAGCAGCAGCCGAAGTGCCGGGCATGATTGAGCCGCAACCCGAGCCCGCCACGCCAGCTCCAGCCGCGCCACGACCCGCCGGTGGTGGAGGACCACCGAAGCCGCCGCGGAAACCGGCCGCGAAAAAGCCGGCCAAGAAAAAGCCGGCCAAAAAAGTTGTCAGGAAGAAGCCGGCGAAAAAGAAGAAACCGGCACGTAAGCCAGCCAAGAAAAAGGCTGCGAAGAGACGTCCGGCACGCAAGGCCGCAAAGTCAGCCCGCCGCAAAGGCAAACGCGGCCGCCGGTAAACACAGGCCCGGTCCTCGCGCTGATCGGTAGATTCGGACAGGCGAGGACCGCCCCAGCCTCCTGCAAGACCAATAGCGCTGCGAGCAGAATCTGACGCTACGCTGCCTTGGGCAGTGTGGAGGTCTCGGTCAGCCGGCGCACCGCCAGAGACATCATCACGCGCGTGACTCCGCTCATGATCATGCTCACTCCCACCAGCGTGCCTATCGCCCAGGCCGAACTGGATGGCCAGTGCAAGCCGATGAACAGCGCCAGCAGCAAGGTGACCAGTCCGTCAAACAGGACCCAGCCGGCGCCCCGCCCGGGGCGCAGATTGAAGTAGAGCACCACATCCAGTACGCCCTCGATGAAAAAGAGCGATGCCAGCAGGAGCGTTAACGACGCCACTCCCAGCACAGGATGCCAGAGCAGATATCCGCCGATGAAGATGTAGGCCAGGCCCACCAGCAGCTTCCAGATCAGGCTTCCCGCGCCGTGAGCGTGAAATGCCACTACCACGTGGACCACGCCGGCGAGACTAATGAGCCAGGCAATGAGCGCGTTGACCGCCACCGCCGCCAGAAGCGGCGAGCCGATGGCCACGATTCCAAAGGCGATGAGCAGGACTCCCCAGACAATGGACCAGCCGGAAGCCTGCCGTAGCAAAGAGGTCGGTTGTGCAACCATGTGTGCCTCCTCGGTCGAGTTTCAGGAGGGCCATTTTGCTCCCAGGGAATGGTTTTCGCAAGATGGGGATTGGAGAGGAGTGGGCAGTTGCACGGTCTTTGGCCCCGTCTGCCAATATCCGGACAGGCCAGATTCAGAGGCGAGGCAAAAGCAAGAGCAACACCAAGGGCAAAATCAAGAACAACGTCAAAGGCGTCGGACAGGAGTGTCCGACCCACACTTGTTACTTTTTGCCTGCAACTGCTTGCAGGCACTTGCTATAGAGCTCGAGCAGATGTCCGGCATACTCTTCCGGCTTGGCCGCCGCCCCAGTGCCCTGGAACCCGACTCCTGACGAACTGGTTCGGCCGTAGCCCGTGGTCATGGCCACAAATTTCATGAGATCCAGCGCGATATCTTCGTTGCGGCGCGATCCCGACGCTCCGCCAGGTGCTTCGTCCATGAACGCCTCCCGTATGATCGATGATGGTAACAGATGATTATGTGGGGCCGACACTCTTGTCCGACGCCTTTTACTTGGACTCTTGTAACTGCATCGACAGGTGGTGGCACCGGACTCTTTCCAACAAACAACTTCACAACAAAAGTCAAAGTCAAACGCGGCGGACAAGAGTGTCGGCCCCACACGTACTGGCTTAGTTCACATCTTGCAGCATGGTGTAGGAGAATCCGCCTGCCTGGCTGTTCATGCCCACCAACGTTCTGACCTGGCCAGAACTGAGGGTGAGGGAACCGGTGTCGATGGCTTTTTGTTTCTGGCCTACCGAGGTGAGCACGACCTCGTAGCTCCCGGCGGTCAATGACTGGTAGCTGGCAGCCGAGCCAAAAGCCAAATTGCTCAGGGTAGGACTGACAGTGTTCAGATCCGTGCCGGGGGTGACAACATAGACATCGGCTGGCCCCAGGTTTGGCGACACATTGACCACGCGCAGTTTGAAATCACCTGAAGCCGGCGCGGAGTTGTTGTCGGCCAGCACCATGTTGGCTGCGCTTTGAGAAAAGTTGTATGAAATGATGGTTGTGTCCGAACCGGATGCAAACGTGATGGACTGTTGCAGCAGCGCTGTGCTCGATCCTGCAGGCTCAATCGCGACCTGATGGGAGCCGGATTGCACAGATTGGTATCCCGTGCTGGTGCCGTAGGCGAGGTTGCTCGACACCGAATTACTATCCACCAGTACTTCCAGACTGGATTCATCCGGGACTGCATTCATGAACCGGTAGCGCGTGCTTCCTCCCCCTCCACCGCATCCCGCAAGAAGCAGGACTGTTCCGAAACACAAAATGCCGGCACACCACGACGTCAAGCGCAGGATTCGGCCCACGATTCACCCCTTTGGCTGAGAAAGTTTGAAGTTACAGCGGTAAAAACCGACTGATGCCAAGCCTCTGATCCGGAGTTGCTGCGCCTGCGTAAAGAGTGCGTCAAGAGGGGTAAAGACTTGTAAAACAAGTCGTCGGTCGTCAGTCGTCAGTGATCAGCAGTCGTGCGGATAGCGATCTGGCTGACGACCGATGACTGACGACTGAAGACTGCTTTACGAACTTTTACGTGACTTTACCAAGTCTTTACTCTGTTGCGGATTACGAGGTGTTCTAACTACAGAGAGATTATTCTCCGGGAGCAGAAAGCTTCCGACCGTCACAGGAATGAGAATTGGAGAGTAACAACATGTGGAAATCAACAGTCCCCAAGGGATCCAAGTTCGGACGAGGCGAGCGCCGGTCCTTGGTTGCTACGGCTGTTCTCGCGGCGTTGCTTAGTCTCGGCCTCGCTGCCGGCACCGCCTTTGGCCAGGACGAACAGGCGCCTGCGCCGCCACCGCAGGCCGGTCAGCAGCGAGACCAGCAATCCGGTCCAGGCATGGGAAAGCACATGGGCCGCCGTCATATGCCGACGGTGGATGATCAACTCAAGCACTTGACCAAAAAGTTGAACCTGAGCGATGACCAGCAGGCGAAACTGAAACCCATCCTCGAAGACCAACGCAAGCAGATGGACGCGATTCGCAGTGATTCGTCGCTCTCCCGCCAGGACCGGTTCGGCAAGATGCAGGAACTTCGGCAGAGTTCCGACACTCAGATCAAGAGTGTGCTGAACGACGAGCAGCAGAAGAATTTCGACAAGATGCGCGAAGACCAGGCAAACCGGATGAAGCAATGGCACAACCAGGGAGGGGACAACGCTCCTCCCGCCGCTGCGCCGGACAGTCAGCCACAGTAAAAGGCGTTGGACTTCGGCGTCGGCCGAATCGAGCAGATCTGAGGTCCGAGGTCCGACGTCCAATGTCAGCTTTTCTCCCCAAGCCTCTGAGTTGGGTAATTCTCTTGCGTCGCCCGCGAGAGTTGCCCGGTTCAGGGGCTCCCTTTTTGTCCCTTGGGGGCGAGAGATTAAGAAGCTATTAGCGAATGAAGATCTAGAAGCCAGAAGCTAGAAGCCAGAAGCTAAGTTCGAACGGCTGTTCACAGTCTTCAGAGATCAAATCCGAAATTCACTCTTCCCTTAGCCCGCCTTCGGCAACTCACACATCAGGGCCAGCAGATTCTGTTCAGAGTCGCGGAAAAAGGTCATCCACAAATCGTGGCTGGGCATTCTCGAGATCAGGTGCGGAGCGTCCTCGAAATGCACACCACGACTGAGCATTTGCCGGTGTGCGCCGGCGATGTCAGGTACAGTAAAGTACAGAATTGAGCTGGGATGGTCGAACTCCGGTTTCTCGGGGCGGCTGAGCATGAGGCGAACCCCGCCACAGTCGAAAAAGACCAGACCGCCGGCTCTGAACAACAGCGGCAGGGCGAGTATGTCCCGGTAAAATGCGGTGGCACGTTCCAGATCGTGTACGTTGATCGCGATCTGGCCAAGTCGCGAAATTCCGATGGGCAGAGTGACAGAAGTCATGGCCGTCAACCTCCAGAAAGAATCGTTAGTATAGCTAACTATATTTCATGGCCGGGCGCAAGCAAAAAATAACAGCCCCGCAGGAAGCGGCCGCCATAGCCGACCGGTTGCATTCCGCAGCCATCCACGTGCTGCGCCGGGTTCGCAAACAGGATGCGGCCACGGGCGAAGGCCCGGCCCGCCTGTCAGCCTTGTCGGTATTGGTTTTCGGGGGACCAATGACGCTCGGCCAACTGGCCGCAGCGGAACAGGTGAAACCACCCACCATGAGCCGCATCGTCACTGGGCTGGAGCACAGCCGGCTGGCGGAGCGCGTGACGGATTCCGGAGACGCACGCCGGTTGCGGATTCACGCCACCCCGCGGGGTGAGCGCCTGCTCCATGAGGGCAGGCAGCGCAGAATCGAGTATCTTGCCCGCCATCTCGACCGCCTTACCCGGGAAGAGCTGGCCACCCTTGATGAAGCGGTTAAGCTGCTGGAAGGAGTCCTGCGCGACTGGCCATTGGAGAGGTAACAGGCGAACTCCAGGTAATCAGGACTAGGTCTCAATTCCCACGTAGCAAATACGCCCGATCAGGTAGTCATGGACCTTCTTGCCCGGCTCCATGGCCATCACCTCGACTGGATAGGCCTGATTGTGAGGGCGCAGGACCAGGTGATTGCCGGCAAGCTCCACATATTTCACGGTGCAGTCGCCGTCGCGGGCAACCGCATACATATTGGATTCGCCCTTGCGATAAGGCTTAAGTGAATTGTAGTGGCGGTCAATCAGGACAGTGGCGCCAGGCAGAAGGCGCGGATACATGCTCATGCCCTGGCGGCCGTCGGCCCGGATGATCACGAAGCGCTCCCAGCCCTCGCGGTCACCCTCAATTTCGGGGCGCAGCTTGCGCAGAAAGCTTTTCTTGAACTTCAGAATGTCCTTGACCTTCATGTTCATGATCAGGGGCTGGCGCGCCACTGCCCCTTCCACCAAGAGGACGTTATCGAACTCATCCTCGCTGGGGGGCGCGATGCTGGCTCGTTTGTTGATTTCGCCAGGATCAAGCAGATCCAGAATCGACAGGCGCTGCACGTTCAATACCTTGTCCATGCCTTCAACACTGAGGCCCCGCTTCCGGTTAAGGAAGTTGGAAATGTGCGCCTGCTTGAACCCGGTCTCCCGGGCCAGGCGCAGACCGGTCAGCTCGCCTTCTTCGATGCGGTCCCAGAGAGCTTTGCGCAGATTTTCCTGCAGAGCGCGAAACTTCATGCCCAACGTATAGCATCGCAACTATAGCGTATTGCTATTCAAAACATGAACACAACATCTCCTAGTCAATATTTTCTTGAC
>JAIQFF010000148.1 GCA_020073395.1 Terriglobia bacterium
TCTACTTGCAGAAGCTGCGGGTCGCTGCCGCCAAGCGCCTGCTGGAGAGCGATCATCGCACCATGCAGGAAATCAGTGACGCGGTCGGCTATCAGGATCCAGCCTATTTCCGCAGCCTCTTCGAGCGCCACACCGGCGTCTCCCCCAGCGCCTACCGGAGAAGGTTCGGGACATAGTGCAGGTGTGGGGACGGTGCACGTGTGGGGACGGGCGCCCTCGCCCGTCCAGGCCGAGCAAGGCTCGGCAAGATTTTGTGGTGTCACCCGAAACCCACAGCCCCGTGGAAGAGCGGCGCTTCAGCGCCGCGAAAACCGGTCAGGACAAGCCGGGGCTTCAGCCAGGACACAGGCAGAGTGCCCCGTCCACGGTCTGCTTCTCAATCGGCGCGTTGCTAAGATCTCGAAAGCCGGCAATCAGAGTTAGAAGCCTCCTCGGTCGACTCCAGACCAAAAACAAAGTAGGTCTTCCGTGCCCAGCGTTTTACCTCATCTTTCGCACGAATGAAATTCGTCAGGCCCTGCGCAGTTCAGTGCTGGGACTGCAGTCGGAGTTGATCATCTATCTCCCCCACCCTGATGCTATGATTAGCAGTTCGTCCCAAGCGTCCTGACCCTCATCTTCCGGCCCGCATATAGAAAGGTGAACAAAGCAGTCGTCCTCTGATGAATCAATGAGTCGCCGATTCTCCATCCTCACCCTGCTCGTGATGTCTCTCGGAATCTACGTCGCCACCGCCGCTCAGCCGGCGTTGCTCGATGATGCCGACGCCTCGCATGCGCTGGTCTCCCGCGAGATGCTGCAGCGCGGCGACTGGGTGGTGATGTATCAGGACGGCATCCGCTATCTCGAAAAAGCGCCGCTGCATTACTGGATGGTGGCGGTCAGCTACCAGCTCTTCGGACAGGGCGCGTTCCAGACCCGGCTGCCGCTGGTGCTTTCGGTGGCGGGACTGGTCCTGATGGTCTATTTTTTTGCCCGCCGCTTTTTTGGCGAGACTGCGGCGTTTTACTCCGGGCTGATCATATGTACCAGCGTGGGACCGTGGCTATTTACCCGGGTGATGGTTCCGGAGGCCATCTTTGCGCTGGAGTTGACTGCGCTCTTCTACCTCTTCCTGCGCGGCTGGCAAGGCAGTCTCGACACTCGTGTCGCCTATTGGGGTGCGTCGGTAGTGATGGCGCTGGCCGCGCTTACCTTGGGCTTGATCGGGGTGCTTTTTCCTCTCGGCGTGGTTTTTTTCTTTATCCTGTTCACGCGCAGCTGGGGACGCTGGCGCGAGCTGCGGATTCTTTCCAGTACCCTGATCTTTCTGGTCATCGCCGTGCCCTGGCACTGGATGGCCGAACGTCGCTCGCCGGGATTTCTGTGGTCTTACTTTATCAACGAGCATTTCAAGCGCGCCCTCGGCACCCGCTATCCGCCGGATTATGAGGCCGTGCCGCTTCTGTTGTGGTGGGCGCTGCACCTGGTCTGGTTCTTTCCCTGGAGCTTTTTTATCGGCTACGCCCTGCGGGAGTTTCCGCGGCCGAAGACCTGGGGTCCGAAGATGGAACACGTCCAGGAAGCACGCCTGCTGCTCTTCATCTGGGCAGGGCTGATTTTGTTTTTCTTTTCGCTGACCAGCGGGTCGCGCATGGAGTACTACAGCTTCGGCGCCTGGCCTGCGATTGCCGTCCTGCTGGGAATTGGGCTCAACGACGCCGAAGAAGTGCGCGACCGCTGGTTGCCGCGTCTGCAGGCGGGACTCGCTGTCATTGGAGTTCTGGCCTCGGTGTGCCTGGGTTACCTGGTCCTGAGTTCGCTCGACGTTTCGTCCAAAGGCGGGATCTCGCACCTGATCCAGTATCATCCCCTCGATACCTACCGGCTCTCGATGGCGCACATCTTCGACCTGACACCGCAGACTTTCGCGGCGCTGCGCGGTCCGGCGGTTTTCGCCATCCTGATCTTTATTATTGGTTTTGGCAGAGCATGGCTGTTGCGGCGGCGCTCCAAGAACTTCGCCGCCACGCTCACCCTGGCTTTCGCCATGGCGCTGTTTTTCTTTGCCGCCAACTGGGCGTTCAAGCGGTTCGAGCCGCGGATGTCGTCGCGCGCGCTGGCCGACGCCATCCTTCCCTACCTCCGTCCCCAGGACCAGATCGTGCAGTACGGCGACTTCAATTCGGGCTCCAGCATTCCCTTCTACACCCATCGCCACGTGTGGATCTATAACGGACGCTTCGGCACCAACCTTGAAATCGGTTCCAACTATCCCGACGTGCCGCCCACTTTTCTGGACGACAAACAGTTCCCTGCTTTCTGGAGCGGCCCCGTGCGGGTATTCATTTTCGTCCCGGAAGAATTTCGCAAGGACGCGCTTTCCCGCTTGCCGCCGGATTCCAGTTACCTGCTGGCGGAGAGCGCCGGAAAGTATATCTTCGTGAACCAGCCGCTGCGCCCGGACCTGCCTCTGCTCGCGTCCGTGCTCAAACGGCATCCAGTGGAGTAAGCAGTTGAGCCCCGCGGACACCCTTCCCCAGCCTGACCAAGCTAACAGCGACGAACTGTTCATGGAGGAAGCGCTGCGCTCGGCCCAGCGCGCGCTTGAAGCGGGTGAAGTACCGGTGGGCGCAGTCGTCGTCTGCGATGGCAAGATCGTGGGGCGCGGCGGCAACCGCAACCTCACCGATTGCGATCCCACCGCCCACGCGGAGATCGTCGCCCTGCGCGAAGCCGGTGCCGCACTCGGCAACCATCGCCTGGAAGGCTGCGAACTGTTTGCTACAATTGAACCGTGCGCCATGTGTGCCGGCGCGCTGGTTCATGCCCGGCTGAAACGCCTGGTTTACGGCGCGGATGACCCCAAAGCGGGCGCCGTCCGGTCGGTGATGCAGGTCTTGGACCTTCCCACCCTGAACCACCGTATGGAGGTCCGCAGCGGTGTTCTGGCGGGACGTTGTGCGGAGTTGTTGCAATCTTTCTTCCGCCTGCGGCGGGAAGAAAAGTCGGGAGAACAGTCGTCGGTCGTCAGTCCTCAGTCGTCAGCGACCGACGAATAGACGCCGACTAGTTTTCCTGACGACTGAAGACGGACGACTGACCGACTGCTTTCCGGAGAGGTGCGTGAGTGGTTGAAACGATCCGCCTCGAAAGCGGACATACCTTAACGGGTATCGGGGGTTCAAATCCCTCCCTCTCCGCCATTTTTTTTGAGCGCTCCTGCCTGTAACCGTCCCCTTTGTTTTTCGTCTAAAGCTGGCGAGGCTCATCGCCATGCGACAGGTCACGCTTACTTTCCTCCTCCTGTTTCTCGCGCTGTCAGGTTCAGCGCAGACATCTCAGCGCGAACAATTTCAGAATGCCAACGTGTCTTATGACTGGGTGGTGAACCATAGCGGACAGCAGCTTCGCACCTTCATCACACGCCCGAAAGCTGCCGCCGCCAAGGTTCCCGTCATTTTTTTTGTAGGTTGGCTCAGTTGCGACAGCATGGAGTATCCCGACCCAAATACCCGCGACGGCTTCGGCATATTCATGCGGCGCCTGATTGATGAATCGGGCTACGCCACGGTGCGCATGGACAAGCCAGGCGTCGGTGAGAGCCAGGGAGATTGCTCGAAGGCGGACTTCAACAGTGAAATGGAAGGTTGGCAGGCGGCCTTCGCTGCGCTGGGAAAGTATGATTTCATCGACCCCGACCGCGTGTTTGTCGTGGGCCTCAGCAACGGCGGTGGTTTCTCGCCCCTGGCCGTCGGCGGGCATCCGGTGCGCGGATTCGTTTCTGCGGGTTCCTGGGGACGCACCTGGTACGAGCACATGCTCGAACTGGAGCGGCGGCGGCTCACCGCGCAGGACAAATCGCCGGCTGAGGTGAATGCATCCGTGAAGGCGTTCGCCGATTTCTACAACCTGTACTTGGTCAAGAGTATGACGCCGGGGCAGGTCATCACCCAGCATCCCGAGTGGAAGAGCCTCTGGTATGACACGCCCGATGGACAATACGGGCGCCCGGCAGCGTTTTACCAGCAGCTGCAGGCGCTGAACCTGGGTGAAGCCTGGCAGAAAGTGAACGCGCCGGTGCTGGTTATCCGTGGCGGCGCGGACGACATCATGAGCCGCGCCGACAGCGAAACCATTGCTCAGATCGTCAATCAGGCCCACCCCGGTCGCGCCCGCTATCTGGAGGTTGCCGGCATGGACCATGGTTTCACCGTGAAGGGGAAATTTCACGACGACCTGGTGCCGCTGGTTACGGCGTGGATGAGAGAGCAACTGCGCTGACACAGCCCGTCAGCTTTCCTGGTGTGGACCTGGTCACGCTCTCTTGAAAAATTGCACCGCGCGCTCGTGCTTCTCAGCCGCCGCGCGACTCCCGAACGTTCCCAGGTTCCGTCGCCGACCCGTCTTCGGGTTCTTCTTCCTCGAATACAAACGGTACTGTCCGGATTTCAGTTTGCGGATCATGGGGCCTTGAGATGCGGATTGGGGCGAGGCGGTTTGTCAGGCCACGACCGCTATAATCGTGACGACCTGAGAACTGATCGTAAGTGACAACTGACTATGGAAATTCGCCGCCTCACAGACCTCGATGCTGAGTCCTACCGGCAGCTTCGCCACGATGCGCTGGAGCGGGAGCCGCAAGCCTTCACTGAATCGGTTGCCGAGCATCAGGCCATGACTTTGGAGACAATCAGGAATCGCCTGTGATCCTCCGAAGACGACTTTGTTCTTGGAGCCTTTGTCGATCGCCAACTTATCGGGATGGCCGGATTCTTTCGCCGGCGGGGAGAAAAGATCCGCCACCGCGGCGGGATCTGGGGTGTGTACGTCTCAGAAGAGTGCCGCGGAAAAGGCGTCGGCCGGACCTTGTTGACAGAGCTGATTGGGTTGGTGCAGCTCTTGCCTGGCATCGAACAGGTTGCGCTGGCAGTAAGCAGTCAGAACGCCGGGGCCAAGAGTCTTTATGAATCTCTGGGCTTTAAAGTTTACGGGTGCGAAAAGCGCGCCCTCAAAATCGGCAACGGATACGTGGATGAAGAGTTGATGGTGTTATACTTCCGGCCCTGATTGGCCAGATCGAAATTTGCCGACGAACGTCGGCGGTTGAGCCTCTTTCCCCAGCTCGCTTGCAGGAATCTTCTACTTCAGCAGTCCATCCATTTGCACGATGTCGGAGTCGCCTTCACCGACAGCAGCGAAGACAGACTTTCCGTCGGCTGACCAGGAAATACGGCGGGCAATGAGGGTGCGTCGTTGTCCAAAGTCGGTTACCTGTCTTAGTTTTCCATCCGTAGTGGACGCGATGTAGATATTGGTTCCCAGGCTATCATCCAGAGGCATCACCAGCCATTTCCCGTCTCGCGAAATCACGGGATGCAGGCCCTGCCAGAGCGGTATTCGCTGACCGGAGATGCGGTTCAACAAGGTTGAGGGGCCACTCTCGGGCCGAGCCACACGCAGTTCGTAGTCCAGCGAGCCATTCAGGTTTTGCAGCGGGACCATGTAATACAACGCTGAACCGTCGGGCGCCATTGCCGGTCCGCGGGCGTTGTCGCTGCGCACCACCACCGGCGTGCCGCCCGCCGCCGGCATCTTCATCAGGCGGAAACTGCCAGTGGCCTGTACCGGCGACGACTCGGAGTAGTAGATCCATTCGCTGTCGCCCGACCACGTTGCCCACGCGCCCATCGGTACAGCGAGATGAAGGCCGCTTCCGTCAGGATGCACAAGCCAATAGCCGATTCCACGCCCAACACTCGCTGTCCGGCTGGCGGCATAAGTGATGCTCTTGCCGTCCGGCGACCAGATTGGAACTCCCATTACGGTGTCAGGATCTTTCTCGAATGTAATCTGGCGCCGTTGGCCGCCGCCCAACGGCATTACCCACAGATTGCCGTGGCCGCCGCTGTCCGACAGATACGCCATTTCCCGGTCGGTGGGAGCCAATGTAGGAGTCTGAACCTGTCCGGTCTGATGCGTGACGCGCTCTGCCCGGCGAACATTTTCCGCCGCTTCGCCATCCACCGGAAACTTCCAGATATCGAAATCCATGTGCCTGTGGCTGACCACGATGCGACCGTCGCGATCCACGTCCGGACTCTCGTCTCCGGATTCACCGAAGGTGAGTTGCCGAGGCGCGCCGCCGGACTTCGCGACTTGCCACAGGTGCAGGGTGGGAAGATAGAGCAACGTACTTCTACGTGCACTGCTGTAAATCAGGTGCGAGCCGTCCGGCAACCACGCCAATCCACTCATCAGCGTGGATTCGTTGGTAATCCGCTGCGGGACGCCTCCGGCGGAAGGAACCACGTAAACGTCGTCCGCCCAATTTTCCAGGCTGTGCAGGTAGGCAATACTGGTGTCGTCCGGTGACCAGCGTGGCAGACGATAGCTGAAGCTTGTAATGGCCTGCGTCACCACCCGCGGGTTGGAACCATCGCGATCTGTTATGACCAGCTCCATTTGCTTGTCGTTGAGACGGAAGAATGTCAACCGATTCCCGTCATGGCTCACGTCCGCGCCGCTCATGCCGGACACCAGCTGACGGGGCGCTCCCCCCAGCGCCGATACTTCCCAGAGCGCGCCTTGCGCGTCGCCTTCGGGCGGTGGCGTGAAATAAATGATGGCAGACGAGTCCTGCGACCACCTGGGTTCAAGATGCGCGCCTGGACCATTGGTGATTTGCAACGGGGGGCCGCCCGCCAGCAACCGGACCCATATTTGCCGTGACCCCGTCGAATCGCTGACAAACGCCACGTATTTTCCATCGGGCGAGAACGACGGACTCTCCTCCAGGCCGGCGAAGTCAGTGAGGCGCAGAAACGTCACAGCCCTGGGACGGGGCTCGGTTCGTCCCCGGGACCACCACACCCCCGCGCCCGCGAGCGCTATCGCCAGAAGCGCGATGATCCAGCGCAGCGGGTGTAGAGTTCCCTTTTGCTTCAAGGGCGCCAATGTCGCGGTGTCCGACCCGGAGACCGATGACGTCGATTCCAGATGGAAGGCCAGGTCACGGGCGGACTGAAAGCGCTCTTCGGGGTTCTTTTCCAGACAGTGGCGTACGATGCCATCCAGCGCGGCCGGAATATTTCGACCGGTCGCTGGGAGGTCGGGTGGGTCTTCCTTCAGAATGGCGCTGGCTCGATCCGCCGAAGTACGCCCTTCGAAAGCCCGCCGCCCGGAGAGCGCCTCGTAGAGGACCGCGCCAAAGCTGAAAATATCGGACCGCTGGTCGGCCTTCTCTCCACGCACCTGTTCCGGTGACATGTAGCCGGCCGTGCCCATCACAACCCCGGCTTCCGTGCCTGGGCCGTACAGATCCATGGCGGTAACGGTGGCGCCGTCCCAGTCGGGCAAACTCAACTTGGCCAGACCGAAATCCAGGATCTTGGCGCGTCCGTCACGGCAGATGAAAATGTTCTCCGGTTTCAGGTCACGATGGACGATTCCCTTTTCATGCGCCGCCGCCAGTCCCTGTGCAATCTGAACTGCGTGGTCCACCGCTTTGCGCGGCGACAGAGGCCCTCCGGTCAAACGGTCCCGCAGAGTGGATCCCTCGAGGAGCTCGGTAACCAGATAGGGAGAGCCTTCGTGGGTTCCGATGTCATAGATCGCGAGAATACTGGGATGGTTAAGCGCGCTGGCCGCACGAGCTTCCTGTTCAAAGCGGCGCAGGCGGTCGAGGTCCCTGCTGAGAGAGCCGGGCAAAACTTTGATGGCAACCTCGCGGCCCAATCGCGGGTCCGAAGCACGGTACACCTCTCCCATCCCGCCCGCACCGAGCGGCGCGACGATCTGATAGGGTCCGAGTTGCGTCCCGGGAGCGAGAGCCATGATTGGATTCGGATTATAGCGTTTTGGGGGAGCCGGTCGGAGGCAAATGCCGGAGACCGATTACGCGAAATTCGAGAAAGCGACTCCAGACAACGCAAAAGGGGAGAGCGCGTTGTGTCGGCGCAGGCGCGGGAACCTGGCGAATAGTTGGACTTGCGCGCAACGAACCGAGCGCGTAGAATATGACTAGTCAGACTAGTTATGAAACAAACCAAAGTCGGAAGTAAGAAGGATATCGGTATGGGAGGGCTAAGCCTACCCGCTCAACGCCCATGGCAGCTTCAAACCGCCAAAGCCCGATTCAGCGAGCTCTTTCGGCGCGCTCGTGCCGAAGGGCCCCAATACGTGACCCGGCAGGGCAAAGAGGCGGTCGTGGTCGTTCCCGCGGAGGAATTCGAGCGCCTTACCGGTCGCACGCGGCAGCCTCGAAGCCTGGTCGAATTCTTCGCGGCGTCGCCTCTGGCCGGGGCTGAGTTGGATTTGAACCGCAAGGCGGACTATGGCCGGAAGATCACCCTATGAGTGGTTTTCTGCTCGACACCAATGTGATCTCCGAGCTGGTGAAAGCCAGACCGGACCCGGGGGTCACGCAATGGATCGAGGCCACGGACGAGAGCCTACTCTATCTCAGCGTGCTTACGCTTGGCGAGATTCGCAAAGGAATTAGTTCCCTGCCGGACGCCAAGCGTCGCACTGCGCTTGAAGCCTGGCTGGACCGGGACCTGGCGCTGCGGTTTTCGAACCGTATCCTCTCTATCGATCATGCCGTCGCTGACCGTTGGGGACGACTCGCGGGCAGCCCGGCTGCCCGGAGATCTCCACTGCCCGTTATCGACGGGCTTCTCGCTGCAACCGCCCTGCACTACGACCTTACGCTGGTCACGCGAGACACCAGACATCTGGAAGTTGCCCGCATCGCTTTCTTTGATCCCTGGGGACGCTGAGACGAATTTTCTTACGCCCGAACTGCGCCGGAGAAATGCGGCTACACCACAAAATACTTGGCCCCGGGATGGTGCACCACGATGGCTGAAGTGGACTGCTCGGGATCAAGCAGAAAGCCGGTGGTCAGGCGCACTCCGATATTTTCCTCGGGATGGAGCAGGGCAAAGAGCTTGGTCTGGTCTTCCAGATTCGGACACGCGGGGTAGCCGAAGGAATAGCGCGAGCCGCGATACTTCTGGTGAAACAAGGCGGAGATGTGGGGCGAGTCTTCACCCGCGATGCCCAGTTCTTCGCGCATCTTCTTGTGCAGGTATTCGGCCAGGGCTTCAGCGGTTTCGACGCTCAAGCCGTGCAGGTAGAGATACTTGGTGTACTCCCCCGCTTCGAATAACTTGTGCGTTTGTACCGATGCCCTGGCGCCCATAGTGACCAGGGACAGTCCGATGACGTCCATTTTTCCCGATGACTTCGGAGCGAAAAAGTCGGAGATGGAGAGCTTGCGGCCTTCGCGCTGGCGCGGGAAGGTGAAGCGGATAAGTTCCCTGGTGTTGTTTTCCGGGTCGTACACGATGGTGTCATTGCCCTCGCTCTGCGCGGGAAAATACCCGTAAACGGCTTTCGGTTCGAGTATTCCGCTGGCAATCACTTCTTCTTCCAGCTTCTTCTTGATCGGACGGAATTTCTCTTCCACCAGGCGGAGATAATCTTCCTGCGACGCAGTCTTCAGCTGCCATTGGTTTTTGAACAGCGCGGTTTCGTTGATAAAAGGAAACAGTTCCCGCAGGTCGAAATCCTTACGCACCTTTACGCCCGAGAACGGCGGGACGGGGATGTTCGGGGCATCTTTCACCACCGGACTTCTCTCCGCGAACACCGGTCCGGTCTCTTCATCGACCGCGGTGGCTTTGGCGTACTCCTTGACGGTGCGCCCTTCCTGCAGGCGGGCCTGCTTCTTGCCATTGGCCGTGGCTAGGTCTTCCATGATGTGCAGGCCGGCAAAGGCATCGTCGGCGTAGAAGACTGCATTCGAGTACTCGCGGCGCAGATCGTCTTCCACGTATTTGCGAGTCAGTGCGGCACCGCCGCAGATCACCGGAAACTCCAGTTTCTGGCGCTCCAGGTCCTGGATCACGTACTTCATCTCAAGAGTCGATTTCACCAGCAAGCCGCTCAGTCCGATGGCGTCGGCCTTGTGCTCCATGGCGGACTTGATGATGACATCACCGGCCTGCTTGATCCCCAGATTCACGACCTTGTAGCCATTGTTCGAGAGAATGATGTCCACCAGGTTCTTGCCAATGTCGTGAACATCGCCCTTCACCGTGGCCAACACGATGGTGGCCTTTTGCGAGCCGGCCTTCTTCTCCATCTTGGGCTCGAGATAGGCGACGGCCTGCTTCATCACCCCGGCGGAATCGAGCACCGACGGCAGTTGCATTTTGCGCGCGCCAAACAAATCGCCCACCGTGCGCATGCCATCGAGCAGGACGTTGTTGATCAGGTCGAGTGGCGAATATTGAGTCAGAGCCTCTTCCAGTATTTCTTCCAGGGTCTTTTTGTGCGCGCCCTCGCCTACAGCTTTCTCGCCGTTGATGATGGCAAACTTCAGCTTGTCCTCGACCGACAGCGTTTCCACATGGGCGGTGGTCTCGGTTTGCCCTTTGCCTTTCTTGCCGGCAAAGTGGTTCATGTATTTCTGCAGCGGATCACCGTCGGAGGCGGCATCGCGATAAATCAGCTTGAGCGCGAGATCAACCTCTTCCTGAGGAATCTTGTATAACGGATAGATTTTTGAGTAGTTGACAATGGCCATATCAAGGCCATTGTTGACCGCTTCGTGCATGAAGACCGAGTTCAATACGCGGCGCGGATAGGCGTCGAGCCCGAAGGAAATGTTGCTGACCCCGAGAATCGTCTTCACGTCGGGCAGTTCGTGCTTGATGCGCTTCACCGCCTCCAGGGTCTCGATCCCAGCCGAGCGGTAATCTTCCTGGCCCGTCGTGATGGGCAGAGTCAGGGCATCGAAGATGAGGTCGATGCCGCGCAGGCCATATTTTTCTGTTGCCAGTTTGTAAATGCGTTTGGCGATAGCGACTTTCTTATCGGCCGTCAGCGCCATTCCGTCTTCGTCAATGGTCAAAGCAATCACGGCCGCGCCGTAACGCCGCGCCATGGGCAGCACTTTCGAAGTACGTTTCTCACCATCTTCGAGGTTGATCGAATTGATGATGGCCTTGCCCGGTATGCGCTTCAGCGCTTCTTCGACCACATCCGCTTCGGTCGAATCGACAAGAATCGGCGCGGGCACACGAGTGGCGACCTTTTCCAGGATGGAACTGATGTAGCCTTTTTCGTCTTCCCCCACGATGGCGCAGCACAAATCGAGCATGTGTGAGCCTTCGTTCACCAGCTTCTTGGCCATGGCCAGAATGTCGTCATACTTTTTTCCGCGCACCAGGTTGCGGAAGTTTTCCACCCGCGTGGTGGTGTTCATTTCTTCGGCGACCACCAGCGGCTTGGGATCAAGATCCAGCGGGACGGAAGTGTAGGCGCTCGAGGCGGCGGCCGTGGGCTTGACCTCGCGCTTGGCCGGCTCAAGGTTGGCCACGGCATCGACAACGGCCTTCAGATGTTCCGGTGTGGTACCGCAGCATCCGCCCACGATGCTCACACCGTACTCGGTGACGAAACGTTTGTGATATTGCGCGAGCTCGGTGGGGCTGAGCTTGTACACCGCGCGTCCGCCTTCGTTGTGCGGCAGTCCGGCGTTGGGCAGGACCGAGATCAGCTTGCTCGAATTCAGCCCGAGAAAGCGCACCGCATCATTCATCTCTTTGGGACCAGTGGCGCAGTTCAAGCCGATCACATCCACGTCAAAGGGTTCGAGCGCGGTGAGCGCCGCGCCGATCTCAGTGCCAAGCAGCATGGTGCCTGTGGCCTCAAGCGTAACTTGCACCGTCACCGGCAGGCGCTTGCCGATTTTCTGCATGGCGTCAAAGATGCCCACCAGCACGGCTTTGGCCTGCAGCAAGTCCTGACAGGTTTCGGCCAACAGCACGTCCACTCCGCCTTCGATCAGAGCGGCGGCCTGTTCGGTGTAACCCGCAACCATGTTGTCGAAAGTGATGTGGCCCAGCGAAGGCAGCTTGGTTGTCGGCCCGATCGATCCCGCCACAAAACGCGGCTTGTCCTTGGTCGAAAATTGTTGTGCGACTTCTTTGGCGATCCTGGCGGCAGCTATATTGATTTCCGCCACCTTGTCCTGCAGGTCGTATTCCGCCAACACAACACGGGTAGCACCGAAAGTGTTGGTCTCGACCACATCGCAGCCGACCTTGAAGAAGTCAGCGTGAATGTCCTTGATAATGTCGGGCCGGCTAAGGACCAGCAGTTCGTTGCAGCCTTCCTTGCCCCAGAAATCGTCCACACTGGGGTTGCGGAACTGAATGTTAGTCCCCATGGCGCCGTCGTAAATGACGACGTGCTCCTTCACGGTTTGGAGAAAGTCAGACATTCTAAAGCGATCAGCCGTCAGCTCTCAGCCCTCAGCAAAAATCGCGCGGGTTAGGAAGTTCTTACGTTTTATCCGTGTTAATCCGCGTACATCCGTGGCCCGAATTTCGAGACTCCATGCACAAACGCCGGCCCGCAATGGGACCGGCGTCTGATCCTCTGACAGAACTTATTGAAGTTTAGCTCCCTTGTACAGGCAATGAAGGTGCGCCAGCTCCGACTTCATCTCGATTGAATATTGCGTTGGCTCCCATATGTGCTGGCATGGGGGCCAGCATCTGCTCTTTGCGGTACACCAGGTTGCTGGCATTGAAACTTGCGATCTCGAACCCGTGTCCGTGGGTGATAGCGTCGGTGGGACAGGCTTCCACGCAGTAGCCGCAGAAGATACATCGATTGTAGTCAATGTTATAGACCTTGGCGTAGCGCTCTGCCCCGCTCACCCGCGTCTCCGCCGTGTTCTCCGCCGCTTCGATGTAGATACAATTTGAAGGACAGGCGGCCGCGCACAGGAAGCAGGCCACACACTTTTCCAGACCATTCTCGTCGCGCTGCAGCACGTGCACGCCGCGGTAGCGCTCCTGAAACTTGGCCCCCTTCAGCGGGCCCGGCCCGTCGGGATAGTTTTCCACCACCGTGGGCTCAAACATCTCCCGAAAGGTAACACTCATGCCTTTGGCTATGGCCGCGATGTTCTGAAGCACTGGCATACTTTTCTAGTATACCGAAAGCGCCCCGATTGTGTGGCGCGGGCGCCCCCGCCCGCGGCTTTTTGACGTCGAGTCTGGCTTGCGCGAATGGTAGCGGCCAGGCAAATGTCTTAGTCTCCGTTATTTAAGACACTGCCCGGCCCCGCCCCACAGTTGTATTGCACAGCGGCAGGGGTATATCGTCTGAGGCCTACGAAGGTCCCTGGTCAATCCAGGGCGGCTTAAACGTGTCCACGTCGTTTAATAGTCGTTTCGAGAGGAGAAACACATGCCTGATCTATTCGAGCAACTCAAGCAAAAATATCAGCCC
>JAIQFF010000006.1 GCA_020073395.1 Terriglobia bacterium
GCTGCAAGCCACGGCTCACCTCCGAGCGCGTGAATCTCGCTGCACACGGGGTTCCAACCGGCAGCGTGAAGGTGTGGACTGAAGGTCCACGAGCCGACCGCACACAAATGCTTCATTCTTCGCGATGCTGTGGTGGCTATGATGGAGCCGGGACTTTTCGCCGCGCTCGCGTTGATCTTGGCGGCGGTGGGAATTTACGGCGCGATGGCCTATGCCGTAAGCCAGCGAACACATGAGATCGGCATACGGACGGCGCTGGGAGCGCAGCGACGCGATGTGTTGCGGCTCGTTATGAGAGATGGAGCGAAAATCGCGCTTTTCGGCATCGCCTCCGGTATTGCAGGAGCGCTTGCGCTGACTCGCCTGATGGCCAGTCTGCTTTTCGAGGTTAAACCGACAGACCCCGCGACATTCGCGGATGTAGCAATCCTGCTCGCACTCGTTGCCCTCGCGGCTTGCTACATCCCGGCGCGCCGCGCAGTGCGCGTGGATCCTATGGTCGCCTTAAGATACGAGTAGTCCTTCGCGCAAGTGAACTGGCAACCTTTCCTTAGAACAAGCTCGCATAAACGTGTAGGAACTTCTGAAGCCCTCAGCCGCAAACATGCAGACGCACAGTCCTCAAGTCTGATTTGTGGACATTATTGGCGATTGCTCCTGAGTCACGGACTACCCGGAAACAATAGCTCCTTAGGTTAGGGCTTATGGACCCCGCCCTCGTCTCTCCGACTCCTGGAGACGAGGACGGGACACCCTTCACCGGGCGGCCGCTTCGGCGCGCTCCAACTGCAGCAGGGCTTCTTTGCGTTCTACTCCCCAGCGGTAGCCTCCCATGTCTCCGTCCTTGCGGACCACGCGGTGACAGGGAATTGCGACGGCGACAGGATTGGTGGCGCAAGCGCGGGCCACGGCGCGAGTGGCGGTGGGCTGTCCGATGGCCTTCGCGACCTGACCATAGGAGCGGGTTGCGCCGAAGGGAATGGATTGCAGCTGTGTCCACACCCGGCGCTGGAATGCGGTTGCCTGGATGTCGAGCGGGAGAGAGGTACGCAGCTTGTGGCCATGCATCTGCCGGAGCAGGTTGTCTTTCCAGGTTTGCATGGCGGCGTCATCGCGACGCCGGACCGCGAAAGGAAATTCGTGCCTGAGGCCATGCTCGAGTTCGTCGTCCGAGTCCGCGAACTGGATGGTGCAAATGCCCTTGTCGGTGGCGGCAATCAGCATGCGGCCCAAGGGCGAATCGGTGCATGTATAACGGATAGGGGCGGCGATGGCGCCGCGACGATATTTGTCGGGAGTCATACCCAGCTGCGACGCCGTGCGTTCGTATAGGCGGCTGCTCGAGCTGTAGCCGGCGTCGTACATTGCGCGAGTGACGGAGTGGCCGGCCTGCAGATTGCGTTTGAGCTGGTTCATGCGGCAGGAGTCGGCATAGGCTCGAGGCGAGATGCCGAGCACGGCTTTGAACGAGCGCTGCAGATGGAACGGGCTTTGGCGGAATTCCGATCCCAGGCGGCTCAGCGTAATCGGCTCATCCAGGTGGCGCTCGATGTAGCGGCATACGGCTTTGACCATTTCCGCCTGCTTGTTGCCGCCAATCGCTTTCGGGCGGCAACGCAGGCAGGCACGATAGCCGGCTTTCTCGGCTTCCTCTGGCTTGGGAAAGAAAGTAACATTCTCCCTGCGGGGACGCCGCGAGGGACAGGACGGGCGGCAATACACGCCGGTTGAGGAGACGGCGAAGACGAAGTTGCCGTCCTGATTGGCGTCACGGGCCAGAACGGCCTGCCACTGATTTTCCGTGGGAAGACTTTCGGAGAGACGATTTTCGATGCTGCGTGCCATTTCAAGAACTCCGGTCAGGTTGAGTATCGCATTGGCTGTCATAATGACCCAAGCCTAACCCCCAGCGATGGCGTGGACTATCCGGATCTTGCGGTCAAAGCGATTTTCCCTGATGATGCTTATGCTCCCATTGAGACATATACTGACTCTTACGATTGCTATTCTGCTTTCTTCTATCGCTATGATGAGCCAGACTGCGCCACTGCCGAAGTGCGCTACTACCACTTCCGAGATTGTCGCCTCTTTCGTTGCCGGCGACATCAGTCTCGACGCTGAACATCCCGCCGCTGAGTGGCAGAGAGCCCAACCGATCGTTTTTTGTTCCGACTGGCAGGGGAACAATCCTGAGGAGCAGCGGGAGACTGCAGTCCGGGTCTTGTGGTCCCCACAAACCCTTTATTTGAGATTTGAATGCCGCTATCGGGAACTTTATCTTTTTGAAGATTCCGACAGCAACGGACGGCGCGACCACCTGTGGGACCGCGATGTAGCAGAAGCGTTTCTACAGCCTGATCCATCGCGAGCCCACTACTACCGGGAGCTTGAAGTGAGTCCCAACGGGATGTGGATCGATCTGGACATTTTTCCGGGCGGACTTGCGGACCTGAAAAGCGGCCTGAAGAAATCTGCGCTTCTGGACGAGAAGGGCCTGCGTTGGGTAGCGGAGCTGGCTATTCCGATCAAGGCCCTGACTTCGAATTTTGATCCAAAAGCGGTTTGGCGGGCGAACTTCTATCGGGTTGAGGGCAAGCAGGAACCGCGAGCCTACATGGCCTGGCAGGCCACAGGTACGGCGCAGCCCAATTTCCACGTGCCGTCTGCATTCGGCTCAATGCGGTTTGAGGCTGCAAAGTAATCACCGCGGGGGCCCCACCCTGTCTCTCCGCTTTTTGGAGAGAGAGGGTGGGAGAGGTGGTTACCCTCGTCTCCCGGCTTTTCGGAGAGACAGGGTGGGAGAGGTACCGTCCTTTTAACTTGCCCGCCTTCCAAAGGTGGAAGTACTAAAACGGTTGTCAGTTTCTGGTTCTCAGTTCCCAGTTTTCATTTCCGTTGGAGGAATGTTTCATGATGCGACGTATGGCCTTGGTGGTTGTGATCTGCTCGTGCGTAGTGCTTTCGGCCCAGCCGGCGAAACCCGGGGTGCTCAGCGCCGATGACGTCAGAAAAGTGGCTCCCGCGAGTTATTTCTTTCGCGGGCAATCGGCTTCGGTGCAACTGCGCAATTCCGCGGGATTCAGGGTGCCGGAGGGCAAACTGGTTTTGGCTGGGCTAGTGGATACGTCGGGCTACGCGTCCGACGTGCAGGCGAAGTATCAGGGATTTCTGATTACGGAAGTAAAACTCGACATCGAAGGAACAGTTCTGCCGCCGGGCGAGTACGGCTTTGGCTTTTCTCAGGAGGGAAAGTTCCTGGTGATGGACGTTGGGGCCAACGACCTGTTCAGCGTCTCCGTTAAGCTGGACGAAAAACTCGCGCATCCCGTTCCGCTGAAAATTGCCGGAGAAGGAGGCGCCTACCGGCTGTACGCCGGCCGGAGGTGGGTCAGCGTGAAGGCTGAATAAGGCGGGGCCTTAGTGCGTCAGAGGCTGAAGCGATCCCAGAACAACTGAGATGCCGGCACGCTTGCGCAGTTCAGCCAGAATGGCGCGCGCTGCGTTTTGGTAAGTCTTGCCGGGGTCAGAAGGGTCCGCCCAAACCGCCTCATAAACGACCCTGGTGGCTTCTACCAGATCCATGTGCAGGGCTGCCTCCATCAGGTCCACCCGCTCCTGCAACCGAACATAGCAGTGCTGGCATACCGCGGCTGGCTCAAACCCGCCCTCATGGTTTTCTTCCACGCTGCAACCCATACTCCCAACCGGAGCAATCTCAGCTGGATCAATTTGGACGTGGGCGGCGTAAACCTTGGACTTGAACTCCCGCAAAAAGCGTTCGCGTTCCTCTTCCAGTGCAGCTTCATCGGGCACGGGCAGGGCGCTTTCCGGAAGGCTTGGACTGGAACTTCCAGACGCGGCCACGATTGGCGAAACTCTCTCTTCAGTTTTACACACCGGGCACATCGTCAGATCGGCGGCGTAGTAGGTCTTGCACTTCACGCAGGGCAGGCCATATCCGACGCGCCTGGGCCCGAGCGCAGCCGGGAGATTCTCCACCGCAGTCGTGGCGCGGTGGAAGCCGCTTTCACTGGAAAGAATCGCCGACGGAATCGAACTGGTGTCGGCAGGCTGTGTCGATGTTGCGGTGTTCATCAGATTGCTCCCGGAGCGAAAATGCATTTCGCGCGCTAATGCAATGCCATTCTAGGTCGGGCTGGCGGGTTCACCGATGCACGACAGTTCATACTGGCCATTGCCCTATAGTGCATCAGAGATGTGGAGCCTGGACCGGACGAAAGAATAAAGAGTGTGTTTTGATCCGATTCAGTTCCGTTCTGGCACATCAAATCCGGTTGATTCGAGCACGCTCTCGAATCCCGCATGAGCTCTAGAAGGTGTGATGGAGGTGTTGCACGGGTTCCCGTCCGGCGACGGTCACGAAGGTAACTGGCCTTTGGCCTGTCCCGCCTGGACTGCGGGCAAGTTGACGTAAGTTGCTGCTTTCGATAGTGTTGGATTTGCTGCCAGCCGCAGGCGGCGGAGGATTTTATGTTGGAAGGCCTGTTCCAACCGATGCATCTGCTGGTGATCTTCGCGATCGCGTTATTGGTGTTTGGCCCCAAGAAGCTTCCCGAATTGGGCAAGGGTATTGGCGAGGGCATTCGCGCTCTGAAAGATGGAATGAAGGAGCACTCCGCGGGGCCCGGAACGACCGCAAATACGGACGTCAAGAGCACGACGCCTGAGGACCCTTCCAACCGGCCCAGCTGACTTTTTTGGGACCACCTTCCTCGGGGAATTCTGCCGGACTCGCGTAGGAGTCTCCGCCATCTGCCGCCAAGGTTTTGCTCTTGTCGATCGCGTCCCATATAATTTCGCTGGTCTTCGCAACCCACGCGCGGGACTGCAAGTAAGAAAGAGCGACTCACGCAGTTGGTGACTCCCGCTGTTGATCCTCTTCTTCTTTAGCAATTGGCAGCCTTACCACAAGCCATGAATTAATCCATGATTCTGCAGCTTCATTTCGGAGGATAGACGTGTCGAAACTACAAGTGCTGGCGCTAATTTTAATTTTTTTATGTCCCGCATTGCTCTTCGCCGATCAGATCGTGTTGAAGAACGGCGATCGTTTAACTGGAACCATTGAGAAGTCTGATGACAAGACATTGGTCATCAAGACTGAGTTCGCGGGCGAAGTCACGGTGCAGTGGCCGGCGGTGCAGGAGATCACCTCCACGCAGGCCCTGCATGTGAGCCTGAGCGACGGAAAGACCGTGGTCGGCACGGTGACCACTTCGGATGGCAACCTGGCCGTGGCCACGGCCAACGCGGGCACGGTCACCGAGCCCAAGGCGTCGGTCACCAAGCTGTTCGGTGAAGCGGAGCAGGCGGCGTATGAAAAGTCGCTGCATCCCGGTCTACTGGAAGGATGGAAAGGCGGAGCGAATATGGGATTCGCGCTGACCCGCGGCAATAGCCAGACCAAAAGCCTGGCCGTGGCCTTCACCGCCGACCGCAAGACCCTGCACGATCACCTGGGCCTCTACACCAATAGCGTTTACGCCACCAACGACGCGCCGGGCGCAACCCCCGCTACCACCGCCAACTCGGTACAGGGCGGAATCCGCTACGACCACGATTTCACTCCCCGGCTGTTCGCCTACGTGGGCACCGATTTTCAGACCGACGCCCTGCAGACCCTGGATCTTCGCTCCGTGTTTGGCGGCGGCCTGGGCTGGCACGTGGTCCAGAATGACCGCACTACGCTGGACCTGCTGGGGGGCATCAACTACACCCGTGAAAAATACTCTCTGCTGCCCAGTCGCAGCTTTGCCGCCGCATCGGTGGGCGAGGAACTGAGTCACAAGCTGGGGATGAATACTGTACTGGTCCAAAAGCTGTATTTCTTCCCCAACTTGAATGACACCGGCGAGTATCGCGCCACCTTCAACTTCGGCACGGTGACCAAGATCAGCAAGTGGCTGGGATGGCAGAACGCGTTCGGAGATATCTATGTGACCAACCCACCCGCGGGAGCCAAGCAGAACGATATTCTGCTCACGACCGGGCTGAACTTCTCGTTTGCGCATTGAGGTGGCTCACGCAGCAATGCTTGAGGGCACGACCAAGGTCGTGCCCTTCCCAAACCGCGTAGAGTCCTCGGTCCTGGCTGCCTCCCCTGCGACTACCAGCTATTTCTTGGCGTCGGCCGTCCAGTTTGTGACTAGAACAAGCGGGGTTGGAATGCTTTCCGGGTAGGTACTGAAGATGAGGCGCTGGCCGTCCGGGGCGACGTCGTAGGGATTTCCCAACGGGCCGAGATAGCTGACATCGAACATGGTGCGCGCCGGATCGACTTCAAACTCGGTACTCTTTGGATTGACTGTGGCCGCGTGGATAGAACTATCGGTACCGGCAAACCAGATTTCCCTGCTGTCTCCTCGCCAGGTCGGAAATGTGCCTCCATTTTGCGAGACCTGCCACTTGCCTTCGCCGCTGGGGAAATGGGTCACGTAGACTTCCTCGCGTCCTGACTCGGTCGAACTGTAAGCCAGCCAGCGGCCGTCGGGCGAGAGGCGGTACTGAATAATTCGTGCCAGGGCAGATGGCGCCTGCACCACGGCGAACGGTTTTTTCTCTCCCGTCAAAGGCAGCGCCCACACGCCTGCTCCGGTCGGACCGCTCTGCGCCAGGTGGACAAGGTAGCGGCCGTCAGGCGACCACTGGGGGAATAGCAGTGTGACCGGCGCGCCGGAGGAATCCCGATCCATCAGTACTTCTTCTTGTCCGGCACCGTTGGCCAGCCGTGAGCAGAGCGCAGTTCCGGTTATCGTGGTCGCGCCTTCCTGCCGCACAAAAACTACCCTTTGACCATCCGCTGACCACGACGGCATGAGGTGGGTCCCGCCGCCAAAGGTAAGACGGGTTCGCGATCCGCGGGTCAGATCGAACACCCAGATGTCAGCCTGGGGCTCTCCCATGGCGACCGCCAGCCGCTTGCCGTCCTGAGAGATCCGGCCGCTGCCCTTGTAAAACGCCCGCTCTCCGACTTTTCCTAACACCTTTCCGCTGCGGTCGAGCCAGGAAAGATCGTTTCCAAGCATTTTCGCGCCCGGCTCGTAAACCAGCACGCCGTTCTGGCTGACTGCGAATGTGGTGTGCCAAGTTCCGGAATCGAATTCCACCAAACTCGCCACCGGTATCGGATCACCCGAGAGCACGCCCTTGGCGGGATCGAACTTCTGCGCCAGCAATTGCGACTGGAGATGGTAGAGCACGTAGCCGGAGGCATACTGGGCGCCTGAATCGGAATCGAGCAGGCGCTTGTAGGAACCATCCTCCAGCGACCCGAAGAAGACGCCCTGCTCGGGATCGCCCGAGTGACTGGTAGCAAAGAAGAGGAAATGCTTGCCGTCGGGCAAAAACCAGGGCCAGCGATGGGTGGTGTGCTTGCCGGTTTCGAGCTTGGTCACCTGCACCGGGGTCCCGCCCGCGGCGCTGATACGCCACAACGAATCGCGATAATTAGGCTCGTAAAGGATTATGTTGTCCTGGTTCCATGGCCGTCCTCGCGGATTGGGGGTATCCGCCAGGACCGTGATCGGCCCGCCCAATGCCGGTATTTTCTTGAGATGGCCATCGGCAAAAAAACCCAGAAATTTCCCGTCGGGGGACCAGAAGGGAAAAGACGCACCTTCGATGCCTTCGAGTTTCTTGGCTGCCAGTTCGCCGAGCGATTGCACCCAGATCGCGTTCTTCTCCTTCTGATTGCGGGTGCAGAATGCGATCGCCGTACCATCGGCGCTTATCGCCGGTGGGCCCGAGAAGTCTCCAGTAAAGTCAAAGCCCATCTCGGCGGGCGGAGGCAAGAACGATCGCAAGGTGCGCGCCGGCTGGCGCTCCCGGAGGCTCGACCACAGCAACGCCGCCAGTAGCGCCGCTGCCAGGGCGGCCCAAAGTAGATGCGCGCGCCACCGCGCACGCAGGCGGACCGGCGGCGCGGGATTGACGCCGGAACCGCTGCTGGAGATCCAGCGCAACTCACGGGCAATGTCGGCGGCATTCTGCCAGCGCGATTCCGGATCCTTCGCCAGACACTCCTGGACAACGTGATCCAGCGCAGGGGGCGCCGCGGGCAGCATTTTCGTGATTGGTTCCGGCTCTTTCTCCAGGATGGCTGACGCAACCGAGATCTGGCTCTTCCCCTCAAAGGCGCGCCTGCCTGTGAGCATCTCGTAGAGCACGCAACCGAAGCTGAAGATATCGCTGCGCGCATCCGCCTCTTGTCCTTGCAGCACTTCTGGCGCCATGAACTGGAACGTGCCTACGATCGAGCCTTGCTGGGTGAGCGTCGCCGGCGGGCCACTGAGTGCCGAGAGACTCATGGTGGGAGTAGAGGGAGTCAGGCTCGCACGGGTCAGGGTCTGGGCGCTAAGCATGCCCGATGCGGGCTTAGCCAGGCCGAAGTCCAGCAACTTGGCACCCGAAGCGGTCAGCATGATGTTTCCGGGCTTGAGATCGCGATGTACGATGCCGGCGCGGTGCGCCTTCTCCAGTGCGTCGCAAATCTGTTCGCCGCACTCCAGCGCCTGCTTCACCGGCAGCGGACCTTTCTGCAGGCGCGAATCTAGACTCTCGCCCTGCACATACTCCATCACCAGGTAGTCGGTTCCGTCCTGGCTGCCCACATCGTGCAGCACACAGATGTGAGGATGATTTAAGGAAGAAATGGTGCGCGCTTCACGCTCGAAGCGTTGCTTGGCCTCGAGATTCGAGGAAAGATGCGAGGGCAGTATCTTGACCGCGACGATGCGGTCGAGGCGCGTATCGCGGGCGCGATACACTTCCCCCATGCCGCCGGCGCCCAGCGGCGATTCGATTTCGTAAGGTCCGAGTTTGGTTCCCGAGGCAAGAGACATCCGTGCGCGACATTATAATCTGCCACGAGTAGTGTCGGCGTCCCGCCGGCATTAAAGCGGGCGAAAAGCCCGCTCGTCGAAGAGGTGGAAGCGGGACGCCTCCACGACAGCCGGCAAGATGCCGGCGCTACAACACAAGTCCACAAGTCGTATAATCACAGGGGCGCAGCCACGGTCTCCGGAGGCGATCATGTCCCATCGTATTTCGATCGTTTTTCTCTCGGTACTGCTTCTGTCAGTTCTCCATATCCAGGCAAAAGAGAAGAAAAAGCAGTTGCTCCCGGAAGATGTGCTGAGGGCGCAAACCGTCATGGTGGTGATTCATCCGGATGCGGGCGAGGCTCTGACCGCTCCCTTGGCCAATCGAAATGCCCAGGATGAAGTGGAGAGAGCGATCACAAAATGGGGCAGGTTCGATCTGGTGATGGATGCGTACACCGCGGATCTAATTATCGCAGTTCGGAAGGGAAACAAGAGCGGCCCCATCATTGCCCATTCGCCTGCGGACGACCGACCGGTCATCTTTCAGCCTGGTATTGGTGACGCGCGCATCGGCCAGCAACAAGGTCGTCCCCCCGATCTGTCTCAGCCCCTTCCTGGCGGGATGGGGAACAGAGGCCCGCAACTCGGCACTCAGATTATTTCGTCTGACGATACCTTTGAAGTGTATCGGGGGCGAATGGAGTATCCGCTGGATACGTCGCCGGTCTGGCGCTATATCGCGAAGGACTCGCTGAATGCGCCGCAGGTCCCGGCGGTCGAGCAGTTCCGCAAGGCCATCGAAGAATCCGAAAAGCAGCGCCAGCACAAACCTTGAGCCGGTTTCCCGCAACGACCATGAATAAGATCATGCCGTGGCTGCCGTTGCTCCTTGTAGTCTCCTTCCTGCTGTTGCCGTGCTCGCATGCACAGGAACCCGGGTACGATCAGCCCTGGCGGCCGCAGTACCACTTCACGCCACCCCAGAATTTCATGAACGACCCCAACGGGACGGTCTTTTACAAAGGCGAGTATCACCTGTTTTACCAGTACAATCCCGAAGGCAATGTGTGGGGACACATGAGCTGGGGACACGCCGTCAGCACTGACCTGGTGCGCTGGAAGAATCTGCCGGTCGCGCTGCATGAAGTCCCCGGCCAGTACATGGTTTATTCCGGAAGCGCGGTGGTGGACTGGAACAACAGCAGCGGCCTGTGCAAGAATCCCGATCCTCAAGACCGTTCATGCCTGGTCGCCATTTACACCGCGGCATATAAAGACCGGCAGAAACAGCACATCGCGTTCAGCAACGACCGCGGCCGGACCTGGACGAACTACTCCGGCAATCCCGTGGCTGACCTGGATGCACCCGACTTTCGCGATCCCAATGTGTTCTGGTACACCCCGCAACACAAATGGATCATGGTCGCGGTCCTGGCGGATGCAAGAACGCTGGTGGTTCTCGACTCGCCCGACCTCAAGCATTGGACGAAACGTTCTACGTTCGGCCCCGCTGGAGACACCGCCGGGCAGTGGGAGTGTCCCGACCTGATAGAACTTGCCGTTGAGGGCACTGCCGAAAAGAAGTGGGTGCTCATCATCAATCGCAATCCGGGGGCGCCGGCCGGCGGCACGGGAGTTCGCTACCTGATCGGCAAGTTCGATGGCGCAAACTTTGCCAGCGAAGTTCCAGACGCTCCCGCGCTTTGGGCCGATTGGGGCAAGGACTTCTACGCCACCAACACCTGGAACGACCTGCCGCCCGGCGACGGGGAGCGTGTGTGGATGGGCTGGTTCAGCAACTGGCAGTATGCGAACACCGAACCGACCGTGCTGTGGCGCGGAGGGCAATCCGTTCCGCGTACGTTGAAACTGCGCCGCTATGCGGATGGGCTGCGTCTGGTGCAGCGGCCGGTGCGGGAACTGCAAAGCCTGCGGCACGATAAACTGCGAACCGAGAATTCCAGCGTGGCCCAGGCAAACCAGAAGCTGCGTGACACTGCTACAAGAGGCGAAGTTTACGAGCTCGAAGCAGAGTTACAACCTGGGGAAGCACACGAAATTGGTTTTCGCCTGCGCAAGAGCAAGGCTGCCGAGACCCTAGTAAGTTTCGACGCTGTCCATCGCGAGGTTTATGTTGACCGGACGCACTCCGGCGAGATTTCGTTCAGCAAGGACTTTCCCGGACGTTTCTCGGTCAAAGTAGAGCAAAGCGCAAGCATCAAGCTGCAGGTATTCGTGGACCGGTCGAGTGTCGAGGTGTTTGTGAATGACGGCGAACGCGTCCTTTCCAACCGCATTTATCCTCCGCCGGGCAGCGATGGCATAGAAGTTTATGCCGAGGGGAGTGGTGCGAGGGTCGTCTCATTAACCATTTGGAAATTGAATTCTGCGTGGAAGTAGCGAGCGTGAACTCTTTGAGGAGTTCAGCGAGCAGGTCACCGCAAGGACACAGGGTTGACTGGAAGCCCGCTGTGTGTAAGTAGCTCAGTGGCTGAAGCCGCCATCAACCGCAGGTCTTAATGCAGCGCTGAAGCGCTGCTCCACCCTAACCCCAAATTCTCACCCTAGCGAAAGTCAAGAATTGCTGGGGACCGACGTTGGAACACCTGTCCCCTTCGGCGTAGAGTACTCTCCGTGACGGCCGCAATCGTCTGAAGCTCCGCTTGTTTGCGGTCGCACCTGATGGCTGAGAGCGAAATCCAGAAGTTGACTAAAGAACCTTCCTTTCTGCTTACGAAGTGGTACCTGGACTGCGTCGATGAGAGCGGCGATGCAGCGATTGTGTATGTGGCGAACCTGCGATGGAACAAACTGTCCATACGCTACGGGAGTTTGCTCACGGTCCTGGACGGTCGTGCCCACTCCTCTTCCTCGCTGCGAAAGTGCGCCTTTCCTCGGCTGGAGGGCGACACCACGACTCTCACCCTGCCTCACCTCGGCATCATGGGGACCTGGCGGGCACTCCGGGCGCCGGTGAAGCGAACCGTCTTTGACGGCGAAGATGGTTCCGCTGATTGGCATTGTCATCAACCCATGGCGCAGGTCGATCTGCTGCTTCAAGGCAAGACTCGGATGACCGGGTTGGGCTATGCCGAATGCCTGACCCTATCGGTCCTTCCCTGGAAATTGCCCCTGGAAGAATTGCATTGGGGACGATTTCTCTCGGAGCAAGACGCTCTGGTCTGGATCGATTGGCGAGGTCCGCAGCCATGGCGGACCCTGATTCATAATAGCGAAGAACACGAAATCCAGTCGCTCACGGAATCGGAGATACTCTTCGCGCCAAGCGGAACCAGCCTTGAACTTGATCGTGGACTGGTACTGCGCAGCGGTCAGCTCGGACAAACGGTTTTTGCCGGAGTCTCCCACCTGGCCAAGCTGCTCCCGCACAACATGCTGTCGGTGGAAGAATGTAAGTGGCGCAGCCGCGGCGTATTGCAGACCGGGAACAGCAGCGCATCGGGGTGGGCGATCCATGAGATCGTCAAGTGGAAATGACGAAATCCACCTTGGGCAAATTGTTGTATGGGGCGCTGTTCACGGTAGCCCTGCCGGTTCTGCTGGTGGTCTGGGCAATGCAAAGCCACGAATTGGTCGAACTGCCGGCAATTCATTCTTTGCCTTGGGGGGTCGGCACTATCACGGTGGGGTCATTGCTGGTCGCGCTGGGAATGGCTTCGCTATGGCTGGTGGGCGGCGGCCTCCCCATGAACGCGTTCCCTCCTCCGCGTTACGTTTCGAGCGGAATTTATAGTTTGTTTTCTCATCCGATTTATGTCGGCTTTTCGCTGGTGTGCATCGGCACCGCAATCGCCGCTGGTTCTGCCAGTGGCCTGTGGCTGGTGTCCGCTACCGTGATCCTGGCTAGTGCTGCGCTGGTATTGGGATATGAACTGCCGGATTTGCAGACACGCTTCAACGGCGCGTGCCCTGGACAACGCCTCTTGCCCGCCGACGACCAATCTGCGCCATCCAGGATGGAGCGCATTCGCTGCTATCTGACCGTGTTGTTGCCATGGTTCCTGATTTACGAAGCTTTCGTGGTCCTCGGAGTCCCGCCCGATGCGAAGATCGCATGTTTTCCATTGGAGTCCCGCCTGCCTGTGTTGCCGTGGACCCAGATTCTCTATGACAGTGTTTACGTGGTGGTATTGCTGGTTCCGTTAATCGTTCGCACGCGGCACGACCTTCGCTTGTTCTCCAGTCGTGGCCTGCTCGCGATGATGATGGTTTTTCCCTTCTACCTGGCGGTGCCGCTGATTGCCCCGCCTCGTCCGTTTGCCGCCAGCGGACTTCTGGGAGAGTGGCTGAATTTGGATCGCGGGCACGACAGTGCCGCCGCTGCGTTTCCTTCCTACCACGTGGTCTGGGCGTTTATCGCCGCCGAGGCCCTGGCCCACACTTCGTGGCAAAAACGATTGTGGCGAACCTGGGCGGTGCTGGTGTCGGCCAGTTGTGTGACCACGGGAATGCACGCCCTGGTTGATGTGATTGCCGGTCTTCTGGTGGCCGCAGTGGTCATTCGGATGGATCGAGTTTGGTCTTTCCTGCGCAACTTTTCGGAGACCGTTGCCAACTCCTGGAAAGAATGGCGGCTGGGGCCGTCACGTGTGATCAATCACGGAGCTTACGCGGGCGCCGGAGTCTTCATCGGAATTTGGATTATCGACACTCTGCTGGGCCCGGGCAAGAGTGCGATACCAATAGCGATTTTTTTGGGAGGCTGCGTCGGAGCCGCGTTGTGGGCACAGGTCATCGAAGGCTCTCCAGCTCTGCTTCGGCCACTCGGCTTTTATGGCGGGATGATCGGTACCTGGACTTGCGGGGGTGTCGCCGCCTGGCTGACGCGGACCCCCATCTGGCCGGTCCTGGCGGCGCTGGTTGTGGCTGCGCCCTGGATCCAAGGCATTGGACGGCTGCGCTGCCTGGTGCAGGGTTGCTGTCACGGGAGGGCCGCCGCTGACAATATAGGCATCCGCTACGCTCATCCTCGATCGCGGGTTTGGCGGGTGCTTTCTCTTCGCGGCGTTCCCGTCCACGCCACACCGCTGTATTCCTTGCTGTGGAATGTCGTGGTGGCTCTGGTCGTAACGCGGATCTATCTGCTGCACGCTCCCAGCGCCATGGTGAGCGGAGTTTATCTGATACTGTCCGGCGCAGGAAGATTTGTGGAAGAGGCTTACCGCGGAGAGCCGCAAACTCCTATATTCGCGGGCTTGCGTCTGTACCAATGGCTCGCAGTGACCACACTGGTATTGGGTGCACTCATCACCACCGTGAAACACAGCCCGCCATCGCCGTGGCCTGTGCTCCACGCTTCTTCGATTTTCGTAGCGCTAGCTTGCGGCATCGGGGCATGGCTTCTCACTGGAGTGGATTTTCCCGAATCGAATCGCAGATTCGCCCGCCTGACCTGAGGCCAACCCGTTATGGGATAAGTTCCACCCTGCTTGCCTCCGCCCGGCGGTAACCTCCAAGGTGTAGACCGCGGCTAACTACTAGCGTCTAATTTCACCATTGATCTCCTTCAAAAAATCGGCGGTTTACGAAACTTTACGGTTGTTGACCGAGTTTTTACCCGATGGGTGGGCTGCGCAGTGTTGAATATACTAATGGTTCTGGAAATTTATAGGAATGTCCGCGCATGAGATGCGCCGAGTCCAGGTGCGACCGCCAGACGTCTTTCGCTTCCAGGACGTGGTTGATCGCCATCCGGCGCGCCGTGCTTCTCCTGCTGCTCGCCGTCAGCGCGCTGGGGCAGGACGTGGCCGTGCCCCCCAGTTTCTCGATTACCGGCGTGGTGAAATCGGGTAACACGCCAATCCCAGGCGCAACCGTAAGCGCAACTAACTCTTCCAACGAAACCAAGACTACAACTTCCACGGATACGAATGGTACCTACAGGCTTCAGGTTGCCGCCCCGGGGAAGTATCAGCTGCGAGTTGAGATGCCCGCATTCGCGCCGAGTACGGGGGAAATTGTCCTGGGTGAGGCAAGCAGTCGCGCCGACCTTGAATTGACGTTGCTCTCGCGGACGCAACAAGCTGAACGCGCCCAGCAGCGACCGGCAACGGCCAGAGCCGGTCGAGGATTTCAGAGCCTGTCGGTCTTGCAAGGACTGGCCAGCACTGAAGCCAGCAACGGCAGCGGCGCGGACCAGATTGTGCCTGCCGGAATGCCGATCCCGGGCGTGGCCGCGGACGCTGCTACAGAATCGGTTTCGTTTTCCGGTAGCAACTCAAGCGTGGGCATGTTCGGCATGAGCACCGACGAACTGGAGCAGAGGATGCGCGAAGGCCGCGAAGAAGGCGGATTGGGTGGTGGCCCGGGCGGTGGTGGCCCGGGCGGTGGTGGCCCGGGCGGTGGTCTTCCGGGTGGAGGCGGTCCTGGTGGCAGGTTCGGCGGCTTTGGCGGCGGAGGAGGACGAGGCGGCCCCATGGTCCTGGGCGGGGGGAGAGGCAGATTTGACGTCAATCGACCACACGGTTCGGCCTTTTACTCAATCGGCGATTCTGCCCTGGATGCCGCGCCTTATGCTCTCAGCAATAGTTCGGTGGACAAAGCCAGCTACACGCGGCAGCGCTTCGGCGCCTCGCTGGGCGGGCCGCTGAACATCCCGGGAATCTACAAGGGCGGTAGCAAGACTTTTTTCTTTGCGAACTACACCGGCTCACGCGGCGATTCGCCCTATGACGCTTTTTCCTTTGTGCCCACCGTCGTTGAACGCGGCGGCGTTTTTTCCGGAGTAGCGGGAGTTCAGCTGATCAATCCCAACAACGGGCAGCCCATCCCGGGCAACAATTTGCAAAACGCCGGGCTGACCATCAATCCTGCTGCGCAAGGGCTCTTGCAGTACATCCCGTTGCCCAACGTAAACAACACGGCTCCTGACGCGCCGAACTTTCATTTTGTGACATCGACGCTCAACGATAGCGACGATTTGAATATCCGCCTGAACCAGTCCCTGGGCGCCGCCAGCAACGGCCGCGGCCGGGGACAGCGCGGCCCGCGAAATAATTTGAATTTCGGCTTTCACTACCACGCCGCCAGTGCGAACCTGACCAATCCTTTTCCCAGCGTGGGCGGCCATACCAGCACCCGCAGCTTCGACGTGCCCATCGGGTACGTCCGGACCTTTGGCAAAGTGATCAACAATGCGCGCCTCGACTTCAATCGCTCCCGTATCAGCACGCAAAACCTCTACGCCTTTAACCAGGACATCACTGGAGATCTCGGCATAACGGGCGTCTCTACCAACCCCTTTGACTGGGGCCTGCCCAACCTCTCGTTCACTCACTTCGGCAGCCTGAACGATACCAACCCGCAATTGCTACGCAACCAGACCTGGACGTTTTCTGACAGCCTGATCTACCGCCGCGGAAAGCACACCTGGCGCTGGGGCGGGGATTTCCGGCGCATTCAGGTGAACACCCAGACCGACAGCAATGCCCGCGGGACTTTCACCTTTACCGGTGTGAACTCAGGTTACGACTTTTCCGACTTTCTGCTGGGGCTGCCGCAGTTGACTTCGGTGCAGTTTGGTAACAACAGCTATCATTTTCGCGGCAATTCCTGGGACCTGTTCGTGCAGGATGAGTGGCGACTGCGCGGCAACCTTACATTGAATCTGGGTGTGCGCTACGAATACATCTCGCCGTTTTCCGAACTGAACGATCGCATTGTGAATCTGGACTTGCCGGTGGGCTTTATCTCGCCACCCGTCCCCGTGCAGGTGGGCGAGACCGGGCCGTACAACGGCCAGCTTCCCGTGACCCTGGTGCGCCCCGACCGCAATAATTTCGCGCCGCGCCTCGGCCTGGCCTGGAAACCGCTGCGCAACACGGTGGTGCGTGCGGGATATGGCATCAACTACAACACCAGCGCCTATCAAAGCATTGTGCAGAACATGGCCTTCCAGCCGCCGTTTTCAACCACGGCGACGGCCACGCAATCGGCGACCACCCAACTCACTCTGCAGGATGGATTTCCACCCGTCCCTCCCGGTTCCATTACCAACAATTTTGGCGTAGACCCCAATTACCGCCTGGGCTATGTGCAGATCTGGAATGTCGACATTCAACAGCAGATTCGGCCCACACTGATCATGAACCTTGACTACACCGGAACCAAAGGCACACGGCTCGACATCCTGGAAGCCCCGAACCGCACCGAGACCGGCGTGCTCTTTCCCGGGGTGCAGCCGTTTTACTGGGAAGACTCGGTGGGAGATTCGACCGCTAACGCATTGTCAGTCCGCGTCCGCAAACGGCTGCAGGCGGGCTTTTCGATTGGCGGCCGCTACACTTTCTCGAAGTCGCTCGATAATGCCTCCACCATCGGAAGCGGCGAGCCCCTGGTCGCGCAGGGCGCGGGACGCACCGCAGTTTCCGGCACCACCAACGTGGCGCAGAATGCTTTCGACCTTGCCGCCGAGCGGGGCTTGTCCAGCTTCGATCAGCGGCACAGTTTCACCGCTGACTATCTGTGGGAGCTTCCCTTCGGCCACGACCGGCGCTGGCTCACGGGCAACAGCCCGTTGCGGGCCATCTTCGGAGACTGGAATTGGAGCGGCGACTGGACCATCGCTTCGGGGCTGCCCTTCACTCCCCGCATCCTCGGCGACCGGTTGGATGTGAGCCGCGGCACCAACGGCACGGTGCGAGCTGATGTGGTGCCGGGGCAGTCCGTCAGCCTGCCAAATCCGTCCATCGAAGAGTGGTTCAACACAGCTGCGTTCGTGGCTCCGGCAGGCGCGTTTGGCGATGCGCGCCGCAATAGTATCGAAGGACCAGGCAGCCGGAAGGTCGATATGGCATTCACCAAGATTTTTCCCCTCAGCGAAACACGCTTCCTGGAGTTTCGAGCACAGTTCTCGAATATTTTCAATACTCCCCAATATGTTGGGATCGATACAGTCGTGAACTCGCCCACCTACGGCCGGGTGATTTCGGTGGGCGCGATGCGTTCCCTGCAACTGACTGCGAGGTTCAGATTCTGATGCGCATGGCCACCAATTGCGGGCACAGGTTCTTCCAGAAGACGGGCGAGGACGCCCGTCGCTCCATCCTCGCGTCTCTGCTGGTAGTCGTGATGCTGTGCACCGGCGTTACTTCGCAGGAATCGTCCAGCGAGTACACCTTCCGCTCCAAGACTGAACTGGTGCTGGTGAATGTGACCGTGCGCGACAAGAACGGCAATACGGTGCGCGACTTGAGGCGCGAAGACTTTACCCTTCTCGAAGATAACAGGCCGCAGCAGGTGCTCTCTTTCGATCTGGAAAATACCGATGCCGTGCTTTCAACTGCCGCCACCGAAGCGCCGTTGCTTCGCCCGGTTCAACCGCAGACCACAGACGCGACCGCCACCCTCGCAACCCGCCCGCTGAAAGACCGGCGGCTGATCATCCTGTTTTTTGATCTCAGCTCCATGCAACCGGGTGAAGTTGACCAGGCGACGACCGCGGCCCAGAACTATGTGGACAAGCAGATGGTGGCCGCCGACCTGGTGGCCGTGGTCTCGCTGGGCAGCACGCTAAGCGTGAATCAGGATTTCACTTCCGATCGGGCGCTGCTGAAGAAAGCGCTGCAGGCCTTCAATCTTGGCTCCGGCGCGGGCTTCGAAGAAGGCAGCACGGGCACAACCGAAGGCACATCCGAAACCGGCGGGTCGTTCACCGTGGACGACACCGAGTACAACATCTTCAACACCGATCGCCGGCTGCAGGCCCTGCGCTCGATCGCCGACAAGCTGGGGACGATCAATGAAAAGAAATCTCTGATCTATTTCTCCAGCGGCATGGACCGCACCGGCATCGAGAACCAGTCGCAGCTGCGTTCCGCGACCAACGCCGCAGTGCGGGCCAATATGGCCATTTACACCATGGATATTCGCGGCCTGCAGGCCCTGGTGCCAGGCGGCGAAGCCCAGAATGCCAGCTTGCGCGGGACTTCACCTTACTCCGGGAAGTCCGTGGCCGGCCAGTTCGATTCCAATGCCACCACCCAGGAAACGCTGGTCACCCTGGCTGGCGACACCGGCGGGCGCGCATTTCTCGACTCGAACGATTTTGGCAGGGTGTTTACCGGCGTGCAGCAGGACACTTCGCTGTACTACCTTCTGGGGTATCACAGCACGAATTCGGCGCGGGACGGGCGCTTCCGGCGGATCACCGTCAGGGTCAACCGGCCCGGTGTCAAGATCGACTTCCGCCGCGGCTACTACGCTCCCGCCGACTTCCAGCATTCCACCCGCGACGATCGCGAACGCCAGCTGGACGAAGAGCTGGCCTCAGATCTCCCGACCACCGATTTGCCGGTATATTTGTCCGCCGCCTACTTCCGCATCGCTGACCGCAAATTTTATGTGCCCGTGTCAGTGGTCGTGCCCGGTTCCCAGATTCCTTTCACCCACAACAACGACCAGGACCGCGCCACGCTGGATGTTCTGGGCATCGTGACCGATCCGGAGAAGCGTCCGGTGGGTCAGATACGGGACACGGTCAAGCTGGCGCTGAACACATCGCAGCTGGTAGAACGCAAGAACGTGCAATACAACAGCGGTTTCGTCCTGCCACCCGGCACCTATCATCTCAAGTTTGTGGTGCGCGAGAACCAGAGCGGGCGACTGGGCTCATTCGAAACCGATCTCACCGTACCCGACCTGAAATCGGTCCCGGTAAAGATGAGTTCGATTGTGCTGGCAAACCAGTTGCAGCCGGCCGGCAAGCACAAGAGCGACAACCCGCTGGTGCGCGATGGGTCAGAGGTAATTCCCAGCGTCACTCATGTGTTCTCCGCCGGCCAGCACCTGTACTTCTACTACGAGGTCTATGACCCGGCGCATGGGGCCACAAATACCAACGCGCCCGCGAATGATCGCAGCAGTCCGGCCATCCGCCTGCTGACCAATGTCGCGTTCTTCCGCGGAAATACCAAGGCGTATGAGACTCCGCTAGTCGAGAGCGAGCAACTGAATGCGCCCGACCGCAAGGCTGCGGTTTTCCAGCTTGACGTGCCGCTTACCCAGCTCAAACCCGGTTTCTACACCTGCCAGGTCAATGTGATTGACGATGCCGCCGGACAGTTCCGCTTCCCGCGCGTGGCATTATTAGTACGCCAATAGGCTAGAAAGCTGGGTAACTTCGCCCATCCACTCCCTTTCGTAATCTCCTCCCTGGCCAAGGGCAAGCACCATACTTCCCTTTTAACATGACTTACCCGCCCCCATTGCTCGCATCCCGAGCCCCGCGCATCCGAACTGCCGAATACACTCCTGCGGTACTTCGCTTCCCCAGCGGCAGCTGCGTGACAGGCAGGTTGGAGGTTTTCTCCTCCACCGGCGGTCTTCTCTGCTTGCCGAAACCTGTGATTCGGGGCACCCGCATCAAGGTAATGTTCCTGACCCAAAATGGACCGGTGCTGGGCGCGGCAGAGATGTTGACCCCTGTCTCATGGACGCAGCAGCCTTTCCGTTTCGTGACGCTCGCTTACGGGGACCAACGCAGACTGCAGGCGGTCACTGGGTGCTCCCCGCGACCGGAAATTCCCGCTCCGGAGCATACCAGTCCGGCACCTAACGCAGAACCGGATTGGATCGACAAATACCGAGCGGCAATGAACTGCAACCCACCACGCAGACGGCTCCTTGAGAAAATGCTTGACGCGCTGATGCCGGGCACAAAATAACAGACTCAAATTCTGGACTGGAAAGCGCCGCGGCCCGCCTTCACGGGATGTCCCGCCCTGGCGCGCGCTGAGATTGGAGTTTTTCTGGGAAGATCAGGGGGGCCGGGTTATAATGTTGCATACCAGTTGCAATAAGGATCGCCCCCATGCCATTACCCGAAACCGAGATTCCCGGACGTCTCCAGGCTGAACTGATGTCACGTGGGCTGCGCATGACCCGCCAGCGCCGCACCATTCTCAGCGTGGTGGAAACCGCGAAACAGCACCTTGATGCCAGCCAGTTGCTGCGGCGCGCTCGCCGGCTGGACCCGCAGATTGACCGGGTCACGGTTTACCGCACCCTCGGACTGCTCAAGCGTCACGGACTGATTGACGAACTCGACCTCATGCATATGCAGGGCGAGAAGCATTTCTACGAACGCCGCCCGCAGCGGGACCACATCCACATGGCGTGTCTGCGCTGCGGCAAGATTACGGAATTCGAAAGTGATCTCTTTGATCGATTGAAGGGGCAAATCCAGAGAGATTGCCGCTTCCATATCGTGGTCACCCGGCTTGAGGTCGGTGGTTACTGCGCGCAGTGCCGCACCACGGATCAACCCAAGGACTAAGCCCCTGTTGCCGTGCTGCCCGTGCTTTTGCGAAGGCGTCCGCTCCCCCTGTTCCCCATGCCTTTCCATGCGCTCATCCTCCGCTTCAAGAACGCCGCCGTTGCATCTAGTTGCAACCGGGATGCAACAGAAAATCTGAGCGATGATTGACCCGTCCAAGAGCGACCGCTTAGAGTCATGAAGGTCCTAAGTTGCAACCGGTTTGCAACTACGGACGGCCTAATCCCCTCTATGAGACCAGTCGTGGTTCTCTGTCTGTTTGTCGCGGTTTTCATTGGCGCCTCCCGGGCGCAGGAACGGCCCTACTTCGTCACCTATTCTCATGAAATGGAAGAGCCGGGGAATCTCGAAATCGAGTTCTTCAGCGTGCTGGGAAAGCCGCCAGCCGGAAACCGGTTTATTGGCAGCAATATTGAGTTCGAGTATGGCGTCACCGCCTGGTGGACGTCAGAGTTTTATCTCGACGGCCAGATAACGCAGCACGACAGCACCATCTTTACCGGCTACCGTTGGGAAAACCGCTTTCGCCCTTTGTTGCGTGAACACTGGATCAATCCCGTGATCTACATCGAATTTGAAAATACCAGCGCGGACAAAGCCCTGCGCGAAGTAGTCGGCCACGACGGCAGGGATGATTTTCTCGAGTCCAATGCGGCGGCCCGGCAGGACAAAGAAAGAGAACTGGAGCTCAAGCTGATTCTGGGCAGCAACTATCACGGATGGAACATCAGCGAAAACATCATCGCGGAGAAGAATCTTTCCAACGAGCCTTGGGAATTTGGATACGCCGTAGCCGCAAGCCGTCCGTTGAGCCTGGCGGCGAGCGCTCACAACTGCACGTTCTGCGGCGAGAAATTTCAAGCTGGAGCTGAGATGTATGGCGGGTTGGGAGACCGCTACAGCTTTGGCACACACCTGACATCGCACTATCTGGGTCCTTTGATCAACTGGGAAGGGCCTAACGGGATGACGCTCTCGTTCTCTCCCCAGTTTGGGTTGAACAACTACAGCATTCCGCGCTTGTACCGCTTTGGAGTTTCCTACGAGATCGACCAGCTCTTCAGCCGATTTCATCGGGGTGCCCCATGATTCGCCGATTGTCGCTCGCGCTTGTGCTGGTTCTGGCCCCGGCCGCAGTTATGTTCGGCGCCGCCGACGGCAGCTGGATGAGGAACGTACCCGCACGCGATCACGAAAAGGTCAGCCCCTATGGCGGCCAGGACGACGCCATCGCCGCCGGGCGCAGGATTTTCGTGGATCGTTGTTCGCACTGTCATGGTGAGGATGCCGAAGGAACGAAGAAACGTCCGCCATTGAAGAGTGAACGAGTGCAGCACCAGGCCACTGAAGGCGATCTGCACTGGCTGCTGGTAAACGGAAACATGAAAAAAGGCATGCCTTCATGGGCGAGGTTGCCGGATCAGCAGCTTTGGCAGGTGATCTCTTACCTGAAATCTCTGCGCCAATAAATAATGGTTGAGTGATTCACGACCGAGATCTCATCGTGCCTCGGCGGCACTGAGACCTCGGATCCGCCTTAACATCCTCCCTTAGCGCCAGACGCGTACAGTGTTTCCCGTATTGACGCCAATCGGTAGAGTTATAAAGTGTTTGCGACGTCATCCTCCTCCGCCAGCCTTAACCCTGGTAAATCAACCGCTTTCTGCAATCTGGGCCCGGCGTAGGGCGCTCCAGGGCCACCTGATCAGGCCCGCAGAGCCAGCGCGAATCGCGGCGGTTCCCACTGTGCTCTAACGGTCTGGATCGGAACTTCATTTACAAAATGTAAAGTATTGTAAAAGCGGAAGATAAGTCGCAACCGGGATATAATTTTTGGAGTCAAATGCTTACGGTTTGTTGCGTCGCTGAGAGAATGGGAGCGGCGTTCGGGGGAGCGACAGAGTGCGAATTCCGATCGAGAACCACTGGCGCGGGCCAGAAGCGGACGTGACGCGGACGCGGCGAACCAGCAAATCGCCTCGACGACTCCTCGCGGCGACCCTCACCTTAGCGGCGTTAGCCGTCTCCATGGTCGGGTGCAACGCGGGCTCCAAACCTAATACGGCTCGGGCCTTCACCCAGATGGCGGTGCCTGTCGCCGTCGCCACAGCCGAACGTCGCGACGTGCCCGTGTTCCTGAAAGGGCTGGGCAGCGTAACCGCTTCCAACACGGTCAGCGTGAAGAGCCGGGTGGACGGACAACTGGCCCAGATCAATTTCACGGAAGGCCAGCACGTGAATAAGGGAGACCTGCTGGCGGTTATCGATCCCCGTCCATTCCAGGTCGCCCTCGACCAGGCCCAGGCAGCTTTGTTCCGCGACCAGGCCCAACTGAAGGACGCGCGCCTGAATTACGAGCGCTTCAAGAGCTTGCTGGATGATTCGGGAGCGATGTCCCGACAGCAGGTGGATACGCAGAGGGCCACTGCAGACCAGTTGGAGGGAGCGGTCCGCTCCGACCAGGCAGCGATCGACAATGCTAAGTTGAACCTCGTGTACTCGCACATCACGGCTCCGATCAGCGGCCGCATCGGACTGAGGCTGGTGGATGTGGGCAACATGGTGCATGCCGCCGATACAACCCCGTTGTTGGTGATCACCCAGTTGCAGCCCATTGCGGTCCTGTTTACGCTGCCGGAAGACAGTCTGCTCAATGTGTCCCAGCACATGCACAAGGGCACGCTTCCAGTCGAAGCCTACAGCCGGGACGATCAAACCCGGTTAGCCACCGGCAAGTTGCTGACCATCGACAATCAGATTGACCAGACCACCGGGACCGGACGTTTAAAAGCAATGTTCGACAACCCGGACGACGCCCTCTGGCCCAACCAGTTCGTTAACGTGCGGCTGCTGCTGGAGACGCACAAAGGCAGCATCACGATTCCTTCAGTCGCGGTCCAGAACGGCCCCCAGGGAAGCTATGTATTTACGGTCAAACCCGATAAAACGGTTGCCGTGAGCCCGGTCACGGTTTCGTTCACTCAGAGCAACGTGGCATCGATCGCCAGCGGAGTCGCCCCTGGAGATGTAGTAGTGGTGGACGGGCAGGACAAGCTGCAAGCCGGAACCAAAGTGGATCCGCACACGGGGGCCGGGGGCGAAAACCGGAACGCACAGTCCCCTGCCACACAGTACCAGCCTGCACAGTCTTCTCCTACGGGAGCGCCATGAACCCGTCGCGGCTTTTTATTCTTCGCCCGGTCGCGACAACTCTGTTGATGATCGGGCTTCTGCTAGTCGGCGTGGTTGCCTACACTCAGCTTCCTGTTTCCGCTCTTCCCGAAGTTGACTATCCCACCATCCAGGTTGTGACCTTCTATCCCGGCGCGGACCCCGACGTGATGGCATCATCGGTGACGGCGCCTCTGGAGCGCCAGTTTGGCCAAGTCCCGGGACTGAGCCAGATGACTTCGACCAGTTCCCTGGGCAGTTCCATCATTACCCTGCAGTTCAATCTCAATGAGAATATCGACGTCGAGGAACAGCAAGTCCAGGCCGCAATCAACGCCGGCACCACGTATCTTCCGCGCGACCTGCCTAATCCTCCGATCTATAGCAAGGTGAATCCAGCCGATTCCCCCATTCTCACGCTGGCGCTGACTTCGGATACTCTGCCGCTTTCGAAAGTGGAGGACCTGGCGGACACCGCGCTGGCCCAGAAGATTTCCCAGCTTCCGGGCGTCGGTCTGGTTTCGATCAGCGGCGGACAGAAACCGGCGGTGCGGATCCAGGCCAATCCCACGGCGCTGGCTTCCTACGGACTGAGTCTGGAAGATATCCGCACCGCGCTCGCCGCGGCCAATGTCAACCAGGCCAAGGGCGTGCTCGACGGCCCACGCCAGTCCTTCACCATCGGCGCCAATGACCAGTTGAGTTCGAGCGCGCAGTACAACAACGTGGTGGTGGCTTACAAGAACGGAGCGCCGGTCCGGCTTTCCGATATCGCCACCGCCATCGATAGCGCCGAAAATGTTAAGCAGGCCGCCTGGATGAACACGACCCCGGCGGTGATCGTAAACATTCAGCGCCAGCCCGGCAGCAACATTATCAGCGTCGCCGACCGGGTCAAGCTGCTCCTGAAACAACTGCAATCGTCGCTGCCCGCGGCGATCAAAGTGCAGGTGCTTACCGACCGTACCGAAACCATTCGAGCGTCGGTGAAAGACGTTCAGTTTGAACTGATGCTCACCGTCGGGCTGGTGGTGATGGTGATCTTCCTGTTCCTGCGGAACCTCTCGGCCACCGTCATTCCCAGCGTTGCCGTCCCGCTCTCGCTGGTGGGAACGTTCGGGGTCATGTACCTGCTTGGATACAGCTTGAACAACCTGACCCTGATGGCGTTGACCATCTCCACCGGATTTGTGGTCGATGACGCCATCGTGATGATTGAAAACATCGAGCGCTTCCTGGAAGAGGGCGAATCGCCGCTGGAAGCCGCTTTGAAGGGAGCGGGCCAGATTGGTTTCACCATCGTGTCGCTGACGGTATCGCTGATTGCGGTGCTTATCCCCTTGCTGTTCATGGGCGACATCGTGGGACGGTTGTTCCGCGAATTTGCCGTGACCCTGGCGGTCACCATTCTGGTTTCGGCCGTGGTATCGCTGACCCTGACGCCGATGATGTGCGCCAAACTCCTGAAGCGGCATGATCCTAAACATCAAAGCCGTTTTTACAGGTCCACGGAAAATTTCTACAACCGGGTCATCGAATTTTACGGCCGCACTTTGAAATTTGTGCTGCAGCACCAGACCATCACCCTGCTGGTCACCGTCGGCACTTTGGTCCTGACGCTGTTTCTGTACGTGGTGGTGCCCAAAGGTTTTTTCCCGGTGCAGGATACGGGCGTGATTCTTGGCATTTCGGAAGGACCGCAGAATGTTTCCTTCCCCGCGCTGGCCAAGAGCCAGCAGGCGCTGGCCCAGGTCATTCTCAAAGATCCCGACGTGCAAAGCCTTTCGTCCTTTATCGGAATCGATGGCACCAACTCCACCCCGAACAGCGGACGCATTCAGATTAACCTGAAGCCGCGTGACCAGCGCAAAACAGCCGCCACCGATATTATCCGCAGGCTGCAGCCGGAGCTGGCCCGGGTCAACGGCATCACCTTGTATATGCAGCCGGTGCAGGACCTGACGGTGGAAGACCGGGTCAGCCGTACCCAATACCAATACTCGATGGAAGATGCCGACGCGCAAGAGCTGTCGGTCTGGGCCACTCGACTGGTCGATGAACTGCGTAAGCTGCCTTCTATGCGCGACGTCGCCACCGATCAGCAGAATGGCGGCCTCAAGGCCGAGCTGGTTATTGATCGTGATACCGCGTCGCGTTTGGGCATATTGCCCCAGGCGATCGACGATACTCTGTATGACGCCTTCGGGCAGCGCCAGGTCTCTACCATTTTTACCCAGTTGAACCAGTACCACGTGGTACTCGAAGTGGACCCGCAGTTTTCGCAAAATCCCGATTCGCTGAAGAATATTTACGTGCACTCCAACACCGGGATGCAGGTCCCGCTTGCGTCCTTCAGTCACTTTCAGACTTCCAACACGGCCCTGGCAGTGAATCACCAGGGGCAGTTCCCGGTGGTCACGCTGTCGTTCAATCTGGCGCCGGGAGTTTCTCTGGGAGAGGCGACGCAAGCGATACAGCAGGCGGAACAGGACATTCATCTTCCGCCCAGCATTCATACCAGCTTCCAGGGAACGGCCGCGGCGTTTCGAAACTCACTTTCCTCCGAGCCCTGGCTGATTCTGGCCGCCATCGTCACCGTGTACATCGTGTTGGGCGTGCTCTATGAAAGCTACATTCATCCTGTGACCATCCTTTCCACACTGCCTTCGGCTGGCGTGGGCGCGATTCTCGCGCTGCTGTTGACCGGCAACGATCTGGGAGTGGTAGCGCTGATCGGCATAATCCTTCTGATCGGTATCGTGAAGAAGAATGCCATCATGATGATCGACTTCGCACTCGAAGCGGAACGGGTGGAGCACAAACCGCCGGAAGAGGCGATCTTCCAGGCTTGCCTGCTGCGTTTCCGTCCCATCATGATGACTACTATGGCGGCGCTGCTGGGCGGCCTTCCGCTGGCACTGGGAAGCGGCACCGGATCGGAGTTGCGCCACCCCTTGGGCATCACCATCGTCGGCGGCCTGCTGGTGAGCCAGTTGCTCACGCTTTACACCACGCCGGTCGTGTATCTCTGGTTCGACCGGCTGGCACAGCGTTTCTCACACTTGAACATCGGCAACACTATTGAGGAGCCGAGCGGGGCCCCGGCGGACTAGCCGTCTTTGGATTCGGGCATGAATATTTCCGCGCCATTCATTAAGCGTCCGATTGGCACCTCGTTGCTGGCAGCAGCGCTGCTCATGGCGGGGGCGCTGGCCTTTAATTACCTGCCGGTCGCTCCGCTGCCCCAGGTCGAGTTCCCGGTCATCTCGGTCGGGGCCGGACTGCCGGGCGCGAGCCCAGAGACCATGGCTTCGGCGGTGGCAACCCCGTTGGAGCGCCAGTTCGGCCGCATCGCCGGCGTCAACCAGATGACTTCGACCAGCCAGTTGGGGTCAACCAATATCACCTTGCAGTTCGACCTCAATCGCAATATCGATGCGGCGGCGCGCGATGTGCAAGCCGCCATCAACGCGGCCCGAAGCCAGCTTCCCGCCAACTTGCCGGGTAATCCTACCTATCGGAAAGTGAATCCGGCGGACGCGCCCATCCTCATTCTGGCCCTCACCTCCGACATCATCACTTTGCCGCGCATGTACGACGCCGCCGATTCGATCCTGTCCCAGAAACTGGCGCAGGTGGAAGGAGTCGGACAGGTGTTCGCAGGCGGAGGCGCCAAACCTGCGGTTCGTGCCGAGTTGAATCCCACTTTGCTGAACAAGTTGGGCATCAGCCTGGACACAGTCCGCACCGCCCTGGGCAGCGCCAACGCCAACCGGCCGAAAGGCGCGATCGACGGTCCGATCAATGCCTGGACTCTGGACGCCAATGATCAGATCTTTACCGCTGATCAGTATCGCCGCTTGATCGTTTCCTACAACAAGGGCGCGCCCGTGCGACTGGGCGATGTGGGCAGCGTGGCAGATTCCGTGGAAGACATCCGCAATATGGGGCTATCCAGCGGGAAGCCTGCGGTCCTGATCATCATCTTCCGGCAGCCCGGCGCGAACATCATAGCCACCGTGGACCGCGTGCGCGCCACCCTGCCCCTGCTGAGATCCTCCATCTCGCCGGCGATTGACGTAAGCGTTGTCATGGATCGCACCACCACGGTGCGGGCCTCGGTGCATGACATCGAAGTCACATTGATTATTTCCGTCATCCTGGTCATTCTTGTGGTTTTCGCGTTTCTGCGCACCTTCCGGGCCACGATCATCCCCAGCGTTGCGGTCCCGTTGTCGCTGGTGGGAACGTTCGGAATGATGTACCTGCTGAACTACAGCCTGGACAATCTTTCCCTGATGGCGCTCGCCATTTCAACCGGCTTCGTGGTAGACGACGCCATCGTGGTGCTGGAAAACATCACACGCCATATTGAGGATGGCATGGCTCCGGTGGCAGCCGCGTTCCGGGGTGCCCGCGAGATCGGCTTTACCGTGCTCTCCATGAGCACGTCGCTGGTGGCGGTCTTCATTCCGATTCTGCTGATGGGAGGCATCGTCGGCCGTCTGTTCCGGGAGTTTGCCGTCACTCTGAGCGTGGCCATCGCGGTTTCGCTGCTGCTCTCTCTCACTCTAACTCCGATGATGTGCGCGAAATTTCTCCGTTCGGCGGACCAAGAGAAGCACGGCCGAATCTATCGCTTCAGCGAGAAGATTTTTGACACGACTCTTAGGCTGTATAGCCGCGCGTTGAAACTGGTTCTCCGCCACCAGCCCCTGACCCTGCTGATCACGATCGGGACGGCGGCGCTCAGCGTTTATCTCTACATTGTCGTTCCTAAGGGGTTCTTTCCGCAGCAGGACACGGGACGCGTGATGGGATCAGTGCAAGCGGCACAGGATATTTCGTTCGCCGCCATGCAGGCAAAGATGAAGCAGTTTGTGTCCATCGTGATGCAAGACCCCGCGGTCGAAACCGTGGTGGGGTTCGCCGGCGGCAACACCTCGGCGAACAGCGGCCGCATGTTCGTCACGCTGACGCCGCTGTCCCAGCGCAAGATAAGCGCCGACCAGGTGATTGGCCGGCTGCGGCGCAAGCTGGCCGTGGTGCCTGGGGCCACTCTTTTCATGCAATCGGCGCAGGACCTCACTATCGGCGGACGCCAGAGCCAGGCACAGTTTCAGTACACTCTGCAGGGCGAGAACCTGAATGACCTGAACTATTGGTCCCCGCTCCTGCTGCAGAAGTTGCGCTCACTGCCCGAGCTGCGCGACGTCAATACCGACCAGCAGGACAAGGGACTCGAAGCCACTGTCATCATTGACCGAGACACTGCGGCGCGGCTCGGCGTGGACGCAGGGGATGTCGATAATGCTCTATACGACGCCTTCGGACAGCGCCAAGTGTCAATCATGTACAAGGCGTTGAACCAATATCACGTGGTCATGGAAGTGGCTCCGCAGTTTTCCAACAGTACCGACGCGTTGCAGAATATTTACGTTCGCGCCGCCAACGGGACGGCGGTCCCCCTGTCTTCCTTTGCTCACTTCGGTCCTTCCAACACGCCTCTGGCGGTCAGCCATCAGGGCCAATATCCCTCGGTGACGTTGTCTTTCAATCTCGCCCCTGACGTGTCTCTGGGCGCCGCGACGGACGCGATCGACAAAGCGCAGCGCGCCATCAACTTTCCTCCCACCATCAACGCCAGCTTTCAGGGGACGGCGGCGGCCTTCCAATCCTCCCTGGCCAGCGAGCCCTTGCTGATTCTGGCGGCGCTGATCACGGTATATCTGGTGTTGGGCATGCTCTACGAAAGTTACATCCATCCCATCACCATCCTTTCCACCCTGCCTTCCGCCGGCGTCGGCGCCATCCTCGCCTTGTTGTTGACTCACAGCGAGCTCAACGTGATGGGACTGATCGGCATCATCCTGCTCATTGGCATTGTGAAAAAGAACGCCATCATGATGATCGATTTCGCCCTGGAGACGGAACGTGCAGGCAAAACTCCGGCAGAGTCAATCTATGAAGCCTGCATTCGCCGCTTCCGCCCCATCATGATGACCACCATGGCTGCGCTGTTGGGCGGACTTCCCCTGGCCCTGGGCACAGGCACGGGGTCGGAACTGAGGCGGCCGCTCGGAATCACGATTGTCGGCGGCCTGATCATGAGCCAAGCGCTCACTCTCTTCACCACGCCCGTCGTCTATCTTTATCTCGATCGCCTCCGCCTGATGCTGGGACGCCAAAGCCACGTGGATCCGAACCAGATGGCGCCGCTCTCTCCGCGGCCCACGCCCGCTGGCGATTAGTCTTGGCAGTGAAACGTGGCAATTGAGGCCCTTATTGCGGCTCTGGCACGGAGACGCCGGGCTTCACATCCACATTGTGATACACCGCGATTTTCCATTCACCATTATTCTTCACGAAGACTTGCAGTAACCGGGTCCGCAGGCGTCCCTTCGCGTCGGCGCTTGTGCCCGGAAACAATTTCTGAACGCCGTTTACCGTTTGCAGCGTTTCCACAACGGCAACATCCGGCCGCCAGAACCTAATGGAAACAACATCCTCCTGCTTGGTCGTTCCGCGGAATGCCCCCTTGAAGATTTGGTCATGTCTCTCCCGAAACGCATCATGCCCGGTGAAAAACATTCCCAGAATATTCGTGAAGGTGCCATCGGCGGCGAAGTGCCGCGAGTAAGACTGACAGTAAGAACGTATCACCGGCAGACAGCCCGGCGCCACCTCTGGGCGACAAGCTTAGCCTCGCTGCTGAGGTATCGCTCTGGCATGCAAGCTCAGTGTCGGTGGCCGTGGCGGTGAGGATGGGAATGAAGCTCGCCTGGAGCATGCGCGTGGCGATGGGCGTGAACGAGATTCGTATTGAGCAGCAGTGCATGGTCGTTCAAGATCTCTGTCGGCGTGCCTGCCGCGACAATGCGGCCGCGCCGGAAGATATGACAGTAGTCCGCGACGTCCTCCACCAGGTCGAGATCGTGAGTGGCCGTGACCACCGTCTTGCGGCCGCCGCTGCAACTCACCAGAAAATCGATCATCTGGCTCTCGCTCTTGGGGTCAAGCGCGGCGGTGGGTTCGTCCAGGAGGAGGACTTCAGGATCGAGGATCAGCACCGAGGCCAACGCAACCCGCTTCTTCTCTCCGGTCGAGAGGTGATGAGGCGATCGGTCTTTTAAATTGCCGATCTCCATCTGCTCCAAAATCTCGCTGACGCGAAGACGAACCTGCTCCTTGGGCCAATGCAACTGCAGCGGCCCGAAAGCCACTTCGTCAAAGACGGTCGGATTAAACAACTGGACGTCGGGGTTCTGAAACACCAGCGCCACCCGGCGCCGGAAGGCGAATTCAACCTCTCCGATCAGGCGGTCCTCTGCCAGGGGTTCGCCCTGGAAGGCAACGCTGCCCTTTTCCGGAAAGCAAAGGCCGTCAAGCATGCTGAGCAGCGTTGACTTGCCGGAACCGTTTGCTCCCAGCAGGACGATTCTCTGGCCCGGCATGATGGTGAGATTCAGTCCGTCCAGCGCGGTCACTTCGCGATAGCTGTAGGTGACATCGCGTACTTCGAAGATGGGGACGGTCACGACTCTTCCTTCCTGCAACCTTCGCGTAGATTTCCTGGTGCTGATACCACTCTTAACGTCCAAACCAGAAAGCCAGAAACGCTACCGTGATGAATAGAGCCAGCATCGCCCAGTCAAACCAGTTGGTCCGGAATTCGTCCAGCACATACACTTCGCCTTGAAAGCCACGCGAACGCATAGCCAGGTACACATCGCCGCTGAGCTGAATTGTTTTGGACATCAGCACGCCCACGCTGGCCGTGGCCGCCCGTCGCTGCTCCGGGCCATCGAGACGGCCCACGATGCGGCTCTTGCGGGAGGTGAACATGTCATGGGCATTTCGCAGCAACAGAAAAATATAGCGATAGGTCATGCCCAGGACCACCACCAGTACCACCGGCAACCGGAGCACGCGCAGCGCTTTGAGGACGTTGCTCCAGGGAGTGCAGAGCACCAGCAGAACCGAAAAAGTCGCAGCCGTCTCCGCCCGCATGATGAGGTAGATGGCGGCGCGCAATCCCTGTGCAGTGACGGTCCAGCCGAGAAGCGGCAAACTGGAGATTGCCGGGCCGGGTGTGAGGAACAAAGCCGGGAACGAGATGAATCCAGTGAATGTGAGCACGCCTAACCAGACTCTCCTGGCCAGCGTACCCAAAGGAACACTTGAGAGCAAAGCTATGGCGACCGCCAAGGCAAAAAGAACGGCGATCACCCACAACCGGCGCGCCAGCGCCGCGATGACGATCAGAGGCAAGATCGCCACAATTTTGACTCGCGGGTCAAGCTTTTGTAGCAGGCCGTTTTTCTTGGCCAGCTCCTCGGCATAGAACGCGTGCTCCAGGGCATCAACAAAAGACGCAAGACTACGCTCGACTACTCCGCGCGAGTTTTTTCCGGCGCGAGTCATGGCGAAGTCCCGGAATCAACTGAGCCGCGCTTGCCGATCATCCAGCCCATGAACAAGAAGAACCCAAGAATCAGGCCGCAGCCGAACATGGCTGACATCACATAGCCAAAAGCAGGATGGTGCACAAATGGAGGAGCATACTTTGGAAAAGGCGCGCTCCATAAAGAAGAGAGTCGCGCCAGCCCCCTCGGCTGTTCGGAGGGAGGCGCGACCTGGCCTGAGGCGGCCGTGATCTGCCGCCGCATTTGCGCATCGGAAAAATCTTTCGCCTCCCATTCCCCCCAGGCCGTACCCGCCGCCAGAATTCCGAGAGGGGTCAGAAGCATGAGCAGAGCTAGACGAATCCAAAGCGGGCGGGTCGTCTTCCAACCCGAGGCTGCGGCCGGCGAGGCATCCTCCTTAGCGCCGGCAGCAGATCTCTGTCCCAGCAATGCAGGATTCGTACGCTGCAAATAAGCAACCACTCCGCCCGCCACGAACAGTTCCGCCAATCCAGCGAAAGTCAGATGGCCCAGCATCATCGCAGGAATCGCGATGTGGAGCGCATAGGGGGCATACAGAGGAGCGCCGCTCGCGTCCTTGAAGAACAGCGGCTGAATTCCCAACTCGAATGCGGTAAGAAGTGCCGCAACGTTGATAGCTGTATACCCTGCCAGCGCTGCGGCGATAACTCGTCGCGAGGACGTGACCGCCGTCCGGCCTGCCACCGCCCGGTAGGTGAAATGCGCGACCAGGGAACCCACAATCGCCATGTTGAAACTGTTGGCGCCGAAGGTGGTGATTCCGCCGTCTCCAAAAAACACTGCCTGGATCAGCAACGCAATCGATACCGAGAGCATGGATGCCCAGGGCCCAAGCACGACGGTCGCCGCCCCCACTCCCACCGCATGCCCCGTAGTCCCGCCCGGGAGGGGAACGTTAAACATCATGATGACAAAACAGAACGCGCTGGCCACCGCAAGCAGCGGTACCAGGCGCGTGTTCATCAGTCGCTTGACGCGAGCGAACGCCGTGTACCAGAAGGGTATCGCGGTGCCGTAGAGCAGGGCGCAAGTCGAAGGACTCAGATAGCCGTCAGGAATGTGCATGCGTCAGGCAATGGATCCGCATCGCTTTGAAATGGCGCGGAGCGCGCCCATTACTCGTGGATAAACGGGCACGGCAAGCGTCAGGGTAGCACAAATGTGAGCTTCGTGTTACTCCAGTGACGGCAGTTCCCCAACACCCCTTACCGGTTTCGCGTGCACGGAACGCCGGGATATCCCATCGGATTCGCCGTGGGGCTCACCTTCCGGTTGTTCGAGAAGTAAGAGTAGCGCCGGCATCTTGCCGGCTGTCCCGAGGGCATCTTGCCCTCGGCCTTGAAGCGGGCGAGGGCGGAGTCGCGGGGCCGGCAATCCTCTAGTTCCGCGTCGGTCAGGTATCGGCGCGGCCTGGCTGATTCGTTCTCCAGCCCTGGGACACAATCCGCTGACTGATGAACTGCCCACCTGCACTCACAGTGCTGATCGCCCTGAGGAGCTCCGATCCCGCATCGATCTTGGCAACGTATCCGTGGCCGCCCATGCGCATTGCACTCTCCACCACTTGCAGCGAATCGTGCTGGCTTAGAAAGATGATGTGCGAATTCGGCGAGATCTTGCGAATACGCTTTGCTGCTTCGATGCCACTTATCCCCGGCAAACTGATATCAAGCAGGACCAAGTCCGGCTGCAGTTCCTTGGCCTTGAGGACCGCCTGTTCCCCGTCCGCCGTCTGACAAACCACGTCGAGGGTGGGATCACTGGAAAGAAGCGAACAAATCACTCGCCTGATCACCTCGTGGTCATCGACGACTAGAATCCGAATTGCAGACATTTCAAGCCCTAGAAATAAAGAAGAACCGGACCTTCGGGAATTTGAATTGTAGCGAACTTTCACATCCAGTTCGATACCGTACAGCATGTAGTCGCCATACAGTAAAGGATGTAGAGCGCGAATTCCTTTGATGCAGGTAGAGCAAATACGCCACCGGCGCCGGGATCCGCCGGGTGCAGCGCGTTTCGCTGTAACCGGCGTCCTTGAGAGTGACTCGCGGTCAGTTAGCTGCGCGCTTCCTGCGTAGATATTGTCACCAGGCAATGGAGTTACTGCCCGCAGCTGTCAACATGGCTGCAAGGCTGGCCGCGGGAGAATGACTCTCGCTCTGCAGCCTCGCTCGTCGGGCCGGTTGGTAAGTTCGAGCGAGCCCCCATGCGCTTCCGCGATTTGCCGCGACAGGATAAGGCCGATCCCGCTTCCGGAAGGTTTGGTGGTGTAGAACGGAACAAACGCGTTGCTGGGATTCGAAAGGCCCGGACCGTTATCTTCTATGACTAAGGCCACAGCTTTGTCGAGCACCTTCCAGCCAATACTGACGGCCGGCTGGAAGCTGTTCCTCGGAGGGGAATCAGCCTCGTTTACGCCCTTGGATGGCGGACCCTCCAGCACTGCTTCGGCCGCGTTGCGCACTAGATTGATGAGCATCTGTTCGAGCTGATCCGGATCTGCCATCAGGGTGACCTCAGGTCCAGGAATCACTTTGACTTCTATGCGGGTCTCAAATCCAGCCACGCGCGTCACCAGTGGTGACAGGTTCGATTTCTTCAGGACAGGCGGCGGCATCTGCGCCAATTGCCGATATGCTTGAAGAAAGCGATTGAGTGACGCGGCACGGGCCTCGATGATGCCCAGCCCGCGTCCGAAGTCCTCACGCTCATCCGGGGCCAACGTGCTTCCGGCGAGCCGCGCATGCAGGCTTCCGGCGATTGACTTGATGGGTGCCAGCGAGTTATTCAATTCATGACCCATTACCCGAATCAGGCGCTGCCAGGCGAGTCGCTCTTCTTCCCGCAGGGCCCGGCTCACATCCGAGAGCACGACCAGGGTGTGTGGCACTCCCCGTTGTCGAAACGAGCTTCGCCGTAAGAACCAGCGCGCATCGCTATTGAAGTGCAATGGGATCACCGAGGCATTCTCGGCGGAGAGACATGTTTTCAATCCCAGCTCCGCGGCCGTCCTGCCGAGCAATCTGGGAGAAGCCTGCTGAAGAAGTCTTTCGCCGGCAGAGTTCACCAGCCGCAGCGCTTCGCCGGGATCGAATGCAAAGAGCGGAATATCCACTTCTTCGACGACACGCTGCAGCAGGGCAGTTGCTTCAATCGCTCCGATGCGATGCTCCGCCAGCAGGTCGGCGAGCATGTTGACTTCAAGAGAGAGCTCTCCCAGAGCGTCGTCGGGAACCGCCATGCGCGCGCGGAAAGAGTAGTCCTCTTCTCGCAGAGCGCCGACCACATTGGCCAAGGTCTGCAGCGGGCGAATAATTTGATCGTGAAGTGCTGCAACAATCAATCCGCAGACGACGAGCTCGGCGAAAAGCAAAGCCAGCTTTGACTCGATGGCCCAGTCCTGCAGCCAGATCAGGACACCGCTGGTCACCAATCCGGGGATGGCCAGCCACAACGACGAACGAATAATCCGGCGCTCAAAAGAAGCTCGGCGCGCTTTCCTGCGTTTGAGCGGGTCAGTTTCGCGCGGGCTAAAGCCCATACTTTTCCATTCGACGATAGAGCGCGCCGCGGCTCAGGCCTAGGGCTTCGGCGGCCTGGCTTACATTGCCCTGGAAGCGCTGCAAGGCCTTGCGGATCAGAATCGTCTCTACTGATTCGAGGCTCAGTTCCTCCAGGTTCTGCGCCTGTGATCGCTGCAGTCCCAAACCGAGGTCGCCCGGCTGGATTTGCTCAGTGCGGCACATGAGGACAGCGCGCTCCAGCGTGTGCTCCAACTCACGAACGTTGCCGGGCCAGGAATATTGCATTAACGATTGGAGGGCAGAGGAATCGAGCCCGCGAATCGCACGGCGGTACCGGGAGGCGTAATGGGACAAGAAGTGGAGGGCAAGGACCGGAATATCCTCGCGGCGCTCGCGCAATGCAGGCAAATGGATTTCAACCGTGTTGAGGCGAAATAGCAAGTCTTCGCGGAACTGCCCAGCCTGACAGGCCGCCTGGAGATCCGAATTGGTAGCCGAGATGAGGCGCACGTCAATCCGCTTGGAACGCGACGATCCCACCCGTTCGATTTCTCCTGACTCCAGCACGCGCAACAACTTGGATTGCTGGCGCATGGGCACGTTGCCGATCTCGTCCAGAAAAATCGTGCCGCCATCCGCCAGTTCGAAGCGGCCGATGCGGTCCGTGCGGGCATCGGTGAAGGCGCCCTTCACGTGGCCGAAGAGTTCACTCTCAAAAACGCCTTCGGCCAGGCCGCCAGTATTCACTGCGACCAGCTGACGCGAGGCCCGCAACGACAGGACATGGATGGTGCGCGCGACTATTTCCTTGCCCGTCCCATGCTCGCCGGTAATCAGGACATTGGCGTCGGATGGAGCAAAGCGAGTGATGGCTTCCAGTACGGGGACCATTGACGGCGCGGTAGCGATGAACTCGGGACGCCCCTGAACGTTCAGCAGACGGTTTTCAGCCGCCAGCCGTTCCGCTCGCTGCAACGCGCGATGAAGTTCGACCTGGGTCCGCAAAATGGCGAGCAGCCGCTCGTTCTCCCACGGCTTCTGAATAAAATCCCGCGCTCCCCGGCGCATGGCCTCAACCGCCAGGTCCACGTTGCCCCATGCCGTCATGACAATCACGGGCAACGTGCTGTCCATCGCGACGATGTCTGAAAGCAAACCCAGCCCTTCCTGTCCGGATGTGGTGTCCCGCGTGTAGTTCAGATCGATCAATACCGCGTCGTAGGAAGAGCTCGCGAGGGCTTCGCGGGCGAGCTCGGGAGAGCGGACAACGTCAACCTCGTAGCCCTGAGGTTTCAGCAGGAGCTCAATGGCTTCGAGGATGTGTTGCTGGTCGTCGGCCGCTAGAATGCGGGGAAATTTGGATGCGCTTTGCGCCAACCCGGCGGAAAGCCCAATCTCCCCCGTCTTGGTTGAGCTTGGCATGAGCTAAGGGCTTTGACTGGCGACGGTGCCGTTTTCTGCGTCCTGCACCCGTATTCCATTATGTTCCAAAGTGCTGCCAGTTGCACGATCAAGCTCAACTTTTGCCTTTTCGTAGATGGTCACGGCGGTGACCAAATCCAGCTCAGCGATGGCGAGGTCGCGCTGGGCGGTCATGGTCTGGAAAGTCGATCCCGCCCCCAGCGTTTGCTCTTTCTGCATGATCTCGAAAGTACGCTGCGCCAGGTCCCGCGCCTTGCGCGCGGCGCCAACCCGCGCCCCAGTCTGCTCCAACGCATATTGCGCGTTCCGGACCTCAATCCGAATCTGCTTTTTCAATTGCTCACGGCGGAGTTCGGCCTGCCGGTATTCCAGCTCGGAGCGGTACTGATCTGCCTTGGCCACGCGATTGCGGATGGGGATATTAAGACTCAGTCCAATGTAGTAGTCAGGGGAGGAATTGTTGAAGGCATTGGAGAGCGCTCCCGAGTAATCTGTGGGCACGTTGGAAGAATTCGGAGTGGGAAGGTTGTAGATCGGATTCAGCGGTCCGGCCAATCCCGATCCTCCGTAGAAACCAACCAGGGCCAGCGACGGTAACAACGCATTGCGCGCCGCTTTCCCACTGATCTGCCGGTTCACCAGATCAACATCAGATTCGGCAAGTTCAGGGCGCTCGCGCAATGCCTGGGCGATGAGGTCCTGGACCGCTTCCGTGGCCTGGGTTTCGACAGTCTCGAAGTGGTCCACAGGAACAACTGGCACAGCTTCAAGCACGGGATCATCAAGACTTTTGGTCAGCGCATTCTTGATGAGCAGCTCCTGCAGTTGCAGGCTGGTGCGAGCCACGGTCAAGTCCTGATCGCGCTTTGACACTTCAGCCTCGGCGCGCATCACGTCCATGGCAGGAATACTGTCAAGCTGAAGCTGTTTCCTGGCATTGTCCAGCGATTGCTGGGCAAACGCCAGCGACTGCTCGTTGACCCGCGCCTGCTCGTAGGCGTTTACCAGGTCCCAATAAATGTTCTTGATCTGGGTGATGGTCGCGGTCACCTGATCCTTAAACGCGATGTCAGAGATCTTCTTGTTGTTCTTGGCGATGGTCAGATAGCGCAGGTTGGGCCCAAAGCCGAATCCCGCCAGCAGCTGCTGCTGGAAGGAGAAGCGGTACATGGAATTCAGGACAGGTGACAGGTTGAAGAACGGGCTGTTGGTCGTCTGGCGGCTGTTGTTGAACTCGACGGTAAAACTGGTGCCGGTCGGAAAAGCCTGCGAGTAAGTGACGCTGGCCTGTCCGGTGTTCGATTGCAGCGAGGGCACGCCGTAGATCTGCTGATTGGCCAAAGGCGTAGTCTGGTGCTCCGCGCCAACCGAGGCCACGATCGCAGGATCGTACGAGGCGACTGCTGTGCCGGCGCCGAGTGTCGATTGCACCAATCCGGACGCGCCTGCGCCCGCACCACCAGCGCCGCCGGTCGTGCCGCCCGCGCCAGCTCCGGGAGCTCCAGTGCCGAAGCCGCCGACGCCGCCACCGGGAGTTCCCTGTACTACGCCAGCATTGACGCCGCGAAAAATTCCGCCGGCACGGGTGCGCAAGATGTCCATGTTCGCGATGGGAAGATTGTAACGCGCGATGGCCAGGTCAAGATTGTTCTCGAGCGCCAGCCGGATGGCATCCTTGAGAGACAAGTACAGCTTGCCGTCGCGGATCAACTGATCAAGCAACGGAGAATTTGCGAGGTCTGGACGCGGAACGCGGTCCGCCGAATACGCGCTAAACGGATTGTGCGATGCCTGCATGTCATAACGCACAGACGCGTTGGTCTGTCCCGAAGCCGTCGCGGTCAGGGCGACCAGGAACCATGCCACACATCGCGCCAGAAAGTTGGGCCGGGAAGCAATAGCTTTCATTGCTTCACCGCCTCATAGGGCTGTAAATCCGGGTTTGCCGTGTCGCCCACCATCCAGCCATCGCGCAATTGGATGGTGCGAGAGCCGTAGGCCGCGTTTGCTTCCGAGTGGGTCACCTGAACGATCGTGGTTCCTTGCTGGTTGAGCTCGCGAAAGAGTTCCATAATTTCCTTGGCCTGCGAGGAGTGCAGGTTTCCCGTGGGCTCGTCGGCCAGCAAAAGCGCGGGCTTGTGTATGACAGCACGAGCCACTCCTACGAGCTGCTGCTGCCCTCCGGAAAGCTGGCTGGGAAACAAATCCTTTTTGGCAACAATCTGGAAGCGGTCCAGCGTGTCGGCCACCAGGCCCTGCCGCTGCCCGCTGGGGACGTCTTTATAAGAGAGTGGCAGGTCGATGTTCTCGCGCACGGTCAGATCGTCGAGCAAGTGATAACTCTGGAAGACCATCCCGATGTTGCGTTTGGCGAGTTCGCCACGCTGCTTGCGTTTCATGTCATGAACAGCTTGGTCGCGAAACCAGTACTCGCCTAACCACTGATCATCGAGCAAGGCAAGCACGTTGAGCAGCGAAGACTTCCCTGCTCCGGACGGCCCCATGAAAGTAACGAACTCGCCCTGGCGAATCTCCAGCTTGATGCGGCGTAGGACCCAGGTTTGTCCGGCTGCGGTTTTGTAACTGCGTTCGACATTTTTCAATTGGATCATTTGGTTTCTACTCTGGTAATAATTTCTTATTCGTAGTGCAACGCGATGTTCGGATCAGTTTGCATGGCCCGCCGGGCCGGGATGTAGCATGCAAGCAGCGCCACGGCAATCAACCCGAACGCGGCCGCTGCTATGGTCGTGGGGTCGGACGGCTTTACTCCGAACAGAAAGCTTTGCAAATAGCGGGTCACGGCCAACACTGCGATGAAGCCAACCAGCACGCCTGACCCTGAAATCAATGCACCCTGCCGGATCACGAGACGAAGGACATCGCCGCGCTGCGCCCCTAGAGCCAGTCGAATTCCGATCTCTCGAGTTCGCATGGAAACCTGATAAGAGAGCAATCCGTAGATTCCTACACACGTAACGATCAACGCCAAAACCGCGAACAGGGTCGAAAGATTGGCGATGAGCTGCTCCTGATAAATGTTCTGGTCGATCTGCTCCGCCTGGGTTTTCATGCCGGTGACTAGAAGATTGCTATCAAAACGGGTTACAGCGTCGCGAATTCCCGGCATCATTGCCTTCGAGTCCATCGCGGTGCGGACCTCGAAGTAGAAATCCGCATCCCAATTGCCAATTGAGTTGTAAATGGTTGGTTGGATTTCGTCGCGTACATTAGCGTACTTGGTGTCAGCCACCACGCCGACAATTTCGTCCTCAGGTCCATCCTCATTCTCCCGAAAATGGCTTCCCAGTGGATTTTCCGCTCCAAATAATCGGCGCGCCAAAGCCTGGTTCACAACGACGCGCGTCGGGACGCTGTTAGAGGGAGGCCCGGAATCCTGCGCACTTAACGTGCGGCCTTCGAGTAGACGAATGCCCATCGTTTGAAAGAAATTGCCAGCTACCGGAAGTACACCAACGTGGATGGGTCGGCCTGATTGATCTTTGGAAAAAATCTCACCGCCCATACCCCCGCCGCTCAAAAGTAAAACTCCCGAGCGGCTGGCTGAAATGACACCCGGAAGAGACGAGAGTCGACCCTGAACGTCGCTATAGAGAGTCTGGAGGTTTTCCCCCGAACGCTTGCTATAACTGGCGTCAACCTGGAAGACGACGAGGTTTTGAGGATCGAAGCCGATGTTTTCGGCTTTCAAATTGGACAAGGTGCGCACCAACAACGTCGTCCCCGCAAGAACCAACATGGCGAGCGCCACCTGAACAACAACTAGCGCGCTACCCAGAGAAATCGGGCGTCCGGGTGTACCAGGCGCTGTCCCCGAGGTTTGTTTGAGTGCAGGAATCAACTCGGGCCGCTTACTGGAAGACGCGGGTGCAAGGCCAAAAGCGATACCGGTAAGAATGGAAACCAGTGCGGTAAAGACAAGCACGTGAGCATCGGGACGGACGTCCACCTTCACCGGCAGGTACCAGTTATGCGATAGAAACCCTGCGAGAGCGCTAGCGCCAAGGTCACCGAGGAGAATTCCAATGGCCCCTCCCGCAACCGACAGAAGCACACTTTCCGTGAGCAACTGGCGGAGGATTCTTCCCCAAGTCGCCCCGAGCGCAACACGCATCGCCAACTCTTTTTGTCGCGCTTTCGAACGCGCGAGCGTCAGCCCTGCAATGTTGGCGCAAGAGATGAGCAGGACCAGAGCCACCGCAGCGAACAGCGCAAAAAGGGGCTGAGAGAAATTCTGGCGTAATGTGACCAATCCATGTGCAGAACTTGAGAGTGTGACTCGCGGCGAATCATCGGGTCTGAACATGGCGTCTGGACCATTGGTCGTGGCGGCAGCAAACAGGACGCTGGCGGCTGAAGCAGACTGCATAATACTTATGCCGGGCCTCAGTCGCGCCATCAATTCGACCCATAAAGCCTTTGCATCCGTCTTCTTCGGCAGACGCGGCTCGACTGCAGCCTGAAAGGCCATGGGCAGCCAGATGTCGGACGGGAGGCCAGGATCAAGTTCGGGGAAGTCCCCACCGGTGATGCCGATCACCGTGAACAATGTCTTACCCACTAAAACGTCTTTGCCCAGGACAGAGGGATCTTGGCCTAGTTCGTTCTGCCAAAAACGGTGGCTGACGGCAATGGCAGGCTTAGCCGTATCCGAATCGTCGGTGGGAGCGATGAGGCGGCCAAGTGCCGGATGTGCGCCCAGTACAGAGAAGAAATTGCCGGAGACAAGTAGAACCCGCGCATGGCTAGTCTTACCGCCAGAATTCACGGCGAGCTCTGCGGGAAGCGGAACAAACGCTACGACACTTGAAAAAGTGCTGGATTTCTCTTGAAGCTCTTGGAACAGCGGAAAGGAAAATGAGCACCCGTCGGGTTCGAGCGGTGCTTGAGAAATAAGCGCCCGTCCGTTCCAAAAGCCTCCCCCGTGGGTGCAATTGTCATACGCGAGGGAAGCGGTCGTGTCTGGGATTCGGCGCGCTTTCCATTTCAGGAGCACGAGGCTCTGCGGATTTTTGATCGGCAGCGTGCGCAGCATGATTGAGTTAATCAGGCTGAAGATGGCAGTATTTGCCCCGATTCCTAGCGCCAGAGTTACGACCGCCACGGCGGTAAACACCGGAATCTTGCGCAATTGGCGCACCGCGTAGCGTAGATCTTGAATTAGTACATTCATGTTCCTACTCGTACCGCAGCGCGACCATGGGGTCGACATTCATCGCCCAACGTGCTGGGATGTAAGCAGCCAGTGCTGCTACCAAAGCCAGTAGAGACGTGAGCAAAGCGAATGTCACAACGTCGATCTGCACCACGCCAAAGAGCGCACCTGAAAGCGCGCGGGTCAGCAGCAATGCGAGTACTAAGCCGATGCTGAGACCGATCATGGCCATTTTCAGCGCTCCTCCAACCACCAGCCTGAGCACGTCAAGACGCCGCGCTCCCAGCGCTACGCGCACTCCGATTTCGTGAGTTCGTTGGGTGACGGAATAGGCCATCACGGCGAAGATCCCGGCCGCCGCCAGCGTGAGCGCGCAGGCAGCAAAAATCAGCATCATATTGGCGGACGACTCGATGCCGCTGAGGCCGTCGGAAACAACCTGCTCCAGGCTGCGCATGTCATACGCGGGTTGGTCCGCATCCACATCGCGCAATTGCTTGCTGACAGAGCCCGCAAGCGTCAAGGGATCTCCCGACGTGCGCACCACGAACGCCGTAGCGGATTCGGGCTGTTGCGCGAACGGAATGTATGCGGTCGGAGCGGGGTCATGGTCTAAGGGAACCGGCTGCACCTCCCCCACTACTCCTACAATCGTGCGTAATGGCTGAGCAGCTTCCGGCCGTCCCATCTGGATATGCTTTCCTAGCGGGTTCTGATCCGGCCAATTCTGATGCGCCATCGTCTCACTGATGACCGCCACCGGAGGAGCATTAGGTCCGTCCTGATCGGAAAGGAGCCGTCCTTGCCGCAGCGGAACACGCAATGCTGGGAAAAGGCCTGGAGTCACGATTTGCGAAATGACTGATGGCCTTTCTCCCGGGGCTGCTGGGGGCCTGCCCTCCGCCGTGAATTCCGTCCAGTTCCATGTCCATCCCGAAGGCAGGCTGGTCACACACGCCGCAGATTCGACACCCGGCAGGGCCTGAATATTTCGCAGGACCTGTTCGTAGTAACCACGGATGCGATCTTTGTCGCGGTACTTCGCATCCGGTAACACGACATGAAAGGTAAGAACATGGTTGCGATCAAAGCCCATGTCCTTGGTTGTGAGAGTACGGAATCCCTTCACCATCAAGCCGGCGCCCACGAGTAGAACCAAAGAAAGGGCGATTTCTGAGATCACCAGCAAAGTACGAAGGCGCCGCCCGCTGGCACTAGCACTCCCACCACGGGTGCCCTCTTTCAGGGTGTCATTCACGTTAGGACGTGAAAAATGCCAGGCCGGTGCCAGCCCGGCGACGATGCCGGTCACAATGGCCAAGAGCAGTGTGAACCAGAACACTCGCAAATCCAGATGCAGGTGTTTCAACCCCGCAACGTGCTCGACGATAAAGGGGGGAAGACTGCGACGCAAAAGGTTGATGCCCCAGGCCGACAACAGAAGTGCTGCCGCGCTGCCGAGCAGTGCGAGCAGAAGGCTCTCCACCAGCAGCTGCCGTCCCACCTGCCAGCGGCTGGCCCCGAGCGCGGCGCGAAGAGCGATCTCCTTTTGTCGCCCGGAAGCGCGGGCCAGTTGCAGGTTGGCCACGTTGGCACAGGCCAGCAGGAGAACGAAGACCGCCGCTCCCATCAGCATCATAAGAAATTGTTGCGAACCGTAGGTGACATCTTCCACCGTATTCTTGACATTGACTCCGTGGCCGGCGTTGGTCCTGGGATGCTGTTGGCCCAGGCTGGCGGCAATCGTCTCCAGTTTCGCCTGGGCTTGAGATATGGAAACGCTATCCTTCAGCCGTCCAAACACGGTTAAATAGTGGCTCTCGCGGTCTTCTTTGGCGGGGCCGTTCAGGTCGAGCGGAGTCCAGACCTTCGATCCGGTGGGGAAATCAAAATCTGGAGACGTGATGCCAATGACCGTGAACTTTCGGCCGTTCAAGAGCAATTGCCTGCCGACTAGTGCAGGATCAGCGCCCAAATGCTGCTGCCAGAATCCGTTGCTGATGACCACCACGGGCGCAACCCCGCCCTGGAAATCTGCGCTCCCGATATTGCGGCCCAGTTGTGGAGACATGCCCAGCAACGAAAAGAAGTCGGCAGTTACCTGCGAACCTTCGACATGCTCGGCCACATTGCCGCCAGTCAAATTCGCGTCCCATCCGCGGACCGCCGCCAGCTGGCTGAATTGCGTGCTCTGCTCGCTCCAGTCGCGAAAATTCGCGGGAGCCGGACTCAGGTGGTTGTCATTCTGCCTGGGCAGCGTCTCCCAGATTGTGACCATGCGATCCAGACGCGGGAATGGAAACGGCCGCAGCAGCATGGCATTGACCGAATTGAAAATGGTTGTATTTGCGCCGATACCGAGGGCCAGAGTAATCACTGCCACCGCGGTAAAGCCGGGGCGCTTGCGCAACATGCGGAGCCCGTAACGAACATCCTGCAGCAGTCCAGTCATCATTTATTCCTCACTCGTAACGCAGAGCCACCATGGGATCGACCTTGGTCGCGCGATAGGCCGGAATGTAACTGGCCATCATCGCGGCCATGAAAAGCACGACGCACACCCCCGTGAAAGTTGCGGCATCCGTGGGAGCCACGCCAAATAGCAAACTTGCGATCAGCCGCGCAGTGATCAAACCACCCACGATTCCCAATGCAATTCCGATCAGGGCCAGTTTCAGGCCGCTGTTGACTACCATCTTCAGCAAGTCGCCGCGCTGCGCTCCCAAAGCCATGCGCAAACCCAGCTCGCGCGAGCGCTCCGCCACGCTGTAGGCCAGAACTCCATAGAGTCCCAATACTGCAAGCAACAGCGCCAAGGCGGAAAATCCGCCGATGAGGTATGCGGGATACGACCGCACCAGCATGGTGGGCGAGGTCGAAATGATCTGCGCCATGCTGCTAATTTGGAAAACGGGAGCCTGGGGTTCGAGTTCGTGGATGGATCGAGTGACTGCGGCAACTAGTGAACCCGGTTCTTTCCTGGTGCGGATAGCCAGGCTAAAATATGGGTAAGGATCCTGTTCGTAGCAGTCATACACGATGGGTGTCGGCGGAGCATCCAGGCCGGTAACATTTTCATTGCCCACCACGCCGACGATCTGGACGTAGTGGGGCTCATTCGTGTAGGTGAAGTTGATGCGCTTGCCGATCGGATCCTGGTGGGGAAAAACCATGTCCGCCATGGCCTGGTTGACGATTACCACGTGGACCGACTTGTCACGATCCTGCGAATTGAAGAACCGCCCGGCGCGCAACGGAATGCCCATCACCGAAAAGTAGTTTTGCGTGACCGTGGGAGTATTGGCTTCGTATTCCTGGCCGCCGCTGCTCTTGGGATGTCCCTCCAAGTCAAAACGAGACGTATTGCCTTTGGCGGACATGGGCACAGTCGTCACTGCCGCCGCTTGTTCGACACCGGGAAGGCTCCTGATTCTGTCCAATAGTTGTTGCTGGAGGGCCAGCTGTCTGGGTCCGTCTGGATACTTGTTGCCGGGGAGCGCCACTACGCCGGTGAGCAAATTGCGAGTGTCAAATCCGGGATCGGTGTTCAGCACTCGGTGCAAACTCTTGAGCATCAAACCTGCGCCCACCAGCAGCACTACCGCCAAGGCCATCTCCGAAACCACCAGCACGCTGCGCAGGCGGTGGGTGGAACCAACTGAACCGCGGCCCGCGGCCTGAAGTTCGTGTTGCAGGTCGGGGCGGAAAGTCTGCAGCAGCGGAGCCAATCCGAACAAGATCCCCGTTAGCAACGAAATTCCTAGCGCAAACCAAAGCGCACCGCTATGCACTTTGAGTCCCTGAAGCGGCGGCGTGCTCAGCAGGATGTCCGGCGGAAGCAGCGAAAGCACAGCCGGCACCGCCCAGTAGGCGGCGAGAACCCCTGCACTGCCTCCCATGAGGGCGAGCAATACACTCTCCGTCAGCAGTTGCCGGGCTATGCGATTCGATCGGGCGCCCAGCGCCAAACGAATGGAAATTTCTTTTCTGCGAGGCTGGGACCGCGCCAGCAGGAGTCCGGCCACATTTGCGCAGGTGATGAGCAGCACGAATCCGATCGCGGCCATCAATACGACCAGTACCGGCTGCACCTGGCCGACAATCTGCCATCGCAGGTCAACCAACTCTGTGCTCATGCCGGCATTCGAGTCCGGATACTGCATGGCCAATCGCCGCGAAAGAGTCTGTATCTCGGCTTGCGCCTGCCGAAGGCTCACGCCTGGCTTGAGACGAGCCACGGGATGCAACCAATAAGCGTTTCGCCTTAAAAAAAATCCGGATATCCGGGGTGACATCCATAAATCCGCCGACTGCGTGGGAGCAAGAGCAAAATTCTTTGGCAGCACCCCCACTACAGTGGCCGGTTCACCATCGAGTGCCAGCGCCGTGCCGACTACGCCTGGGTTGCCGCCAAATCGCCGCTGCCAGGCGCCGTAGCTCAGCATGACAGGAAAGTTCTTCTGCAGCTCATCTTCACCGGCCCCGAAAGTTCGCCCTAGAATGGGCTGAACTCCCAAAGTTTCAAAGAAACCAGTGGTCGCCACGGCCACCTGGAGTTGTTCAGCACCGTCTTTGCCCGAGAGCGTCACGCTGTTTCGCGAATAGCCGCCGATCTGCGAGAAGACTTTGTTCTCCCGTTTCACATCCAGATAATCGGGATAAGAGAACTCCGACTGCTGGAACGAACCCTCGGTGCGCTTCTCCCATATCTGCACCAACTCCTCCGGCCTCTCGTACCCCAGCGGGCGCAACAGGATGGCATCGAAGACCGTAAATACTGCCGTGGTGGCACCGATTCCCATAGTCAACATGATCAGGATGATCACCGTCAGACCGGGACTCTTCCGCAACATGCGTAAGCCATAGGTGAGATCCTGCATCAGAGTTTGCATAGTTCTCCTTACTCGTATCTCAAGGCCACCATGGGATCAACCTTCGCCGCGCGACGCGCGGGAATGTAGCTGGCAAGCAAGGCCACAGCCAGAAGCAAGAGTGCGGCCTCGGTCAGTGTGGCTGGGTCATTTGGCTTTATTCCAAACAGCAGCGCGCCAATCCATCGAGCAGCAACCAGCGAACAGAAAGTGCCGGCGACAGCGCCGCCGGCAATCCATACCAGCGTCTGGAACACCATGACTCTGGTGACAGTAGCCGGGTTCGCGCCCAGCGCCAGACGAATGGCAATTTCCCGGATGCGCTGGCTCACCAGCAAGGAAACCAGGCCGAAGATACCCACTGCCGCGAGAAGCAGGCCGATCGCGGCAAATAGCGAAAGCAGAGCAGCCGTAAATCGGGGACGCTCCGCGAGCCGATACACGGTTTGACCCAGGGTGCTTGACTCCAGGGGCAACGTCGGGTCAAGCGCCGCGACGGAGTCTCGTATTTCTTTGGCTACCGTCTGGGGATCAATTGCACTGCGTACCACCATGCTGATGCGCTGAGAGTCTAGATAATTGAAGATGCGGTCGTTCGCGCTGTGACTGCGAACTAGGTAATATTCGGGACCTATGTGTCCGCCGAGCCCCTGATTTTGCGTGTTGGCAGTCACACCTACGATTCTGAACGTGGCAGCGTCGCGCACTTCGTCGGAACTAAAGTGGATGGTCTTGCCCACCGGGTCCTGGCCGGGAAAGAGGCGTTGAGCCAGGGCTTGGTTAAGGATCATGGCGTCATACGCTGAGGTGCGGTCCTGTTCCTCAAAGGCCCGTCCGCGCAGCAGAGGAATGCCCAGTACCGAGAAATATTTCGGCGTCACAGATCTCCAACTCACGATTCCACCAATGCCCTGGTCAGGGCTGAGAGGCGGTTGCCCTTCCGCTTCGAGCGCAACCAACGGCATCGTGCGCGCCGGGGTCTCAGGGGGGAGCGAGTCACTGAGGGCAGCCGCCGCGACACCGGGCAATTGCTGGAGTTTGTTCCAGTTGCTCGAAGAATGCAAGGCGCTGTGCCGGTTGAGCATATTTTTCCTGCCCAAGCGTGATCGCCGCCGTAACAATATTTTGCGTATTCATCCCCAACGGCTGGACCTCGAGGTTGCGAAGAGTCCGCAGGAACAGCAGCGCACCCGTAACCAGAATAAGAGTCATGCAAACCTGAGCAGCCATCAGAGCCTTTCGCAGGTTGCTTCGCCGTGTGCCGGCCACAGTCATGGCCACCAGAGCTTCCGGGCGTGGCTTTTCCAGCGCGGGTAAAGTGCCAAAAACAACTCCGGCAGCGCTCGACGACAGAAGCGCGAAGATCAGGGCCCTGACGTTTACCATCGCCTCCGGCAAGCGTGGTATTCCTGCCGGGGAAAGAGCGACGAAGCCATGAACAATCAGGTAAGCAAGCCCACATCCGATTGCGCCTCCAACCAGTGCGAGCAGCATGCTTTCTGTGAGCCTTTGCTGAAACAGGCGAAGGCGGGCGGCGCCGAGCGCAGACCGGACCGCAAGCTCGTGTCGCCGCCCCGTGCTGCGGGCAAATACGAGGTTGGCCACATTGGCGCAGGCGATTAGCAGGCCCGCAAGGGCCGAGACCAGCAGGAACCAGGCCGCGCGACGGGAGTCATGAATCTGCAAATCGCGTATGGAGCGGACCTGAAGCCGCAGTTCTTTTCGAAACGGAGGCGGCGCGGATTCCACAAAGGTCCGAAACAAAAGCGGCAACTGCGCTACCGCCGCGTCGATGCTGACGCCTGGTTTCAGGCGTCCGTACACGCGGACCGTCGGTCCCATCAAATTACGTTGCACAATGGATTCATCGAGGGCCTCGGGCACGACCAGCCCTGTACCGGCCAGCGTCGGAAATTCAAAGTCACGCGGCAACACTCCCAAGACCCGTGTTGGCTTTCCATCAACCGAAATCGTGCGATCAACAATGCCGCGATCGCCTCCAAACCGGCTTTGCCATATTCCATACGAGAGCAATGCGACTTTGGGAGAATCGGGGCGATCCTCTTCCGGCGTGAAGTTCCGGCCCAGGATGGGTTGCACACCGAAGGTAGACAGGAAGGTGGACGCTACGGACGCGCAGCTTGATCGGACGGGGCGGTCATCGGTGAGATCACAATCGTTCACGCCAGTGGACGACGTGAAGTTCGCGAACGGAGTTTGATCGCGCCTCCACGACAGATAATTCGCCGCAAAGAGAAACTCGCCGTCAATAATAGGAGCGATGACTCCGACGGAAACCAACTGCTCAGCGTGGGGATAGCGCAAGCCGCGGAAGAGCGCGCCGTCCACCAAACTGAACATCGCAGTAGTTGCGCCGATCCCTAGCGACAATGTGAACACGGCGACCGAAGTGAATCCCGGGCTCTTGCGCAGTTGCCGCAGAGCGTAGCGAATGTCCTGGAGCAGGCCGGTCATCCTGTTCATCTCCTCCTTACTCGTACCTCAGAGCGACCATGGGGTCGACCTTGGCTGCGCGACGTGCCGGGATATAGCTCGCTGCTATCGCGACTCCACTGAGCACGACCACCACCGCAGCAAACGTTGCCGGGTCAGTAGGCCGTGTGCCGTACAGCAGGCCCACCATAAGGCGGCTTAGCGCCAAAGCTCCGGCCAGTCCCACGGCGACTCCGGCCAGCGCTTGAACTATTCCCTGGAAGACCACCAGTTTGAGCACATCTCGTCCTTGCGCCCCTAGCGCCATGCGGACGCCGATCTCGTGGGTCCGCCGGGAGACCGAATAGCTCATGACACCGTAGATCCCTACTCCCGCCAGGACCAGCGCTACCGTGGCAAACGCGCCCAGCAGAACCATGTAGAACCGCGACTGTCCTGTGGCTTCAGCGACCACGTGGTCCATGGTCTGGATTTCGGACAGCGGAATGTTGGTGTCGAGCGAGTGAATTGCTCCTCGGATGGCTGGGGCCAAGGCGGCGGGATCAAGGCCGGTTCGTACCACCAGGGTCAAGTAGGCAAATGGCGGCGATGGCATGTCGAGATACGCGCGGTTCTGCAGATAAGGCAGAAATACTTCCTCTTCGGGCGGACTCACCCAATTGCTGCGGGCGGTGTTCTTCGCCACACCCACTACGGTGAGCCACGAGGGATTTCTCGCCGGATCGTCAAACGTGATTCTCTTGCCGATCGCATCTTCGCCGGGCCAATAGCGACGGGCGATATAGTCGTTGACTATCACCACTCCCGGCGCGCGTAAATCGTCGGCATCGGTGAGGTCACGGCCGCGCAGAATCGGGATGCTCATGGTCCGAAAGTAGCCGGGAAAGACCGCGCGGTAGGTGGCAACCAGGTCTCTCCCCGGAGGCTCCGGCGGCCGGCCCTCGATGTGAAACGGGAAACCCCATTCGTCGCCCGCCAGGGGCAGATGATTGATGCCGCTGACTGATTGAACCCCGGGCACGACACTGACTTTCTGCAGCACTTCCTGATAGAAATTGCCGGTATGGCCAGCGGCCGCCTGCTCCGTACCCGCAACGCCAACCACCAGCGACAACACGCCGTGGGGATCGAAACCTGGATCCACGTGCTGCAATGCGAGGAAGGTGCGAACCATCAGCCCCGCGCCAGCCAGCAACATTACTGCCAGCGCAAATTCGGAGCCCACCAGCAGACCGCGCAGGCGGTGCAGTCCTTGGCTGGACCCGCGTTTACCTTCTTTCAATGCGTCACTGAGGTTGACTGAAGTCGCTCTCCAGGCCGGAGCCATACCGAAAGCCAGCCCGGTGAATAAGGAAATGACTAGCGCGAACAGCAGCACGTGGCCATCCACCCCCACGGTCTCCACTCTGGGTATGGCGGCTGGACTGAGCGCCAGCAGAACGCGAACGCCCCACACTGCAAGCAGCAAACCGGCGCCCCCGCCCAACAGGGCGAGCGCCATGCTTTCGGTCAGGAGCTGGCCGAACACATCCCAGCGTCCCGCCCCCAGGGCGGTGCGCAGCGCAATCTCTTCGCGCCGGGCGGCCGCGCGTGCCAGCAACATGTGGCTGACGTTGGCGCAAGCAATCAGCAGCACGAAGCCCACGGCTCCAAGCAGCACAAGCAACGCGGGACGGATGTTTCCCACGACTTTCTCGCGCAGCGATAGAACCTGCATGTCCTGGTTGGTGCCGGGGAACTCGCGCTCCAGACGGCCGGTAATGCCCGCCATTTCAGCCTGGGCTTGCTCCAGAGTGACGCCAGGCTTCAGCCGTGCAAATACGCGTAGCGAGCCGCCCCCGCGATCGGTAAGGCGTGAACCGAGCGCCAGGGGTGCCCAAAGCTGTGCCGTCGCCCAAAAAGGAGCGAACCTGAATTCCCGCGGCATCACCCCGATCACCGCATATTTCTCACCGCTGAGCGCCACCGACCGGCCGATGACGTCGGGGCTTCCGGCAAAATGGCTCTGCCAGAGGGAGTAGCTCAACACCACTTCATGTTCTTTGCCGGCCTCTTGTTCTTCCGGCAGGAACACGCGCCCCAACAAGGGTTGGACTCCCAGCATTGGGAGAATCTCTGGAGTGATGTGCAACGCCCACAATTTCTCGGGATTGTCAGTGCCGGTCAGGTTCGCAGTCCAGTACTCCGCCGCCCCCATGTGCGAGAAAACCTGGCTCTGACTCCGCCAGTCGATGAAATTCGCCGGGGACACGGGATTGCGCCCCTTGTTGAGAATTACCACCAGCCGGCTGTCATCTTTATATGGAAGCGGTCGCAGCAAGACGGCATTGACCACGCTGAAAATGGCTGTGTTCGCGCCGATCCCCAGCGCCAGTGTGATGACCGCCACCGCAGCAAACCCAGGGCTCTTTCGCAGGGCGCGGATGGTGTAGCGCAGGTTCTGAAGCAGAGTTTCCATGTTCCTCACTCGTAGCGCAACGCCACCATGGGATCGACTCTGGCTGCGCGGCGTGCCGGGACATATGCCGCAAGCAGAGCTATCGCAATCATCGCCACAGTGCCGGAGGCGATCGGGACGGCGCTTCTTATCTGCAGCTCGGGCACCAGGCTTGCGGCAAACCTCTCGCTCCAGAACGCGATAGGCGCTCCTACCGCCGAACCGATACAAACCATGCCCAGCGCGTCTCTGATCACCATCCAGGTCGCGTTACTTTGAGTTGCGCCCAGTGCCATGCGAATCCCGATCTCGTTGATGCGTCGCGCCACCGTGTACGTCAGCAGTCCATAGAGGCCGATGGCCGCAAGCAGCGCCCCCAGCACGCCGAACCACAGGGAGAGCGTCGCCATGAGCCGCTCTGGAACGATGGACGCATTCACCTGGTCGGTGAGCGTCGTGATGCTCTTTACGGAGACTGTCTTCAGCATGTCGCGCACCACGCGCCGGACATCGGGAGCCACCGCCTCGGGGTCAACACCGGTCCGCAGCGCAAATCGCGAATCCACCGAAGGTTCCTGGAAAGTGTTGAGGTAGATGGTGCGCCACGTAGCTTCGCGCATTTCCATGTACTTCGCATCACCGGCAACGCCAACAATCTGGTATGGCTGGCCGTCACCGTCGAAAGTGACATGTCTCCCGATGGGATCGCGGCTGCCGAAATAGTAGCGGGCCATGGTCTGATTGATGATCGCCACGCGTGGCCCACCCTTGTCCCCGAAGCTGAAGTCGCGCCCCATCAGCAACGGTGTGCCGACGGTTGCAAAATATTTCGGTGCGACCCAGCTCTCCATGACGTTGCGGATTTCTCCCGGCTTGGCCTCGTAGCCTTCTACCGTGACGCCGCGATTTGCTCCCGCTCCCGAGATCGGAGATGGGGCGCAGATTGTGGCCGAGCGCACGCCCGGGATCGCCTCCAGGTGTTGCAGCAAATCCTGATACGCGAGTGACAAGTGTTCGTCGTTATATCCACTGCCTTCGGGATCAAGAGTCACGAGCAGAACGTGGTCGGGGTGGAAGCCCAAATCGAGATGGCGGAGATTCAACAAGTGGCGAACAAACAGCCCGGCCGCGCTCAATAGCACAACCGACAAAGCCACCTGGGCAACCACCAGGGTCTTTCCGAACAACCGGCGGGGCCTGGTCTCACTGGTACCGCCCGCTTGCCGGAGGGAGGATGCCGGGGCGGTCCTCATGGCCCGCAGAGCGGGAACCAGTCCAGATAGCAATATGGTCAACAAGGTGATTGCCGCTGTGAAAAGCAGCACGTGCATATCGGCCCGGACATGGAACTCGAGAGGCGGCCCCGGCCGTCGTTCCGCAACGATGATTTTGGCTAAGACTCCGGCGCCGAAATACGCCACGTAAACGCCCAGCAGACTGCCGACTGCGGAAAGCAGCAAAGACTCGGTCAGCACCTGCCGCGCCAGGCGAAAGTGACCGGCCCCCAAAGAGAGGCGCAACGCCATTTCGTGTTCCCGGGTTGCCCCGCGCGCCAGCAGCATGCTGGCCAGATTGGTGCACGCAATCAGCAGCAGCAGGCCCACAACGGCCAACAGCAGCAGCAGTGGCTTGGCCCATTCCTCGCGCAGCTGCGAGAGGCCGGCACCCGCGGGCTCCATCTCAAGTTTCATCTTGCGAATAAATGGATTGTTGGTGGCCTTGGCCTGCTCCTCGAGAGTCGACTCGTATAACACCGCCGTCTCTGCTTGCGCCTGATTGATGGAGACGCCGGGTTTCAACCTGCCCACCAACCACAACGATCCCCACCCGAGGCCGGAGCGAACAACGGTCGGCTGCATGGCCAGAGGCAGCCAGACGTCCTGGCGAGACTCCACCTGCAATCCGGAAAACTTGCGCGGCGCCACTCCGACAATCGTCACCAGCATATCTTCCACGATGATTTGCTTGCCCAGCATTGCCGGGTCGAGATTGAACCTGCTTTTCCAGTAGGACCAACTCACCACAGCTACTGCGGAAGGATCACCGGTGCGGTCATCCTCTGGACCGATCAGCCTGCCGATCGCAGGTTGCATCCCGAGGACAGGAAAAAAGTTTCGGTCAACATATCCGCCTTGCAGCGTTTGTGGTTCCAGACCTTCGCCGCGCACGTGGAAGGGTTGATAAGCAGCGGCGATCAAACCCGAGAACACATGATTGTGGTCGCGCATGAGCTGGTAGGCCTGCGGGGAGAAGCCATTCAGATGCGGCTCACCCGGATACCTGTGCAGGAGTTCGACCAGTTGCTCCGGTTCCCGCACTGGCAGCATGCGTAGCATGAGAGTATTGACCAGGCTGAAGATTGCCGTGTTGGCGCCGATTCCCAATGCCAGCGTCAGCACGGCGACCGCAGTGAACCCAAGGTTCTTCCGGAGTTGCCGCAGGGCGTACCGGAGATCTTGGATCAGGCCGTTCATGCATGCACGTCCGCCATCAATTTCTTCAGTTCTTCCTCCGCCACCACTTTCCCGTCGAACAAATGCACTTCACGTTCGGCATGCTTGGCAAAGCGCGGATCGTGCGTGACCATACAGATGGTTGCACCCTCGCGGTGCAGGTTCTGGAGCAACTCCATCACGGCCTCGCCGTTGCGGGAATCCAGATTTCCCGTGGGCTCATCAGCCAGCAGAATGGAGGGCTTTCCTCCCAGCGCGCGCGCCACGGCCACGCGCTGCTGCTGGCCGCCGGAGAGTTGCGAGGGATAATGTCGCACGCGGTGCGCCATGCCTACGCGCTCCAGCGCCTCCATCACGCGTTTCTTGCGCTCGACCGCGGGCATCTTCTGCCTGTAGGTCAGCGGCAGTTCAACGTTTTCGTAAACCGTGAGGTCGCCAATCAGATTGAAACTCTGGAAGATGAACCCTATCTCCTGATTGCGAATGCGCGAGCGCTCGGCAAAGCCCAGATTCTCCACGGGCTGGCTGTTCAGCTGGTAGCGGCCCCCGGTCGGCGTATCGAGCAGGCCGATGATCGAAAGCAGGGTGGACTTGCCGCATCCCGAAGGACCCGACATGGCTACGTACTCGCCCTTGCGGATCGCCAGGTGGACGCCGGAAAGCGCGTGGGTTTCAACTTCGTCGGTGTAAAACACTTTGGTGAGATCTTCAATCTGGATCAGCGCTTGTCCTGTTTCAGTCATGACGTGTGCCTCAATCGGTTGTCTAGTCGAGCTTGTTTTAGTCAAGCTGGTCTTAATCAAGTCTGATACGGTCGGTGTTATCCGAGCGCGACATGTCGGAAAGAATCACCGTGTCGCCTTCGTGCAACCCTTCAATAATCTGAATTGAATTTACGGAGGCGCGCCCTACCTTTACCGGAACGCGAACCGCGCCCGTGCCATTCGCATCCAGTTTGAACAGGCTGATGGTGCTGTTCTCCTGTCCAAAGGCGGGACGGCCGACGTAGAGCACGTTCTCCAGCCGCTCCAGGTCGATGGTTCCGTCCACGCTCAGGTCGGGCCGCGCTCCCTTGGGGAGTTCACCGGTGAGCTGCACGTCAACCGTGACCGTACCGTTCTGCACTGCGGGATCGACTCGCATCACCGTTCCCGGAACCGTCCCGTTGTGCGTGTCAACCATCGACGGTTGTCCAATCTGTATGTCTCGCGCCTGGGTCTCGGCAATCTTTAACTCGGCAATCAGATGGTTGGGCTGGACCACCTTGGCCAGCATCGCACCGGGCAAAACGTGCTGTCCCACCTGTAACGGCAGATCGACCAGGACGCCGTCGATGCCGGCGCGGACCTTGAGCGCATCCAACTGTTTTTGCTTTAGCTCCGCGAGGGCACGCATCTGGTCCACTTTGGCCTGCTGTTGGGCCATCTGCGATTCGATCGCTTTCTGGTTGATGGCCAGCCGTTCATCTTCAATGTTGTTTCGCGTAGTGAGTTCGTCGGCCTTGCCCTTCGACGCTTTGTACGCGAGACCCGAAATCACGCCGAGATCGTAAAGCGCTTTGTCAGTCTCCGACTGCAGCTTGGCCTGGCTGTAATCCGCGGTCACGGTGGCGGCGCCCGCTTTCTGGTTCATCAGATCGCTCTGCAGCTTGACCCGCAGACTCTGGTATTCGGCCTCGGCAGCCTTGAGTTGCAGCCTGGCGTCAAGCGCTGCCTGCTCGACTTGCGGATTGCTCATCTCCAGAAGAATGCTGTCAGCTTTCACCTGAGAACCCGGCAGCATTCGAATGCGAACGACAGTGGCTTCTGTCTCCGCTGGTATTTGACGGGTGAACTCCTGGCTGGGAATCAGGGACCCCAGTCCTCTGACCTGGCGCAGCATGGGGCCGCGCTTGACGGTGTCGGTCCACACCGTACTGCGTTCCACTTCCTGTGCCGCCGGTTTCAGGCGGGACACGCCGATGGTGACGATCCCGAGAACTACTACACCGAGCACCACCCCGACGATTTGGCGGCGCCTCTTCTGGCGCTTGATGTCCGGACGTGCGATATCCATCATTCCATCTCCTCGCAACTTTCAATCCATTCGACACCCGCCGGTAAGTGTCTGCGAGAACAGGGAAATACGGGCAGCCCTGCGACCTGGAACGACGCTGATTTGTCCGCTAGCGAACTTGACTGTCCATTTGCGAACACCAAAAGCGACAGCCTTCGCTGTCCGATCTCCCGGCACGGTTCAGTCAAAGCTGAGAACTGGGAACTCGTATCTGGTAACTAGGCAAGCTGAGAAACCGCGTCGCCCGGCAATCGTTTAAACATTCCGTCCCGCGAGAGAGTGGAGCAGAGTATGAAACCAGCCCGGGGTAATCAAGTCAATCTGAGGGGCTTCAGTGGCCACGCCTTTGTCCCGTTGCGCCAGTCACTCCGTCCGCAGCGCGCGGATAGGTTCCAGAGCTGCTGCTTTGCGGGCGGGCAGCACCGTAGCGATCAACGCAGCCAGGCTCAGTACAAGCGTCGTTACCAGCAAAATATCCGGAGCGTAAGGCTTCACTCCAAACAATTGCGTCGTCATCGCGTACCCCGCCAGAATCGTTGCAGGAATGCCGATCCCGAGCCCGACTCCAATTTGTACAAACGCGCCCTTCAGCACCAGCCTCAGAACATTCAACCGGTCGGCACCGAGCGCCATGCGGATTCCGATTTCGCTGGTACGCCGTTCGACCGAGTATGCGGTCACGCCATAGAGACCGACGGAGGCCAACACCAGCGCCAGCAATCCAAACAATGATGTCAGCCTCGCCAGCATCTGGTTCTGCGAGAAATTGCCATCCACTTGAGCCGCAAAGCTCATGAAGTCGATCAACGCAAGGTCAGGACTCACCTGGGCGAAAGCACGCCGAACCTGAGGTTCCAGTCCTGGAACCAGGCCCTGCGTTTGCAGCACGGCGGTGTTCAGAAAGTGGTTACTATCTTCGAAGGCCTTAAATCGCGGGTCATCGTACACCACGTTTTGGGCCTCGGGCAGGAAGAACATGGGTGGAATCTTGTGGGTTGCGTCCCGGTATTGCGTATCCTCGGTGACGCCGACGATTTCAAAGCTTCCAGCATACTTCTGGTCCAGATCGCCGAAGTGTTTTCCGATAGGGTCTTCATCTTTGAAGAAATGCCTGGCAAATGTCTGATTAACGACGGCTATTTTCCGGGTAGAGGCGGTGTCCTGCTCGGTGATGGTGCGGCCTTTCACTATTTTGGTTCCGATGCTCTCAAAGTAGCCGTCGGTGACCCTGAGCCAGGAGGTCTGATTCTGACTGCTGCCCGCCGGAGGTGGCGCTTGCCCTTCGATGTAAATGGTTTCACCCCAATTGTTGCCTTCCATCGGAGTGTAGAGGCCAAAGCTCACGCGGTTCACGCCCGGAATTGCCGCCAGATTGTCACGGAGCTGCCGGTAAAGCGCGGGCAATCGCTCCTGCTTATATCCAGCCATCGATGGATCCAGATGCAGGATGTAGCGGTTCGCAACTTCAAATCCGAAATTTTGGCCCTGCATGTTACCTAAACTCCGCGTCAGTAATCCCGCGGCGCACAGCAGAACCAGGGATAGAGCGGCCTGGGCCACAACCAGCGTCTTTTGCGTCCAGCCTGCTCCATGCGCCGTCGAACGGTGCGCTCCGCGCAAAGCATCGGCGGGATCGACGTGCGCCATCATCCACGCCGGCGCGACTCCAAACAGGATTCCGGTCAGAAGAGAAGCTCCGAAGGTAAAAGCCAGGACCGGCAACGAAGGCATGGCACTGATGGCAACATGCTGGTCGTGAAATGCCAGCCGCAGGATGAGGCGCGTGCAGGCGAACGCCAACCCCACTCCCACGATTCCGCCGAGCAATGCAAGAAAGGTGCTCTCGGTCATTACCTGTGCCAACTGCCGCCACCGGGGCGCGCCCAGCGCGGTACGCACGGAAGTGTTCTGCTGCCGGCTGACAGCCCGCACCAGCATCAGGTTCGCCACATTAGCGCAAGCGATCAGCAACACAAAACCGGAAACCCACATCAGCAGGTGGAGCCCCGACTGGTACTCGTCGCGCATCATCTGCACCCCTGCTCCACCCGGAGACAGATGCAGAGTTTGTTTCGGCACTAGTTCCCGCTCACCAGGTTGCAGTTTGCTGTCGGGACTCAACAGCCACTGTCTGAGCTCCAACTGCATTTGGGTTTCAATGCTTTTGGGATCACCCCCCGGCGCGAGCCGCCCTATGATGTCGAGCCAATCCGACTCCCCAAATTGCAGCAGATTGCCCGGACCATCGATCATCGCCTCCGCATTCAGAGGAAACCAGAAAGCGGGCGAAGCCTCCATGCGATCGCCGTAGAATTTCGGCGGCGCCACGCCAATCACGGTAAAGGGAAAGCCGTTAAACGTGAAGCTCGCCCCAATCACCGTCGGATCCAAACCGTATTTCTGTTGCCAGGTCGCGTAGCTCATCACCACGACCGGCTCCACTCCCTTGCGATCATCCGCTTGGGTAAACATCCGCCCGGCGTATGCACCCACTCCAAACATCGAGAAATAGTTTCCCGAAACGTATTGGGTGCGCATTGACTCTGCAGGCTGGTTGCTCGCGTTCCGCCGGACTCCCATGAGACCGCGCCCGGCCTGGAAGGCGGCCAGTTCGGTGAACCCGTGCGTCCCGTCGCGGAAGGTTTTGTACTTGTCGTAGGAGAAAAGCGACCAACTGTCCTGCAAGCCACCGTTGACGCAACAGTTCTCGTTGTCCCCGATGCGGATCAGTTCGCTGGGCTTGGCCACCGGCAGGGACTTCAACAACACGGCGTGCACCAGGGTGAAGATTGCCGTGGTCGCACCAATCCCGAGGGCAAGCGTCAACACCGCCGTTGCTGTGAAGCCGGGGGCATGAGCAAATTGCCTCATCGCGTAGCGGACATCGTCTATGAATTGCATGGCGCTTCTGATCGTCTATACGGATGGGCCTCATTCACGGTTCCAGACCGGGCAGGGACAGAGAGAGACTTCAACTCAGCCCGTGCGGGTTTGACGCTCGTTATAGCCCTTCGTGAGCAACTCTCGGGGAGAAGGCGTCGCCATTCACGCGCCGACACCAGGCATGGAACCTAAACACCGGTTCTGGCCGTTCGGAATCTCGCCTTGGGGACTCTCTACTCGTAGCGCAGCGCTGTCATCGGGTCCACTTGCTGGCCCGGCCGCCACCAAGCTTAACAGAAGGGTTACGGCCAACAGAATGAGCGGGTCACGACCCCATCCCATTCAATTTCCACGGGGAGTAAGCGTCTGCTGCACGACTGGCCGTCCTTTTGTGCTCCGCAGTGTCCACCAGCGAACAGTGCTGTCGGGGTTGTCCGAATCGATTAGCAGGACAATCCGGCTTGCTCACAATCATCTTAGACAAACGTCAATAGCTGCGGTCATCGGTCACCTGCCAACACGAAAGCTTGCTTTCATCGAGTTCAAGTGGCAACATTCAGCCGCGAGTGTATGCAATGGAAACGTTGCTTCAGGATCTGCGCCAGGAGTTTCGCATGTTGCGGAAGGCGCCCGGCTTCACGGCTGTGGCCGTGATCACCATAGCGCTTGGGATTGGAGCAAACACGGCGATATTCAGCGTTGTGAATGCCGTCCTGTTCAATCCGCTGCCCCTGCATCAACCCGGCCAGATCGTGCGGTTGCAGGAATTCCATCAACGCCCGACGAATGTCACGGGAGCGACATTGCGCGATGTGCGTGAGCGCAATCGCGTGTTTTCTCAAGTCGCCGCTTACCGCATTTTTTCGCAAAACTTGAGCGACCCGCGGCAAGCAGTGCCGCCGGAGCAGATCGACACCGCATTCGTTTCCCAGGATTTCTTGCCGCTACTGGCGATGACGCCGTTCGTGGGGACGGGGTTCACCGTGGAGCAGTTTCACAGAAATGCTGGAGGCGCAGTGATCCTCAGCTACGGACTCTGGCAGCATCATTTTGGGTCGGACCGCGAAATCGTCGGCAAGATGATCACCCTCCACGGAGTGCCTCACCTGGTTGCGGGTGTAATGCCGATGGGATTCTCGTTTCCGGAGGCGGTGCAGGCGTGGGCGCCACTCACTGACGACCTGGCGTTCCGAGAGAACCGCCGCGCCCATCTGTTTACCACCCTGGCGCGGGTCAAACCGGGCGTCTCAATGGAGGTTGTGCGTGCCGATTTGGAAGCAATCTCCGTCCAGATCCAGCGGGAAAATCAGAACGTCGATCCTGGCTTCACCTTTCACGCGGAGCGGCTGCAGGACAACCTGGTTTCAAGCGTTCGCCCTACTTTGCTGATCTTGATGAGTGCGGTTGGCTTCGTGCTCTTGATTGCATGCGCAAACGTCGCGAACCTGCTTCTCACGCGGGCGGTCGTACGACAGAAGGAGATTGCGATACGTTCGGCGTTGGGTGCGACACGCTTTCGCCTAGCACGGCAATTCTTGACTGAGAGCGTTTTACTTGGCCTTCTCGGCGGAACCGCCGGATGTCTGCTCGGGCTGTGGGCGGTGAAAGTCTTATATGCCGTGTACCCCGGCGCCATCCCTCGCTTGGCCTCTCCGGCGATTAACGTGCAAGTCCTGCTCTTCGTATTTGCGGTCTCATTGCTGGCCTCGATGTTGTCCGGAAGCATTCCTGCCATGCAACCTCCAGCGCTGAATTTGCAGGTGCAGCTTGCAGAGGGTGGCCGCACCACTGGGACGTTGCGCCATCAGCGCGTTCGCTCATCCCTGGTGATCACGGAAGTGGCGCTCGCCATGATGTTGCTCGCTGCGGCGGGTTTGCTTATCCGAAGTTTCATTCTGTTGCAGCGGGTTGATCCTGGTTTTGACAGCTCCCATCTGGCCGTTGTTCGTCTGTCACTGCCAGACTCCCGGTACCCTGAACTCCCCGAGCGGACACAGTTTATGAATTCGGTTCTGGAACGCCTTCACGCATTGCCTGGAGTTCAAACCGTTGCCGCCGCCGGGACTCTGCCCTTTGATTCAGTGCCTGAGACCGACCTTGAGCTCGAGGGTCACGCCTACGAACCAGAGGACGAACCGAGCGCGGAGATTTTGACCGTCAGTCCCGAGTACTTTGGCACCATGGGAATTCGCCTGCTGGCTGGAAGAACGTTTACCCCGCAGGACATTCCGGGGCACCCAACCGCTTTGGTGATTAATCAAACCATGGCGCAACGTTTCTGGCCCGGGGAAAGCGCGTTGGGAAAACGGGTGGTGATGAAAGATTGGGGACCGCCACTGCCCGGCCAGATTGTGGGCGTGGTGTCGGATGTAAAACAGGATTCGCTCGAAGCCGCTACCCAGCCCGCGATTTACTACAGCTTCGCGCAGTTCTCGCAAGGTACGCTGACCACGTACCTCATTGCACGATCCACCCCGGATCCGCTCCGCCTCGCGCCTGCCATTCGGGACCAGATCTGGTCGGTTGATCGGGATCAGCCCGTGAGCGTGTTAGCCATGGACCAAATCGTCTCTGGGTCGCTGGAGCGCCGCCGGTTTGTCCTCACCTTGCTGGGCACCTTCGCTGCACTTGCTCTGGTTCTCGCGGTAGTGGGCATTTACGGTGTCATTGCGTATTCGGTGGGCCAGCAGACGCATGAATTCGGCATACGCATGGCGCTAGGCGCCCAGCGGCACCAGCTTCTGCTCATGGTCATGCAACAGACCGCCCGGAAGCTGGTGGTGGGCCTAGCCATCGGAGTTGGAGGAGCCCTGATTCTGACTCGATTGATGGGAAGCTTGCTGTTTGGAATCAGCGCGACCGATCCGCTGGCATTTTCGTTGGCGGCGGCGATTCTGCTGATTGCCGCCCTGATCGCCAGCTGGATTCCCGCGAGGCGGGCGGCCACGGTCAATCCCATGTTGGCGCTGCGGAACGAGTAGCGTGTCGCTGGCCCGGACGCATTTAGAATCCCGCCTCGAAGATCTTCTACTCACAGCGCAGCGCTGTCATCGGATCAACGGCCAAGGCCCGTAGCGATGGGACCAGACATGCCAGAGCGGCAACTATAATCACCAACAACGAAACGGCCAGCACCATCAGCGGATCGTGGACGCCGTTCTGGACCCAGCGTGTGATCATGCTACCCAGCCCGAAGCTGAGCGCCAGGCCGGCAGCAAGCCCGATCGCCACACTCGCACCTGCAGACCACACCACGATCCGCAGCACATCGGCCCGTTGCGCGCCCAAAGCCATGCGGATGCCAAACTCGCCCGTCCGTTGCACCACGCTATAGGACACGACGCTGTACAGGCCCACCCCGGCCAACGCCAGGGCCAGGCCCGAGAACGCAGCAAACAAGATGGAGATCAGGCGCGAAATGGCAAATTCCGGCTCGCGCCTGATCCACCCCTCGAGATCCTGTACATCCGAGTCTATCTGCTGATCAGGATTGACGGCGGCGATCTCCTTGCGGACGCCGTGCAGCAGGGACAGCGGTTCACCCTGGGTCCGAATCAGAATCTGTGTTCCCATAAACATGTTGACGGTGTACGGAAAATAAAGTGCCGGCAATATGGGTTTGTCCAAGCCATCGTCGAGCGCGTCGCCCACGACCCCAATGATCTGCAACCATCCGTCACTCCCGGTTGCATTCAGCCGGTATGGCGGCTGGCCGGTCAAGCGAGGCATGCGCACGGAGTGGTTCAGGACATCTTCGCCGGGAAAGTAACGGCGGACGAATGTCTGGTTGACCAGCGCAAGCGTAGCGCCGCGCGAGACTTCGCTCTCCTCCCATAGGCGTCCTTCCACCAGCGGAATCCGCAGGATGGTGAAATATTCCGGGCTCACAAAGTTTGCCCGCGCCTCCTGCTGCTCAGCCGCAGTCTTGCCCAGGATTTCGAAAGGTTGAGTCCAGCCGTTGCTCGGCGGCGTCGCGTTGGTCGAAATGCCCGAGGAAACCACTCCGGGAATGGCAGCGACGCGCTGGCGAAGCTGCGTGAAATATGCTGCGCGCTCCGCCCAGCCGTTGAGAGTATTTTGGTGGATGGGGATGCCGACCGACATCACGTGGTGGGGATCGTAACCGAGCGGCCTTCGCATCATGCGGGAAAATCCCTGGATGGCTGCGCCCGCGCCGGTGAGCAGCAATAAGGTCAGGGCAATCTGGCCGGCAATCAGTCCGGTGTGCATGCGCTTGCCTCGGACGCTCCCGGCCATTTTGTGCGTGCCGGCCTGGATGACGTGATTGATCTCCCGCCGCGCCGACTCCAGCGCGGGGAAGATCCCAAAGAGCACGCCCGTCAAGACTGCCAGGCTCACACTGAAAAGTAATACCGGCAGATTCACATGGAAATCGGCTTCGTGGGGGAAAGAGTATTCCGGCAGCCGGGCCACGATGAATCCCAGCGCCTGGTACGCCAGCACCACGCCCAGGCCCGCGCCTGTCAAAGACAGCAGCAGCGACTCGGTCAGTAGTTGGCGCACAATTCGCAAGCGGCTTGCTCCCACCGCCGAGCGCACCGCCAATTCATGCTGGCGGGCGGTGCCCCGCGCCAGCAGCAGAATCGAAACATTGGCACACCCAATTGCCAACAGCAAAGCCACAGCGCCGAAGAGCAAATAAAGCGTGCCCCGGAGGTCGCGCACATAAAACTCACCCATTCTTCGAAGCACGATTCGATATTGTGGCGGGTAAGTATTCGGCCTCTCCTTTTCGAATTGTTGGAGCAGAGGGAGAAGCTCCGCTTCGGCGGCTTCGATACTGACGCCGGTCCTCAACTTCAGATTCGCGTCGTAGGTTAAGTCCTGGGCCTGCGACATCTTAAGCGGCAGATAAACATCCCCATCCATCCAGGTAAAGCGGGACGGCAGGACTCCCAGAATGGTGTAGTCCTTGTACACGAGCTGGATATTTTTTCCGACAATCCCTGGATCGCTGTTGTAGTGCCGCCGCCAGAAGTTGTAACTCAGCACCGCCACCGGTTGTGGGTCCTGCAGGTCGGGTGCATCCGAGGGCAGGAAGTAGCGACCGAGAATCGCCGGCATCCCAAAATATTGGAACGCATTTCCGGTGAAATACACGGCATAGAGGTTTTCCGGGACATCGTTCCCGGTGATGACCAGGTCCCACCGCTGCATGGCGATCACGTCTTCGACTGCACCCACCTGCCGCAGTTGACGAACCTGCGGCCCGGTGAAGCCGGGGGAGCCCTCGTGGCCAGCCTTATCGATAGTGTCGATCTGGCAGACTCTGTCGAACCCGGCATAGGGCCAGGCGTTGAGCACCGCGCTGTAGATGACGCTGAAGACCGAAACCGTCGCGCCAATCCCCAGCGCCAGAGACAGGACCGCAGTCAGGGAGAAGCCAGGAGTCCTCGCCATCTGGCGAAATGCAAAGCGCAAGTCCTGCAACAGACTCTGCATGTGAGTCTCGCTTGAAAAAAAAGCTAGCTGGTCCCGTACGCCAAAGCAATTCAGATACCACCGTCGAGGTTTGTTAAGTTGCTCATTCTGTTAAGAAGGCCGCCTACAGCGCGAGGAGCGGAGTGTCCGGTTCCTATGACGGCTGTTCGGAAATGGACAGAATCTGCGGCTTCAATCAACTGCTTGACCTGCGCGACCTGGTCACGGGAGTTCACAGCACCCGCCTGGCAGAATGGGCGGTTCGGGTGCGCGCAAGCTGGGACTTCCTGAAACCGGGCTCTATCAGATCGAAGTCGCGGCGCTGCTGCACGACATCGGGAAAATTGATATTCCCGACGCCATCTTGAAAAAAGAGGGCAAGCTCACCGACTCCGAGCGCGAGCTGATGAACAAACATCCGGAACATAGCTGGTCGATCCTGCGCCTGCTTCCCGGTTTGGAGAAAGCCAGCCTCTATGCTCTCCATCATCACGAGAGTTTCAATGGATCAAGATACCCGGCCGGAATGAAGGGCGAGGAGATTCTGATCGGATCGCGCATCGTTTCCGTCATAGACGCGTACGACGCCATGATCTCCAATCGTTGCTGCCGCCGTGGACTCTCCCATGAAGAAGCCGTCCGGCACCTCCTGGAGGGCGGCGGCACGCAGTTTGATTCCGCCGTGGTACAAACCTTCGTGGAAATCGCCAAGGAAGAAGTCGCCGACGTCTTCGCCGCCACCGGAGTCGGCCCCACCGCCGTCATCTAAAGGCTCGCGAACGACGTGAACTTGTCTTGCGTGGGCGGGTGGGCGGTACAATCGTCAGGCAATGCCTGGCTCCGATCCAACCCAACCCGACGCAACTGGATCGGACTCCACTACCCGAGGTCGCTTAAAAGTATTTCTAGGCTACGCGTCCGGTGTGGGCAAGTCCTTCCGCATGTTTGACGAAGCGCGGCGGCGCAAGGAACGCGGGCAGGATGTCGTAGTCGGTGCACTCCAGCCCGACGTCCCGCAGGAACTCAAGCCTCTCCTGAGTGCTCTCGAAATTGTCCCCACCATCGATGTGGAGGGCGTGCCCATCATTGATGTTCCCGCCATTCTGCGCCGTCATCCCCAGGTTTGTCTGGTCGATGGGCTGGCGTACGACAACCCCTGGAGCCGCAACCCATACCGCTGGCAAGATGTCGAGGAGCTGATGGCGCACGGGATCAACGTCGTCGGATCGGTGAATCTTCAGCACATCGCCGACCAGCGCGAGGCCGTGGAAAAGCTGACCGGCAGGCCAGTGAAAGAAACCATTCCCCGGGAGTTTCTTAACAAGGCGGATGAGATCGTGGTCGTCGATGCCCCCACCGAAGGAGCGCCGCCAGAGCTCTCGGCGCTGCGGGAGATGGCGCTCGTTCTTACCGCCGATGTGATTGACTCCGGACTGCAACGCTATTTGCAGGCCCACGATATCGAGCCCGTGTCCCAGGCACAGGAGCGCTTCCTGATCTGCCTGACACCGCGCACGAACACCGATCGTATGATCGCAAGCGCCCGTCAGAGCGCAGCCCGCTTTCATTGCGACGTTCTCGCCATTTATGTGCGACAGCCGAAATCCTCAGAACAGGACCACGCAGAAATGGAAGAAAAACTGGCCCAGGCTCGCGCGGCCGGCGCCCGGGTGGATGTATTGGAGTCCGACGATCCCATCGAATCCATCGTGCAGTATGCACGCTCCCACGGGGTCACGCAGATTTTTGTGGGACACAGCATGAAGAAGGATTGGAGGGCGCGCCTGTGGGGAACCAGCGTGAGCCGTCTGATCCGGGCTGCTGCCGGTATGGACGTTCGTGTCTTTCCACACTCGGCGAAAGGCAAAATGCCATGACTCATCTAACGGTTGGAGGCCACCTCAAGATCTATCTTGGCTATGCCCCCGGTGTCGGGAAAACGTATCAGATGCTCGAAGACGCACGGGAGTTGAACGCACGCGGAGCGGATTTGGTGATCGGATGTGTGGATTCACACGGGCGCACCGACATTCGCGAACGGCTTGAGGGGCTGGAGACCATTCACCTGAAACGGGTCGTAAACCGCGGCGGCACGGCCGAGGAGCTGGATGTCGATGCGGTCTTGCGGAGGAGCCCGCGAGTTTGTGTGGTGGACGAACTGGCGCATTCAAACGCTCCCGGCTCCGAGCGGCAAAAACGTTGGCAGGACGTTGAGGTGCTGCTCCACGCGGGCATCGAAATTCTCACCACCATGAATGTGCAGGACCTGGCCAGCCTCAGCGACCAGATCTGGCAACTGACTGGGCTCCGCGTCCGTGAGACCGTGCCGGATTGGCTTTTTCAGCAGGCCGATGAGGTTGTGATTGTGGATGTCACGCCACGGGCGCTGCTTCACCGCCTGGAACGCGGTGTGATCTATCCTTCGGAAAAGGCCAGGAGCGAGTCAGGACGGATCTTTCAGGAACCGGTTCTGGTGGCCTTGCGGGAACTTGCGATTCGCCAGACCGCCCAGGCGCTCGAAGCGCGACAAACGGGCAAGGCCCAGCTGCCGGAATCGCAAGCGGAGAAAATCCTGGTCAACGTCACTGCTGACCCGTCAACCGCCATGTTGTTGCGCCGGGCAAGGCGGGTGGCCGATCATCTGCAAGCCGTCTGCATCGCGGTGTACATCCATTCCAAGGAAGAATCGTCCGCCGTGCCTGCGGAGGACCGCCCGACGGTTGATCGCCACCTCCGGTTTGCCGAGAACCTGCACATTCCTACTGAGATCATTCACGGCAAAAACCGCGCCGAAGCGCTGGTTGATTACGCGCGAAAAAAAGGCGTGACCCAACTCTTCCTGACTCGCGGCCCGAAACCTCAGAGACGCTGGTTTCCTGGCCTGGACTTTACTGACCAGGTCCTGCAGCAGGCAAGCGAGATGGAAGTCGCAGTCGTTGCTGAACGAAGCCGCCATGGCCTGGCCGCATCCCCCTATCCGGAAGATGAGGCGGGCGCGCTCATGCATGCCGGCTACGTCAAGATCTCGCCCGACGCAACCGTGGAAGAAGCTATCGCCGAGACCCGCCAACAGGCGGGACAGGTGGAGATGATTTATTACGCCTACGCTCTTGACGAATCAGGGCATCTGTTGGGGGTGGTTTCATTCCGCGAACTTCTTTCCGCTGAAAGGTCGCGAAAAGTTCGGGAGGTGATGCGTACCGACTATGTTCACGTCGTAGAAGATGATGACCAGGAGACTGTCGCGCAACTGCTGGCCAAGCACCGTTTGCTGGCCGTACCCGTACTGGATCCGGACGGGCACATGGTGGGCATTGTCACCAGCGCCGATGTTGCCGGCCTGGTTCAGCAGGAGGCCGGAGAGGACATCCTGAAAATTGGCGGTATGGAGGCGCTGGACGGCCCCTACCTGGAAGTGACGTTCGGTCAGATGGTGCGCAAACGGGCGGGATGGCTCGCCATTCTGTTCGTGGGCGAGATGCTGACTGCCACCGCCATGGGATTCTTTTCCACGGAAATCGAGCGCGCCGTCGTGCTCGCCCTCTTTATTCCACTCATCATCAGCAGCGGGGGGAACTCGGGCTCGCAAGCTACAACTCTGGTCATCCGGGCAATGGCGTTAGGGGAAATTCGACTGCGGGACTGGTGGCGCGTCATTCGGCGGGAATTGGCGGCAGGGCTTACATTGGGGACTATCCTTGGCGTCATCGGAATATCGCGGATTTTTCTCTGGCATACACTGCGTGGAACATACGGGCCCCACTACGGAGTGGTTGCCCTCACGATTGGATGCAGCCTCATTGGGGTCGTGATGTTCGGCACCACCGCGGGATCGATGTTGCCTTTCATACTCCGCCGCTGCGGTCTTGATCCCGCCAGCGCATCGGCTCCCTTCGTCGCTACCTTGGTTGATGTCACGGGACTGATCATTTACTTCTCGGTTGCCAGCGTCATTCTGCGGGGAATCTTGCTTTAGCGAAGTAGAGTTAGCTTGGCCACAGCCCTCGGCACTCTGTCTTAACAACTGGGAACCTGCCAACGAGCGGACGCAAACCTCGTGGCAAAGTGGTGTCGCACACGACACCTCAAGACGAGCCCGTGGGAAATTCGGGCTCCACGGTTCCGTGGAACGGTCGGCCGTTCATGCTCGGGACTGCACCCTTCAGGCTCTTTGTTGATGGTCCTGCGTGTCCGCTATCCCAAGTTAACGGTGTCGAAAGCGGTTGGCATCCCAGTGGTCGTATTCCTTCTGGGTCTCCCGTTTG
>JAIQFF010000149.1 GCA_020073395.1 Terriglobia bacterium
AAGGTAACACTCATGCCTTTGGCTATGGCCGCGATGTTCTGAAGCACTGGCATACTTTGTAGTATACCGAAAGCGCCCCGATTGTGTGGCGCGGGCGCCCCCGCCCGCGGCTGCTGTCCTTGAGCCTGACTTGTCGCCGATGGAAGCATCCAAGGCAATTCCCTTTACCACCCTGAAGACTCCTCCGCGCCCGGCCCCACAGTTGTATTGCACAGCGGCACGGGTATATCGTCAAAGGCCTACGAAGGTCCGTCGTAAATCCAGGACGCCAGCTTCTGGCGCGTCCACGTTTAATAATGATTTCGAGAGGAGAAACACATGCCTGATCTATTCGAGCAACTCAAGCAAAAATATCAGCCCGTTCTGACCAAAATTCAGCAGGAAGGTGCAGAGCTGCAGAACCTGAATCTGGATGGCAACCAGCTTTACCTCAAGGCGACCGCGGTCTCAGAGGCCAGCAAGAACCGCATCTGGGATGCGATCAAGGCCGTCGATCCAACTTTTTCCGATCTGAAACACGACATTCAAGCCCGCCAGGGTGCGCAGGATTACACCGTGCAACCCGGCGATAACCTGTCCAAAATCAGCAAGCATTTCTACGGCGATGCCAACAAATATCCCGTAATCGCCAAGGCCAATAATCTGGACGATCCCGACAAGATCAAGGTCGGCCAGAAGCTGGTCATTCCCGCCGCCGCGTAGAGTCCGTGTGGGGCGGACACTCCTGTCCGCCCGCTTTTGACTTTGACGTTGGTTTCGATGTCTTGAGAATCAAAATCAAAAGCGTCGGACAAGAGTGTCCGACCCCCCACAGAATTACTCAGGAGGAATACGATATGCATCTCATATGGACGCTGTTGATCGGTCTGGTAGTCGGAGCGGTAGCGAAATTTATCATGCCGGGTAAGGATCCGGGCGGAATCATCGTCACTATGTTGATCGGCATCGCAGGATCTCTGGTCGCAACCTATGCTGGTCGCGCCCTGGGCTGGTACCAGGAAGGACAGGCCGCAGGCTTCATCATGTCGGTCGTCGGCGCGATTGTGTTGCTCGCGCTCTATCACATGATCCGCCCCAAAAACGCATAAGCCCCGAGCACGTATGGGTCGGACACGCCTGTCCGACGCCGTTGACTTTAGAATTGTTGGGTAGGGGAAAAATAGCGGCCAGAGAAGCCCTACCCGATAACGTGCGCCGTGTGCCATTGAAAGTGACGGCGACCCTCGTTGTCGGAAAACCAAGTCGGGAGCAAAACATGCGCTGGACCCCGGGTGGAAGCAGTGACGACGTAGAAGACCGCCGCTCTGAAAGCGGAGGCGGCTTTCGCCCCGGAGGCATTCACCTGGGCTTGGGCGGCATCGTCATTCTGTTTATTCTGAGCCTGATCTTCAAACGCGACTTTCTCTCGCTCGTGAGCACTGGGTCAATGGACAAGGGCACCACGGCCGCGCAATCCGATCCCGCTCGCGACCAGCAGGAAAAGCCGCTGGTAGACTTCGTCACCTTCGTCCTGAACGACACCCAGAACACCTGGAGCCAGATCCTGCCCCAGCAGGGCGTGCCCTACCGTCACGCCAAGCTGGTCCTGTTTCGCGACGCCTACGACTCGGCCTGCGGTATGGCCCAGTCCGCCACCGGCCCTTTCTACTGTCCCGAGGATGAAAAGGTCTATATCGATCTCGGTTTTTACGATGAGTTAAAGCAACGCTTCGGCGCCCCCGGAGAATTTGCCGAGGCCTACGTACTGGCCCACGAAATCGGACATCACGTGCAGAAGCTCCTGGGCATCGAGGCCAAGATGCGCGCGGCACAGCAAAGAAGTCCGGGGGCAGCCAACCAGCTTTCGGTCGCTCTGGAACTGCAGGCCGACTGCTTCGCCGGCGTCTGGGGTCACTCCACCGAACAGCGCAACCTGCTCGACCCCGGCGACGTGGAATCAGGCCTCAAGGCGGCCGCAGCAGTCGGGGACGATCGCATTCAGCGCATGTCCCGAGGCACGGTCAATCCCGAAACTTTCACCCACGGAAGTTCAGCCCAACGCATGCAGTGGTTCCAACGCGGCTTCCAGGATGGATCGATCGCGGCCTGCAATACGTTCCAGTAGTGCGAAGGACAGGTGGCCCACTCAAGCCCGACTTTGGCTTGAGTGGGGCAGTTCGACGGCAAGGCTGCCCACGTTTCGTTTTTGCAAGGGTGGGTGTGGCCATGTGTCACATCGCTTCCGCTGGTGACTGCGATGCAATCCCAACGCCCCTAAATGTCAGTGCTCGTTGAATCTCCTCTTCCCACCCTTGCAAACGACGCAAGGGTGGGCCAGCCCCCTGCCCCTGAAAGTTTACGCGCACCTGGCGCTAAACCCACACGTCGCAAAGTGCGCGAATGCGTGGGGCACCCGGCCGTGTTATCTCTTGCCCGGAAACAAACGGCCCCGTTTCAATCTTCACTTGCCCGAGCCAACCGGAATCATCGCATGCGCATAGGGTGTGCCAGCCCACATGATGTATGGCAGTGTAGGATCAGGATCTTTGGCCTCAGTGTAGCCCAACGTCTTGGTCGCGGGACCTAATAGCATGATGTGAGGGCCTGTTACGATCCAGTGATTGTCGGCGGTCTTGCTCGGAGCCAACGGGTCGGTGTTGCTGGCGCCATTGTCTCCCGCCAGCATGTAGGAAATCCCAGTCTTGTCTGGTGGCGGCTCCTTCTTCATCACCGCTTGGAAAAATTCCATGCTATTGGCGTCGTTACACATCCTGTCCTTGACAATCACCATGCATGTAAATCCGTTTTTGCCGGTGCGAAGAGTGCGCATGCTTCCGTCGTCCGCCATGCGCACGACCGATGCGTCCGCCGCGACTGCTTTGGGTGCAGCGGAGAGCGCCTGGGCCGTGTATTGAGCGTCAGATAGTTCCTTCTGAGCCTGGACCGAAGTCGTAACGGCGAAGATCGATACCGCAACGGAAACGAGTATTCTTAACGCTTTCATATCCTCTCCCTCAACTGAAAGTTTGTTCAGGGCCCAGCCAACGGCGGCATTCTACATCTTTGTACGCTTGCGATTTTGATGAAGGCGTATTTATGAACTAGTTAGGCGGGGCGGGTGTGGATGTGGCGGGGCGGGTGGCTCACTCATTTGCGCTTTTTGCGGATGAGTGGGTGACTGGGCTGTCCCCGGCCCTTCAGTATCCTTGATGTTCTCGTGAATCATCGTTTTCTTCTCTTTGATCCCAAGTCTCGCAGACTACGACGGGTTCCCCAAGCCAGCGTGGCAAAGATCGGCCCCCAGAAGAATAAGACCGCTACGGCGAGTCTCCACGTAACCTGCCAAGCTGTCCCCTCCCGAACAAGCGAAACGAAGATAGCTGCCATTGTTCCGAACACGAATAATGCCAAAAGCGCAAGCCCAACTTTTGTTGAGGTAGTCCACTGCGCACTTCCCAAGTTTCGCCAGAAGCGTGCCTCGTTTCTTACAGTATCTGGAAATACAATATTTCGCTGCTGGGCGTCGACATCTCGCGGCCATTCACTATTCTTGTGGTGATCTTTCATCTCACAACCTGAAACTCATCGCAGCAAGTTCATACAGCCGTTAAGCGTCCCTAAATATCCAACCGCATTTCCTGCCGCGCTACCTTGACCTTGGCCAATCGGATTGTACTCTCGCCAAGGGGAAACCTAGGGAGAGACGGGACGTTTCCTGGTTACAGAAAACTGGGGAACCTCCGTCTGTCCCCGGTTTTCCAGTTTAGGCGTGGCCGGGTGCCTTCGATAAGAGGGGCACCCCCAACCGCATTTCAGTCGGACCCCTGTCAATCCCCTATCCCGGCCTTTTTCCCTTCAACCCCTTCATTCGCTGGACACAATACTTTGGCCCACCCTGTCCCATTCTCCCTATTCGAACTGCTATCCTATATCCAGAAAGTGAATATCAGGCGCGGGCTACGAGCTCGCGCCTTTTTCTTTGTTTGGGCGTGCCGGCCACCGGCAAGTGCGGGGACGCGATCACGGGTTTCCCAGTCGCCTTAAATTTTGCCCAGGAAAACTCGAAACGGCTGCAGCTCTAAAGGACACGGCTTTCAGGAGCCTGTCCCGTGAGCAGTCGAAGGTTGTTGCCGGCGCGGTTTGAGAAAACGCCCGGCGCATCCGAAATGCGTGCCCTACCCACGCCGGTCGAGCGCACCTGAAATGTGCGCTCCCCGGAAGAAGAAGCGCGGGCCCATCGCTGCGCCTCTTTAGTTGGGGCCATGGAAAACAGCGCGGAAGTTCCTGCCGGGCAACGCGCCGGCCGGGACAGAAAAGGTAAGCCACAGAAAGGCACTGATAAACAGCGGGGAGAGTTGGCCGAGATGCACTTCATGCTCAAGGCCGCCGGCCTGGGATTCGGTGTCGCCAAGCCCTGGGGGGAGAGCGAACGCTATGATTTTGTCCTGGATACAAGAAGAAAATTTTGGCGTGTACAAGTCAAGTCCACGTATGTCGCGCGAGTTCCTAAGTATTCGGTAAATGTGTGCCGAAGCATCGCAGGCAAGAAAAAGACGCCATACACGGCTGAAGAAATCGACATTCTGGTCGTATACATTGTCGCCGAGGATGCATGGTATGTCGTTCCGGTGGCGGCTGTCGCGCCTCGCACCCGTCTGTCCTTCTTCCCCTTGGGAAGCAAAAAGGGTGGCCTCTACGAAAAATATCGCGATGCCTGGGATTTGATGAAAGCAGAACCAGCGAATCCTGATCTCGACCGCTCCCTTGCCCTGGGACGCTAATGTAGGCGCGAGAGCGTCCCGCTCGTGCGGGGGGAAGGCAGGCCCGGGGTCCTGAACCAACTACTGCCTGGATCGTTCACCATCCAGCCGATACTGAGTAATCACTTCCTCACCTGCAGCAAAAAGCTTAGTCATCGGATCACGGCGCTGATTGAGTTCGTCCTCGGCAGCGCTTGCGGTGAAAACACCCGCGTCCGTAAGAACGTAAAACTTAGCCTGGCCGGTCTCTGGGAGTGGGAATTCAGTCGTGGCTTTCATACCTGCCTGAAATTCGGCAGCTGTACGGACGAAGTTCTGGGCCGCGTCATGAATCGCGGGCTTTCCCACGCCACCGATATAGCCTCCGCCGCTGCTCAGATAGATACTCCCATTCCCGTCGGAGAGGGCTGTGACCGTAGCAGTACCACGGATCAAACTCAGATCCATCACAACTCCCCAAGGTTCCGTGGGAGTCGAGGTTGCAGGCAGGCTGAATTTTTGTCGGGACCCCTGGAAGATTAGATTGCGCAGGTCAACATAAGTCTTTGCTGGAGGCGAGTTCGTCTGATTGGGAAGCATGGAAGATCGGTATCGTGTGCGCAATACGATCGAGATCAGCAGCAAGACAGCGAAGGCTGCAATCGCGATGGCGATGACTTTCACGTCAATCGATTCCCATCTCTTTAGTCAGAGCCTTCCACTTGCTGTCCACGAGGGCTTTGGTCTTTTCGTCCATTAGGATTTCGTCGGGCCAGGGACGCGCGAAACCTTCACTCGGCCATTTTCGAGTGGCGTCAATGCCCATCTTCGAGCCGTAGTTGGGCAGCCGCGAGGAATGGTCCAGCGAATCTACCGGGCCCAAAGTGAACTGAATGTCGCGCTCCGGGTCGATGTGGTTCAACACTTTCAACGTGACCTCGCCGATGTCCTGCACGTTCACGTCTTCATCGACCACGATGATGCATTTCGTGAACATGGCCTGGCCCAGCGACCAGATGGCGTTCATCACCTTGCGCGCCTGGCCGGGATAAGATTTGCGGATCGAGACCAGCATCAGGTTGTGGAAGATGCCTTCGACGGGAAGGTTGATGTCCACCAGTTCCGGAATGGTCAGCCGCATCAGCGGAAGAAAGATGCGCTCGACCGCCTTACCCATCCATCCGTCTTCCATGGGTGGCTTGCCCACGATGGTAGTCGAGTAAATAGGATTTTTGCGGTGCGTAATGCAGGACACGTGAAAGACAGGGTAAAGATCTTCGAGCGAGTAATAGCCCGTGTGGTCCCCGAAGGGGCCCTCGGTGCGGAGTTCGTCGAGGTGGACGTGGCCTTCGAGGACGATCTCTGCCGCGGCGGGAACCTCGAGGTCAAGCGTTTCGCACTTGACCAACTCAACCGGCTTCTGGCGCAGGAAACCGGCAATCAGATATTCCTCCACGTCGGGCGGCGCGGGAACGATCGCGGAAAAAGTCAGGGCGGGGTCGGTGCCGATGGCGACAGCAACTTCCATTTTGCCGCGGGGGCGGTCACCCTCGATCAATACTGATCCGCCTGAAGTACGGGCCATGACATCGACCGCGGCGCTGGCACGAGCGGGGACGCTCGCGCCGGCATCAACCTGGGCCGCTGCGCGCAGCGCCTCGCGATAGTGTTCCGCGCCTTGTTTCTGGCGCTGCCAGTGCATGCCAGTGGTGCGCTCATCGTAGATCTGCAAACGGTACATACCGACGTTGCGCTTGCCCGTCCTGGGGTCGCGGGAGACCACGCAGGGCAGCGTGATAAAACGGCCCGCGTCTTTGGGCCAGCATTGCAGGATGGGGAAATCGAACAGCGAGAAATTATCCCGCTTGATGACTTCCTTGCACGGGCCCGTGGCCACAGTCCTGGGAAAGAACTTCCCCATTTCCGCCAGCATAGGAAGCATTTTTACTTTGTCCAGAAATCCCTGCGGAGATTTCACGTCCATGAAAGCCCGGATGCGATCTGCGACTTGGTCGAGGGCATCAACCTCCAGAGCCAGGTTCATGCGGCGAGCGGATCCGAACTGATTGATGAGGACTTGTGCTCCGGGATGGCCCTTGACGTTTTTAAAAAGCAGCGCCGGCCCGCCGGGCTGCGCGGGCGGGACGCCCGTGCCTGCATTTTTACTCACGCGGTCGGTAATCTCGGTGATCTCGAGAATTGGATCCACTTCTGTGCGAATTGTCTTCAGTTCGCCGGCACGCTCCAGCGCCGCGATCCAATCTCGCAGATCTTCGTAGGCCAAAATCTTCCCCCGTTTGGAACTGGCAATTATACGGTAGAGAGGATGTTTGGCCGCTGGAAGCGTCGGAGAGGAATCAAGGGGAAGTCTGGAAGTGTATCGACGGTGTCATCCTGAGCGAGGCCGCCTCTTCGCTGGCGAAGAGGCGGTCGAGTCGAAGGACCCCTATACCCGAAAAGGAGCCGGCGTGTTTGGTTCCTGGGGCGCCAGGAATCTCCCAGGCGCAATCGTCATTGCCATCCAGATTCCTCGACTCAGTGACGTTTCCGCTTATTGCTATCCCGGATGACTCGTCAACCGGGGATGACAATTCCAAACTGACCACAGAGGAGACGTCCGTGAAAAATCCGCAGATCGAAAGCACTGATGCTACGTCGGGGCATGACCTGACACCGCCGCATGGACTCGATGAAATCATCGCCACGTTTGGAAACATCTACGAATATATCGGGACGGGCGGGCAGCTTGCTCCGCGCTGGCAGTCGGATTTCCTTGCAAAAACGAGCTTACCCTTCCCCTTGCGCCTCGCATGGGACCCTTCGCGCGTCATCACTCAGATGACGTGCCACCGCCTGATGACTGGCATTTTTGCTTCTGTCTTCGCCGCCATACAGAAAAACGCGCTTGAGTCTAAGGTTGTGAGCTTCGGCGGCTGTTTCGCTTTTCGTCCCCAACGCACCGGAAGCAAACTCTCCGCTCACAGTTGGGGCATCGCGATCGATCTCAACCCGGGGAGCAACCGGCAGGGATCGGCCGGCGACATGGACGCCAGGGTGGTCGAGTTTTTTAAAAATGAGGGATTTGAGTGGGGCGGTGACTGGAAGGGCAAGACTCGCGACCCCATGCATTTTCAATTCTGCACCGGTTATTAAATTCCTGCCACGACGGGCCACATTTTCCTCCTGGCGGCATCCAAGAAACTCAGCCAGTTTCGATTTGAACGGACTGTTTTTGAGGCAATGTGAGCAGTGCTATCCGCGAACTTAGAGTAGCGGATCTCGAGCAAGGCTGGAGTCTGGGTTTCAGAGAGTCTGGGTTCAGAAAGTCTGGGTTTCAGAAAGCCTGGTTTAGAGTCTGGTCTTAGAAAGTCAGTTTCTAGTCTTCAGTTCTCGGTTCTCAGATTATTGGCCTCGGAGCTTTGGGTTCAATATATAGTTCTTGGGCACGATCCAGACATCGAGGTGGGTGAGTGAAGCGACGCGTGGTAATCACGGGCATGGGAGCAGTGAGCCCCAACGGCGTGGGGAACGCAGCGTTTTCGGATGCCATTCTCCAGGGGCGAAGCGGCATTCGGCGGATCACGCGCTTCGATCCCTCTGAAATTCAGGTACAGATCGCTGGCGAAGTGCCCAACTTCGACGAGTTGGCCTGGGTGGAAAAGCGGGAACGAAAACATGTGTCCCGGGTTTTGCCGTTGGCCCTGGCGGCTGCGACTGAAGCCTTGCACACGGCGGGAATCGACGCCAGTTCCTTGCCGGTCGAACAGAAGCGGCGCTTCGGCGTGATTTTGGGGTCGGGAGGAGGATCCCAGGAATTTACCGAAGAACAGTACCGGTTGTTTTTTCACGAGCAATACAAGCAGATGAGTTTGTTCTGTGTGCCCACCGGCGTCATGGGAACTTTGTCGAGCGAACTTAGCGTGCGCTTCGGGTTGAGGGGGCCCAGTCACGTGGTGACCACCGGTTGCACTTCCTCCACCGACGGCTTCGGATATTCGGTACGGCAAATCCAGTCTGGGAGGCTTGATCTGGTGTTGAGCGGCGGGGCCGACGCACCCATCTCACTGGGCATCGTCAAAGGGTTCATCCTGATGAAAATTCTGACCGATTCTTGGAACCACGCGCCGGAGCGCGGGTCGCGACCGTTTTCCGTGGACCGGGACGGCTTCGTGGTAGCGGAAGGATCGTGGATGTTTGTGCTGGAAGAATATGAGCATGCACGCGCGCGCGGAGCCAAGATGCTGGCGGAGATTGCAGGGTATGGTTCGACCTGCGAAGCGTTTCATCGGGTGCGGTTGCAGGAATGCGGCGAGGAACCGGCGAGGGCGATTGGCCTGGCCATGAAAGAGGCAGGGATCGGGGCGAATGACGTGCACTACGTGAATCTGCACGGAACCTCGACCCAGTTGAACGATCGCATCGAGACTCGGGCGTTAAAACTGGTGCTGGGCGAACACGCGCCACGGGTGCCGATGTCCGCTTTGAAGTCGCAGATCGGGCATCCCCAGGGAGCGTGCGGAGCGGCGGGAGTGGCAGCCACGATTGTCGCCATGCAGAATGGGCAGATTCCGCCGACTATCAACCTGGAGACGCGAGACCCGGAATGCGATCTCGACTACGTTCCGGATGTCGGGCGCAAGAAGGCAATTGAGCATGCGGTGTGCAATTGCATTGCGTTTGGATCGAAGAACTCGGCGCTGGTGTTGCGGAATTGTGCGTAGAGCGGTCAGTGGTCGTTCGCCGTTGGTCGTTGGCCAATTAAAGACTCACTACCGCCGGCCTTGAGGGTTGGGCAAACGACGAACGACCAACGACCGCTATGACTCGATCAGATGGAGGACAGTGCCCTCGACTTTGGGCCAGGCGTTGGAGCGGGGATCGATCAGGTCAGAGTGTCCCGCAGTGGAGATTTCCAGATAGTGCACGTTTTCGCCGCGCTTTTTCTTTTGCTCGGTGTAGTTGCGGCTGATGAACGGGGGTACGGTGTCGTCGGCGGCGCCGTGAATCAGCCATTGCGTGGCCGAGGAAATTTTGAGTTGCAGGGGATCGGCCTCGCGGTAGTGCTCGGGAACGCGGCTGGGCTCACCGCCGAGGAAATCTACCACCGCGTTGTCGCTCAGATGAAGTTCCCAGGCCTGCTGCAAATCCACCACGCCCGCCAGGGAAACCACGCGCTTGACCGTGGGTTCATGCCCGGCCAGACACAGTGCCAGTTGCCCTCCTGCGGAGTGGCCCATCACCAGCATCTTCGAGAGATCCAGATGGTAGCGTTGCGCGATTTGTGAGGGGAAGCGGTAGGCGGTACGCACGTCTTCGAAGGTGCCCGGCCACCCTCCTCCCGGGTTACCCACGCGGCGATACTCCACATTCCAGGTTGCCAGCCCCTTGGCGGTGAGCGCCGCGCACAGGTGTCCGGCGTGCTTCAGATCGTATTTCGCGCGCCAGTAGCCGCCATGAATATTCAGCACCAGCGGGAAGGAACCGGGGCCCTTGGGCACACGCAGCTCGCCGAATTGATTGGGGTCAGAGCCGTAGGGCAAGCGTGCGTCGGCTGGGGGCGGTGGGAGCGTGAGGATATCGTCTGCGGCCATGTAATACGCAGTCTCGAGCCGGCCTCAGGGACTGGATTGAAGATCCAGTTCCCGGTTTTCAGTTCTTAGTTCTTAGTTGCCTTTGAGCTTGAGTTTGGATTTGTTTTCTTCGAGAAACTCTCGAAGTTTGTCGGAGGCTTCGAGCAGCCGGGTCCACTGTTCGTAATAGAGGGTCACGGGAAAACGGCCCAGGCCGTACACGCTGACGCCGCCTTTTTCGCTGACCCGGAATTCCAGGCTACCGCTGCGGCGCGGACCCTGCTTTTCCAGTTCGGACAGACGTGCCTTGAGTTCTTCATAAGTCGGTTCAGGCATGAAATTACCTCGGAGAATGTAAGGATAAATACATTGGAGCGGGAGACCGGGATCGAACCGGCGACATCCAGCTTGGGAAGTTTTCCCTCGCTGGGTGCTAGGGGTAGCAGGAAGGGCGCAAGGCCGCGTAAACACTAGCGAATCTCTGCGCTCTGCACTTTCTGCCCCTTTCTCCATCTTGCCACTATAGCATCGAATCAGCCCCACTTTGTGGATGGTTTTGTGGAAGGTCCGGCGGCAGAGGGAAAGTAACTACATAGACTGCCATCAATGTTATACTTCCCGCGAAATGCAACCCTGGGACGCGCTCCAGCGGGAATTGCTGCCCCGCGGCTTCCATGCCGCGATCTACGCCGCCATCAACTGCCGCGATCATGGACTGTTTCGCGCCGCCCTGGCCCATGGCACCACCCGCTGTCCCTGCCCTACCTGCGAGCGCCTGTGCCGGCCGCGCTTCCTGGCGCTCGGCCTGACCCGGCGCCCGCTTCCAGTCATCGAGGCGTGCAATGAGCTGATGAAGCCGCCCGTACACGCGCACTACGTAAAGCTGACCATCCCTACGCGCTCGAAGTTTGAACGCGAAGTGCGCCGCCGCAGGTTGAAGCTGGATGACCAGGAAAGTCTGGTGAATTGCGCTCCGCTTAAGGCATGGGTTGAGAAGCACCGCTTCCGCGCTTACGTTCCCACCGAGTTGCTGACGGCGTGGCGCTTGTCGGTTCCCGAAGCACGGGTCCCCGACATCGCCCTAGACTAAGTGCCCGGGCGTTGCTTGTCTTTGCCTGCCTGAATTACGCCTTTCCGATGAAAACCTGCAGGGCGTTCCCGAGCCCGCCAAAAGTCAAATCAAGAGAATTCACAAAGAACGAGCCATTTTTGATAGTGTTTCTGGACATGGCGAATACTAAACCATTCGTGGCTGCGGCGTGCTTTTGCGAGCAGATACTGCAAGAGCCAGATGGTGTATTGAGCGCGATCCGAATTGTGGACACCTATGTGATTCCGCCCCTGCCAGCTGGTGTTGAGGTGCCACCAGATGCCGCGCGCGGCGTCATCCTAGTTAGGGGTCTTATATCGTTGAAGTCTGGGGACGTGGTCGGGGCTGGCAAAGTTGGTCTAGTGATGCATAAGACGACCGGGGAGGCGGTCACGTTGTCTCCTGAAGGCGGTTGGCCAGCCGTCCTGCAAGGTGGTGAGCATGGCTTCAATGTGAAACTTAACTTCGGGTTAGGAGTCCGGAACTTTGGATTGATATGGTTCGATGTGACATGGAACGGTGAGGTGCTGACTCGGATTCCGCTCAGACTGCGACAAGGGGAATTGCCGGAACAAGCCAACGCTCCGAGTTAGCGAAGTAGGGTCGCGAATTAACTAGGCGTTCATCAATGTCAACTGGAGTGGACACAACTGCGTTGCTGTTCAAAACGGACAGTTCACGAAGGAATGCGGCATTATCAAGCGAGAGATCGTCGCGCTCGGCAAGCAGCAAATGAATTTCAGAGACCAAAGAAACGGCGCTAGGGGAACTGTCTTGATGCATGTTCCAGCTGTTGGATATTATCCAGCGCACGAAATCCACAATCGAGATTTCGCTGTCCAACACCGCCGCTATTTTAGCCCTTACGTCGCGCTCGTTAATCATGCCTAATTACACCACCGTGGAAGTTAATGCATGGATTCTCCGATGCATGTTCAATCGCTCGAACATTCCCCGGAGAATTGCGGCGGGGGAATTTAATTTAGTTCCGCGTCCTAAGGCGAAACCTTCAAGACTACCTAACCACCCGAAGGATACCATGAGTCAACACATGTGGATTAATGACCAAAGTGGAGTGGAGGTGGGCACTGCGCACTACTACGTGTGTCCAAGTGGCCCAGTGACACCACTTGACCCTAAGACACTGAAAATAGGCTCGTTAAGATACACCATTCATCCAGATACCAGAATTGCTAATCCTGAACACAAGTTACCGTATGTCTGGATGCGTAAGGTTTACGGCTGGATTCAGCGAAACATCATCTGTCCCGTATTCGGCCCACCAGCCGTGCTGCCGAGAATACGAATCGCAAATCTACCGCGCCCTGTCACGCCCCCCAGCAGCTTAGGCTGGGTGTGTAGCAGCGTACGGCGGCGTACGCGGGTTCTGACTTAGGCTCGGGAGGCTGTTT
>JAIQFF010000150.1 GCA_020073395.1 Terriglobia bacterium
CGATGAGGGATGAGAAACACTGGGAGCAGAAGTTGCGCCTGCCCCCAGCGCTCATCGGCATCGATGAGTTTCAGTTGGCTATTCCTTGGCGGGTTGGTCTCCACCAGAGCCCGCTTCCGCTTCACCAACCGGGGGCAGCATGCAGTAAACTCGCTTTGCCGGTCGAGCATTTCTCAGCGAACGGCAAACTATCTCTTAACTGTTTGTCTCACCCCAGGGGGCAAGGCCAACCGGCTTCTCTGACATTGAGGCATTAGTCCATCTCTCCAAACTGTTTGACGATGCGACGGCGAGATCTAGTCGTAGAGTCTCAAACCCTCTGAAGGGACTGCTTAATGGCAGTAGGCGGGTGTACCGGAGGTTTCTCACATTTTCTGGACGTCCGGGCTCCGATACTGCGGTCATACACACGTGGCTTACGAAACGCAATTTCGGTGAATTGGAGTCCGTCCGTCTGGAAATGCTTGAAAAAATGAGCAAGGAACTCGGGTACGATTTGGCCGATAGCGACGTGCTCTTCGACGTACCGAAAATTGGCAAGACGCACGACATGCTACCCGCGTTGTATGTTCGTGACCCGGATGGGCACTATAGAATTCTGACCGATCTGTCAGGTGTGGTGGCGTCGCTATGTCAGGAATTCGAGAACCTCACGAAAAAATCAAGAATATACGTTTCTCCGCTCGTTCGAGAGAAGCTCAACACGGACAAGAAGGAGGCTGACCGCATTGAAAATGCATTTAGAGACTTTTTAAGTCTTCGTGCAAAGAAAGAATCCTAGGGCGGAAGGAGAGAGGTACGGTGAGCACTGGGCATGATTCCGAGGGCCAACTAGACCTTTTTGAGGGCGGTGCGGAACACACGTGGTCGTACTCCCGCCTCAAGAGCCTAAGAAGATGCCCGCTCGAATACAAGGTACGCTGGCTAAGCGACCAGCATTCCCTCTTCGAACCCGGGCACATTGACGTCCAAGCGGGTCGTTTGCTCCACCACATCATCCGGGAGTATTACCGCTCACCGGCAAATGCTGAACCATATCAGCTCTTGCTAAAGGCGTACCACAAGTTGGCGCCTCACGCTTCGGAGTGGAAAGACGATCTTCAAGGGGAGAACAGGGCCTTAGCGGCATTGCAGCTGTTCGCTTACTCGAAGGCCGCGACTCTTAGGGCGGCAGCCCTAGAGGTCGCTTGCAAGGCGCGAATAAGTGAAACATCTTTTGTTGGACAAGCCGACCTGATCTATGAGATTCCGGGGTCTCCTACTGCGTATGGCATTCTCGAGTTCAAGTTGAACGATGTTGAGGTTAGAGTAGATGACCCCGCCGAGAGATTCCTTCAATGTCTGATCTACTACGCGGGACTCCCTGCTCAGTTTCGCTCGTCAACGAAGGCTATGGGTATTTATATTTTCGACACCGGCATGCTGCTTGAGGCGGAGATTGACCGAGCTTTGCTCAATAAGGCTTTCAGCATCGTCGAAACCGCCCTGCAGTCTGCTAATGGCCCCGAGTTTCCGGCACGTATAAATCCGTTTTGTAAGAGTTGCGGTTATCAGACACTGTGTCCCGCGTACTCAAGTTCGCTCAAGCGACGTTGACCCGCAGACTCTGGGGCGGGAGGTTGTGTAGACGTCCCCCCCCCCGGGGGCCTGTTTTGATGGTCCTTCGAGGGCCTGAATCCTAGCCGCTCCCCTCGCCCACTTTCAGCACGGCCAGGAACGCTTCCTGCGGAATGTCCACGCGCCCGATGCGCTTCATCCGCTTCTTGCCTTCCTTCTGCTTCTCGAGCAGTTTTCTTTTGCGCGTGATGTCGCCGCCGTAGCACTTGGCGAGCACGTTCTTGCGGATGGCCGGAACCGTTTCGCGCGCGATGATCTTGGCCCCGATCGCCGCCTGGATCGCCACCTCGAACATCTGCCGCGGAATCAGCTCCTTCATCTTCGCCGCCAGGGCCCGTCCGCGTTCGTAGGCGAAGTCGCGATGGATGATGGTCGAGAGCGCGTCCACCGGCTCGCCCGCCACCATGATGTCAAGCTTCGACATCGGCGACTCCCAGGTTCCCGCCAGGTGATAGTCGAGCGACGCGTAGCCGCGGGACACCGATTTCAGACGGTCGTAGAAATCCAGCACGATCTCGTTCAGCGGCAACTCGTACTGCAGCATCACGCGCGACGAACTGACATACTCGAAGCTCTTCTGCTTGCCGCGCTTTTCTTCCACCAGCTTCAGAATGCCGCCCACATATTCTTCGTTGGTCAGAATGACGGCCAGAATCACCGGCTCTTCCACCTTCGCAATCTCGCTGGTGTCGGGCCAGCGCGACGGGTTATCCACCTCGATGACTTCTCCATCCGTTTTATGGATCAAGTAACGCACGCCGGGCGCGGTCGTAATCAGGTCGAGGCCGTACTCGCGCTCCAGCCGCTCCTGGATGATCTCCATGTGCAGGAGGCCCAGAAAGCCGCACCGGAAGCCGAATCCCAGGGCCGCCGAACTTTCCGGCTCGAAGAAAAATGACGAATCGTTCAGCCGAAGTTTTTCGAGCGCCTCGCGCAGTTGCGTGTGCTCGTGGGCGTCGACCGTGTAGAGGCCCGCGAACACCATCGGCTTGATTTCTTCAAACCCGGGCAGCGGCTCGATCGCCGGGCGGTCTTCGTCGGTGATGGTGTCGCCAATCTTGGTGTCGGCTACGTTCTTGATGTTGGCCATCAGGAAGCCGACCTCGCCTGCTACCAACTCCTCGACCTCTACTGGCTTGGGCGTTAGCACGCCGAGTGTTTCCACCTGAAATACACGGTTGTTCCACCAGAACCGAATCTTCTGACCCTTGCGCAGCGTGCCTTCGAAGACGCGGGCCAGCACCACCACCCCGCGATAGGGATCGAACCAGGAATCGAAGAGCAGGGCTTGCAGGTGGTGCTCGGGCGAGCCCTTGGGTGGCGGGATGCGTTTCACAATCGCTTCCAGAACGTCAGGCACACCCTGGCCGGTTTTCGCGCTAATCAACAGGGCATCGGAAGCATCGAGCCCCACCGCGCTCTCGATCATCTCTTTCGTACGCGGAATGTCGGCGCTCTGCAGGTCAATCTTGTTGATTACCGGGATGATTTCGAGCCCGTGATTGATGGCCAGATACGAGTTCGCCAGCGTCTGCGCTTCGACTCCCTGCGACGCATCCACCACCAGCAACGCGCCTTCACACGCCGCCAGCGAGCGCGACACTTCGTAGGAAAAATCCACGTGACCCGGCGTGTCGATCAGGTTGAGTTGGTAGGTCTGGCCATCCTGCGCGGGGTAGATCATGCGGACAGCATGGGCCTTGATGGTGATGCCGCGCTCGCGCTCCAGGTCCATGGAGTCCAGAACCTGCTCCTGCATCTCGCGCATGGCGAGCGAGCCGGTCAGTTCCAGCAGGCGGTCGGCCAGCGTGGATTTTCCGTGGTCAATGTGCGCGATGATCGCAAAATTTCGGATGCGCGAGGCTTCCATGTGGACACCTCGATTCTAACAGGGGGAGTGGCGGGGCGTTTCTGACGCGCGCATGGCGCATAATGTTCCACGTGGAACGTTTTGTACTGACCATAGCAAACGTATAAAAATATACATACATTCTCCACAACTGGAAGACGCGAAGCGGGTTAGCGCGACGGGCCGCCGCGAAGAATGAGGTTGAGGCGAAGGGGCCCTTACAATCTAATGGCCAGAGCTAGACAGGTTGCGGAAAAAGTCGAAATCGGAACGGCAGCCCCTAAAGGGGGAGTCGAAGAGTAACGACTTGCGGCATCGCTGAAGCGATGCCCTGATACGAATCGTACGTTCTTCCGCAGCTGTGAAGGTGTTCTACTTCCCCGCCAGCTTCTTGGCAATCTCTTCCACGATCTTCGGGCGAAGATCGGCCAGCACACTGTCCACGATGCTGGCGATTGCTTTAGCATCGGGCGCTGCTGGGGAAGCCCCTGTGTTCTCGGCCGCAGCGGCGGCCGCCATGGCCTTGGGAGCTTCTTCGGCGGGCTCAGCCTGCTTGGCCGCCTCGACAACGTCGGAGGTTCCTGCCGCGGGCGCTCCCTTTCTGAGTTGATGCCACGTCGATTTCCCGGTGTTTGCGCGTTCCTTCGCCATAGCTTCCTCGTCTCCCACCGCTTCCGAAGTTGGAACTTCCATCGTCTCGACGACCGGAGGCCCCACTTCCTCCGCCGGAACCGCCGCCTCGCTTGCGGGCTCTGTGCCCGGTTGCGCAGAAACCTCGTTGTGCTCGACCGCATCGGCAAAGGTCGCCGCCGCGGGTTCTTCCGCTGCCTCCGCTGCTACTTTCGCTGGCGAATCCTTCTGCTCGGCTTGTACCTCTGCCACGCTCGGCGAATCTGTCTCGCTTACTGCGGACGGAACTGCTGCTAATGTCTCCGCTGGAGCTTCTGCGAGAATGTCCGGTTTCACCTCAGCGACCGGTTCACTCGCCACCGCCGTCGGGCTCATGGCAGCCGTCGCGGCCGTCGCAGCCGAATCGCTCCCTTCCGCTGCGGTTCCCGCCAGCGTCCGAAACATCTCCTTCTCCAGGGAGAGAGCCGCTTCCTCCGAACTCAGTGCCACAGCCACCGCGGTCCACCGCGGTCCCTCCGCGGCATTTCGCGCAACCTGTTCTGCCAGGACCGCGCCAGCAGCGACCAATGTCTCTCGCGTTGGCATGGACGATGGATCTGTATGCGCGAGGGCCGGCGTGAGCAACCGTAGCGCTTCTGCCAACTCCTCTTCGCTGGGCGCCGGACCAATCGCTGCCTCTTCCGCAGCCGCGGCGACGGGGGCCGCTTCACTTGGCACTTCCGTCTGCGGTGTTTCCTCGATCTTCGGTGCTAGTTCAGCCGACGGCGTTTCCTCCGCCTGGACCGCTTCCACAACCTTGGGGGCTTCTTCAACCTTCGGTTCATCCGGCTTTTGCTCTTCCGCCTTCGCCTGGATCGCGGGCGTCTCTGGCGGATTCGCCGCTGCGGCCGCCTCACTACTGGCAACCGCGACTTCCTGGACTTCAGTCTTCTCTTCCTGCGGGGCGAGTTCTACCGCGCCCGCGGCGGTCGCAAAGACCGGCTCATCTTGCCCGTCGACAGGAGCAGGCTCGGCGGCAAAGGTTTCGACATGCACGGTCTCCGCCGGTTTGGTCTCGCTCGCGGCAGCCGGCTCGGGCGCAATCACCGCAGCACTCGCGTCCGCGACCGCATTCGTCGCCGAAGGTTCCGCTTCGCCCGTGGGCTCCGGGGGAGCAACTGGAAACTCGCCTGCGATCTTTTGTTCTCCGGAGGGCGCAGATACCTCAAATTCGGGCTTGGCCTGAGTTACCGCGGCCTGCTCGACCGCCGCTACAGCCGTCTCTTCCGGCGCCGACGCGGGCGCATCGAGCTTCGCGGCCAGGGCACTCAGCGCATCCAATTCTTCCGGTGTGATGTCGCGCGGAATATCGGGAACCACGGTTGGTTCCATCGGAGCGGGTGCGGCTTTCCCCGCACTCGACGCCTTCTTTGAGCGCCGGAAATTGCGGAAGCTCGGCCCGGTCGTAAAATCCGTTTCGGGTTCGGGCTCGAATTCTTCCTTCTTTTTCTTCGACGGGAAACGCAGCCGGTTCTTCCAGCCTGTGTCGGGGTCTCCGTCGTTTTCCGATCGCCTGCTGCCCCCGCTGAAACGCGAGCCGTCGCCTTGCCCCGGAACCATCTGGTCTTCCATGCGCGTCAGAGCGCTCAACAACTCGCTCGCTTCGAAGGGCTTGATAATGTAGGCGTCCGCCCTCACCCGCCGGGCTTCTTCGGGCTTGAATGGTTCCAGCTTGCCGACGGTGAGAAGAATAGGAATGCGTTCGGTGTCGGGCGAGTCTTTCAGACGCTGGCAGACTTCCAGCCCGCTGTAGCCGGGCATATATACGTCGAGCACGATGAGGTCCGGCTTCAGTTCTGCCACCCGCTTGAGGGCGGCAGACCCGTTATTGACCGTGACGACGTCGTACCCGGCGTCGCTCAGGATCTTTCGCCCCATGTTCTGAGCGGTCACACTGTCATCAGCCAGCAGTATCTTCCGCGCCAAGCGTGTATCCTTCGCCAAAAGGAGAGATAACGCGAAAGTACCTTGTCCTGTAACTCAAGTCAACGATTCGTAAGCCAACATGCGGTTACGACCGTGTCGAGTACTAAGGTTCATGTACCTGAAGACAGTCAGCGGGCTGTCTGATTTCTGACTTCGCTAGAACGGGTTCAGTTTCCTCAGTCCCTTCTTTTTCTTCTTGCTCGAAGAGATGTCCACCAGGTCATCCTTGCTGGAACTGGAGGAAGCAACGGATGCCGATGAAGAACTTCCCGCTGCAATCTCATTAGTCTGCGGGGGAGGGGGCAGCGCATTCGGATCGGCCGGCACGTTCGGCTTCAGCTCATTTGGATCAGCCACGTCCGGTTTCAACTCACCCACCGCAGCATTCGACTGGTCCGGGGCCGGCCCGGCTGGCTGTTCCTGAGGTGGCGGCGGGGCAGTTCCCGCCTCCGGAGCTGGCGTGTCCGACCGCGGCGCCTCCTGGCTCGGCGGCACGGCCCCATTCACGGTTTCTGCTGTCAGTTTGCTGCCACCGCCGGCCGCTCCTATCATCGCCTGTTTCACCACGTCCGTGGCGGTCACCGGCTCCTTGTCTACCATGGGTGGCTCGCCCACTCGCGAAGCCCTGGCCACGTCGGGGTGTTTCGCGAAGTTCCCCATCATGCTCGACACGAACCCGGTTTCTTGCCGGCTGGCCATCTCCTTCTTATTCAGTTCCAGTGCCGCTCGCGTGGGGCGCGGCACCGTTTGATGCAGCGCCTCCAGCCGGGCCTTGGCATCGAGCGCCCGGTCCATCGCCGGATACCGCGTGATGATCCTCGAATAGGCCTCGGCGGCATTCCTGGTAAACTCGGCGATCAACTTGGCCTTATCGACTTCACTCGCGCGCGGATTTGCCCGCACCATCTCAATCTCGCCTTCATACGACTGACCCAGCAGATATAGGGCTTGATCGGCCCCGCTGTATAGCGGATACCGGTCCACCAGCGTCCGCAAGCGCGCAATCGCCGCCGGATACGATTGCCGCAGATAGTAGAACCGTCCGATATTGAACTCGCGCTGTGCCAGTACTTCCTGCACCTCGCGCAGTCGCTGCTTGGCCTGCGGCACCAGCTTGCTGTCCGGATACTCCTGGATCAGCGCCCGGTATTCTTCCTCTGCCCGCATCGCATGCGTGTAATCCCGGTCCGGCTTCTCCATCTCCTGATAGTGGATGTTGGCCACCTTCAGCTGCGCCTCGGCTGCCTCCGGCATATTCGGAAAGAACGTCCGGAAATCCTTGTACTCGATTTCGGCTTGCTGCATGGCCGTCGATCCACCCTCGGCATACCAGGAGTCGGCCACCGCCAGTTTCGCGCGCGCGATGTACTCCGAATCCGGATAGGTGTTGATCAGGGTCTGCAACGTCATCCGCGCCACATCGAATTTGTTGTGCTTCATCGCATCCATCGAGCGATCGAACAGCACCTTGTCCGGCTGCTTCGACCCGACGTTGGCGAGCGGATTGTTGACTTTCTTATTCGTGCAACCCAAGGCAAACGCCAGCACGAAGACCAGGAACCCAGGTATCAAATTACGACGCATAAGAACCTCAAAACCTAGTTCACCACGGAGACACAGAGACACGGAGGAAAACAATCTGGAGAATTTCTCCGTGTCTCCGTGGTGGAGTTCATAACTACACCCTCTGCAAACTGGCGCTCCGGGCTGCTTCCAACAGAGCAGAAGCGTTCGCCTTCGGGTCGCCCTTCCCAAACACCGCATTTCCCGCCACCAGAATCTCTGCCCCGGCACGCACCACATCGCCGACCGTCTCCAGCCCGACGCCGCCATCCACCTCGATCCGGTACGAATATCCCCGCGCCGCCCGAATCTCCGCCAGTTTCTTCATCTTGCGCAACGTCCCGGGAATAAACTTCTGTGCCCCAAACCCCGGATTCACGCTCATCACCAGCACGTAATCCACAATGTCCAGCACTTCACTCAGCGTCTCCACCGGAGTCGCCGGATTGAGCACCACGCCCGCCAGACACTCATGGCTCTTAATCAGATGCAGAGTGCGGTTCAGGTGGCGGCAAGCCTCCTGGTGCACGGAAATCCAGTCCGCGCCCGCCTCCGCAAACTCTGGGATGTACTGGTCCGGGTTCTCAATCATGAGATGGCAATCCAGGGGAACCCGGGTTGCCTTGCGCAGCGATTTCACCACCACCGGCCCAATGGTAAGATTGGGCACAAAATGCCCGTCCATGATGTCTACATGGATGACACTGCCGCCGCCCGCAACCGCGCCCTCCACCTGCTGAGCCAGGTGCGCAAAATCGGCCGAAAGTATCGAGGGTGCCAGTTCGATCAAAACAGTGTCCGGGAACCTGGGGTTGAGCCTTGAGAGATCTGTGGAAATTCTAGCACGTACGGGGTGAAGCAAGCTTCTGGCTGCTTGCTCCTAGCTGCTAGAAAACCGAGCAAGTTCGCGACAAACCTCCATCGGTGACTCGCATCACGGCGGGCGGGAGACGGATCCTTGTAGCCTAGCCATGTCGTATTGTCAGGACGTTCACGCAACTGCAGCCTCCCCCATACTGAGCACATTCTTATCATAGGAACATGCCATGATGAAATTTGCAGTGGTGGTATTGATGTCGTTTGTTCTTGCGGTGCCGGCTTTCGGCAAGACCTCCAAGAATACCTATCCCGTTCCGTGCAGCGAGTTGTGGGGCGCGGTCAAAGATACCCTTAGCAATGCGGAGAACTACAACGTCGAGGAGAGTAACGACACCCTAATGGCTGCTACCTACAAGGTGAAGCACGCCGCTCATGTCACCGTCAGCGGAGCGGTCCTGCAACGAGCCAACCACGTCAGCTTGGTATCGAAGGGTGCAGAGTGTGAGATGCAAGTCAAGTCGAACTATAGCGGATTTGAGCACAACGACAGTAGTGACTTCCGGAAGCGCGTGGAGGAATCCTTTGCCAAGCTGAAGGGGTCGAAGCCGGCCGAGCCTGCCAAGCCGGCGGACCCAAGCAAGTGATCCTGGCAGGACGGCCCATGACTCCCCCGGCTGGGGAACTGGGGACCGAGAACTGGGACCTATTCTCCCTGTTACTTTCGTGTCCGCGACCGGCACCGTCAAACGTTTCTCTGTGACGCCCGTCCTAATCTTCCGCTGCCAAGTAGCCGATGATTAATTTCGGGGTCATGCGCCGGCAAGTGCGCCTGGCCCGAGTCGTCATGAATGTTCCAGATCAGCAGCTATCGACTGCGCTTCTAACTCGCCCGGACCGGCGACGCCATCCTCGGTATAGCGTCCAGGTTCAGGTCGAACTTCGCCAGGAAGGAAAGGACTTCCCGATGCGTCTGGAAACCACCGACCTGAGCCGCAGTGGGTGTTACGTCCAGGTTCTGATTCCTTTGCCGGTTGGCACCAGGATCCGAGCGACTCTCTGGCTCGACGGTTACCCCGTTGTCATTCGCGGGAGGGTTGCCACCTGCCACCCCCAGTTCGGCAACGGCATCATGTTTCAGGAATTCGAAGACCACGCCGACCTACAACTTTGCCGATATCTGGACGCCATCACCAGCGGGTAGTAGGTGTGGGACGGACATCTCTGTCCGCGTTACCGCTGCCATCTGACTGTTACTTCTGCCCTCCGACGCACTCTGCGCACGGGCACACTTCGCGCAAATACACCCACGAGTAAAGTCCCAAGTCGTGATTATCGTTCCACGAGAATTTCAGCGCATACTTGCCGACCGGCTCCGCCGCCAGCGCTTTCGTCGCTGGCTTGAACATCGGAAGGGCTCCGGGGGCCAACTTCTCCGCCTCGCCAGGCTTGCGGCCGGCCTTGCCTCGCTCGTCCTCGCATAGGGCGCACGGGCAGGCATCGCGCAAGAACTTGAAGGTATAGACGGACTTGTGTCCGTCTTTCCACTCAATCTCCATGCCCGCCCCGGTGGTCAGATGAACCTTGACCGACCGAGGATCATTCGCCAAGCGCGGCGTAGGATCAGCCACTGTCATGTCGCCAGTATCGCATGCGCCGTGGCGGCTGAGAGAGCGGTTGGTAGCGGAGTCCACACCACTTCGTCTTTGAGGTCACAACTTGTGATCTCAAAACCCCGGCGGGCGAGAATAGTAACTACACTGTTTGGCGTTCAGTTTCGCGGTTCGGCATTGAATCCGGTATCATAGAAAGACTTTCTTTCCGGAGGGGTAATGGCTGTTCCTGTGTCCCAGATGTGGACGGTAGCCAGCTACGTCCTGCGCCAGAAGTTGGCCGGACGCAAGCGCTACCCGCTCGTGCTCATGCTCGAGCCGCTGTTCCGTTGCAACCTGGCTTGCGCCGGATGCGGCAAGATCCAGTATCCCGCCCACATTCTGAAGAAGGACCTCTCGCCCGAAGATTGTTTCAAGGCAGTGGATGAATGCGGCGCGCCGGTGGTCTCAATTCCCGGCGGCGAGCCCATGATGCACCCTGAGATCGACAGAATCGTTGAGGGCCTGGTCGCACGGAAGAAGTACGTTTATCTCTGCACGAACGCACTTCTGCTCAAAGAAAAGCTGCACCTGTTCAAGCCCAGCAAATATCTGAGCTTCTCTGTGCACGTCGACGGACAAAAAGAGCACCACGATTTTTCCGTCTGCCGCGAAGGTGGCTACGACATTGCCATCGACGGGATCCGGGAGGCGGTGCAGCGCGGCTTCCGCGTGACCACCAACACGACGCTGTTTGATGGCGCCGACCCGAAGAGCGTGCGCGAGTTTTTCGACGAGATGATGGAACTGGGTGTCGAGAGCATGATGCTTTCCCCCGGTTACTCCTACGACAAGGCGCCTGACCAGAAGCACTTCCTGGGACGCGCCCGCACTCGGCGCCTATTCCGCGCCATGCTTTCGAATCGCAAGAAGAAATGGCGTTTCAACCAGTCGCCCCTCTTCCTCGAATACCTGATGGGCAAGCGCAATTACAACTGCACGCCTTGGGGCATGCCGACCTACAACCTGTTCGGCTGGCAGAAGCCTTGCTACCTGCTGCAGGATGGCTACGCGGAATCTTATAGAGAATTGATGGAGACCACCGACTGGGACGCTTACGGCACACAATCGGGCAATCCGCAGTGCGCGAACTGCATGGTGCATTGCGGGTACGAGCCCACGTCGGTCGATGACACCTTTGGCTCGCTCGGCGGATTCATCGACACCGTGAAGGCGACCTTCTCGCTCTATCCGGATAAAGACGCGCTCTCGGACCTCGATCGGCCCGTGCGACCGGTCTACTCTTACAATCCGCTGGTACAAATTAACGACGCCCAGATTGCCGTTCCTTCGAATGAAAGCACTTCCGCCGTGGAAGAAACACACGCATGAGCGGTCGCGAACATGGGCACGAGCCCCCGTTGCCCCACAGCGTGCCAGTTCCGCAACCTCACTCCAACGACGAACTGGAAGTCGTTCCCGGCTTCGAGCGTGAAAATCTCCAAGGCTGGATTCCGCACTTTGCCGCCGAAGCTGACATTCGCATGGTGATCGAAAAGGCATTTGATTATCGTGGCGACGTGACCGTCACCCGCAAAGATGGCTCGCAGATCACGGGTTATCTTTTCGATCGCCGCATTGGCAAGACGCTCACCGATTCCGTGATCCGCCTGATGCTCGCCACCGGCACCGAGCGCCCTTCCATCCCCTACTCCGAAATTGCCGGGATCGCATTCACCGGACGCGACACGGCCGCCGGCAAGAGCTACGAAGCCTGGGTCAAGAAATACTGGGAGAGCCGGGAAAAAGGCGAGAAGAATATCTCGATCGAGCCCGAGGCGCTGGAGTAGGGCTGTTTTCTTTGGCGGAATCGAATGCAAGCAACTAGGATTGTGAGTGCAATCGCCTGTTAACGTCAACTGGGATGGCCGCTCAAGGGGAACGCAATTGGCGGGAGAGTATGATCTTTTGCATGATTCGCTGGTGCATGGGGCCATTGCTGCTAACCGCGTTGATCGCGTCGGCAGTCGCTGGCGCCGACGAGAAGTTTACGGTTAGCGGCTTCGGTGGCTATCCGATTTCTCACAGCATAACCTCCATGTGGCTTGCAGGGCCGGATCATCGTCCTCTACTCATGGTTTATTTCCACGGGCCGGAAGAGTGGCACAACACGAAGTGGAAGGTCGATTCAAAGTTCGAGAAAAGGCAAGCCGGGTTGGGCAGAACTACAGTCGGAGAAAGCAACTCTGCGGCTTTCGATGGACACAGAAACCGGAGAGGCGGAAGTTCAATCCGGTAAGTTCAAGATCAGCGAGAGCAATACTTTCCTTGTCTTGCATACAGGTGAGCCTTCGGTTCCGCAGAAAATCATCCCGCTCGGCGTCTTCGATCTCCCGGCGTCGAAAGATCAGCCAGCTCCAGTTCTTTTGCTCAAAGCAAACCCAGAACTGATGGAGCGTATCAACAAAGAAGCGGCAGCGGGGAACCATTAGCCTTTGTCGAAAGAGGTTGCCAGCCTGCAACGATGGCTGATCCGTCAATTGGCGATCACGGTAGGGACAACCATTTCTGGTTGCCCCCCGTACAGACCCGGACGAGCGCTTGTTAGCGCATCCGGTTCTTATCTCGGATGACTGGCGGCAAAGCGAGCGTCAGGAAAGGGATGGAGCGCTCGCGGCTGAGGAAGCCATCGCTGAGCCAACACAAGAAGGCGCGTCCAGGAGACTCGACGTTGCTGGCTCC
>JAIQFF010000151.1 GCA_020073395.1 Terriglobia bacterium
AAAAGACGCCGGCAATCAAACCCAGAAAGGCGTATGAAACAAGGCCAATCTTGAACGCGGAAACTGGGCCAATACGCTTGAGGACGGCCATATGCAAACCTCCTACGACCAACGCTCGGTGCTATCCCTAGGACGAAAATGGTGAGCAAAAGGATACGGCGAAATCCTTTATCTTGCGGACGAAGTCAAATAGGACAAGGTTGTTGATGCGGAAGCACATTGTTGCATTGACACGCCCAGCCGCGCGGCAGACCTTGATGGCTCTGGATGTATCGTCGGCAATCCGGAAGCTATCCGGCTTCCACGGGCGGGATTAGTCCTGTGAAGTCGGCTTTGCTCCAGTCAACTCCGGTTCGCCCGTGACTCGGGAGCAATGCGAGAACCGTCGATTATCGGTTGTGCGAGGTAACCCTCGGCTGGTGCGCAGATCGGCGAGTATCCATCTGCTCTTAAAGCCTGGTCGAAATTACTGTAACTTCGCGTACTCTGTCTTAGCTTCTTCCAGGATCGGGATATCGGGGTCGGCATCTTTCCATAGGGCCAGAAAATCCTGATAGGCAGCGCGGGCTTTGGCGCCATCGTTCTGCTGGGCGAGGGCGCGAGCCAGATACAGCTGGGCCAGGCCCATCAGGGGATCTCCGATGTACGCGCCTCTCAAGTCCAATACGGCCTGAAACTCCTGTGCGGCTTGAGCAGGCTGGTGGTTCAGCAAATAGGCGCGACCGCGGACAAAGTGGATGTCGGTCGTACCCTTGTCATACTGTTCGCCGGCTTTCAACACATCAATGGCTTTGGCGGCCTCACCGTGGTTCAGGAAGAGAATGGCGTGCACAACGGGGATGAGCATGGTCTGGAATCTGGTATCTAGAGGCCGGCGGCGGGTCACATCCTCCATCAAACTGCGGGCCTGGGCTTCACTACCGGCAAGGGCCGCAATTTCGGCCGAGAGGATGGCAACATCGGGACTGTCTGCGAGGGCCAAAGCTGCGGTTGCCTGGGAGACCGACTTGTTCTTATCGCCTGTATCGCCGAAGAGCAAATCGATCCAGGCTGGAAGCTGAATGGCGGCGGCCTGGTTCTCCGTAAGACCGAGCTGCTTGGCCAGCTCTCCCTCATGGGCGTAGATTTCGCGGGCGTTTTGCAGTTGGCCGCTCGCCAGGGCCAACCCGGCTTTGCCAGCTAAAACCCATTGCAACTCGAACGCAGGCGAGTCCTTGATGAAGGCTTCTTCGCGCTCCTGCGCCGCCTTATCGCCCTGAACCAGCGCAACATAGTACAAACTGGCATGCATAACAACCGCACCGTTGGTCTTTTGCAGACCTCTGTTAATCACCGCTTTGGCTTCGTCGAATCTTCCCAGCGCAGTGTAGGAATAACCCGCGTTCACGTATCCGTACCACGAATCAGGTTCCAGGCGAATCGCTTCGAGGCTATTGGTTAAGCCTTTATCAAAGTCGCCGAGTGCTTGATAAGCCACCGATAGATTGACGCGCGGCGCCGAATCGTTGGGATAGGTTTGAATATAGAGCTCCAGCGCCTGGATAGCCTGCTCCCACTGGCCCGTAGCATCGTAATATTTGTTAGTGATGTAGAATTTCTCCCGCTCACTGGCGCGCTCTCTCAATTCGAACGCCTTTTGAAAGTTCTGGCGGGCGAGGTCTGCCTGGCCAACGGTCAAGTACTGGTTTCCCAGCCGCGCATAGGCCATGGCAAAGTTAGGGTCGAGCTCGATGGCGCGCTTGTACAGCGCAACCGGCGGAAGGGCGTCCCCTCTTTCGCGCAACTCATCGGCCTGACTGAAAGCCTTCAAAGCCTCAAGCGACGAAGTGGTAACTTCCTGCAGGGGCTTGTCAAATTTTTTAACCGACGCCATCGACTCGCCCAGGTGGCCGCGCAACTTGTCGGCGCCCAAACCTAGAGCATTCAACACCTGCTCCTTGCTCGTGGCCTGCTCCTGCACCTGCGCCAGCGAGTCGCCGGTGGCAGCGTTGATCGCCTCCAACGTAATCACATATTCACTCCCCAGCGGCGCGATGGCCCCGGTGAGCATGGCCTTAACCTGCGCGCGCTGGCAAATTTCCCGGCCAATGTCGCTGGTCAGACGTGTCTCCGGAGGTTTGCCCATCAGCTTCAGTGTCTGTTGCACCTTGGAATCGGGAACGACATTGAGATAAGGCGATTGGCCCAGGCTCACAGCCAGCGCCTTCTTGAGAGTACTGTCGAAGACCGGATCACCGGTGGTGTTGGTGAAGTCGGAAAGGAGGATGGAATCCTTTTCGGTGAGTGCTCGAGTTTTGTTAGAGCGGTAGAATAGACGGGCAGCCATCAGCAGCGCAATCATTACCAGAGCAACCGGAACCAGTACCCGCCAGCGGCGGCTCGCCGCTTGCTCTGGCGCCATAGCTTGCACGGAGGAAACAGCGCGGTTCTTGCGCGAAGACTGGCTCGAAGACTGGCGACTCTCGGGCGACACCGCGGCGGGCGCTTCCTCCTCTTCTATGACGCTCGCGGCGCTCGCTCGGCCCGACTCGGTCTCTCGTTTCAGCCGCTTCAAATCGGTTCGAATGTCCACAGCGTGCTGGTAGCGTAGCTCTCGGTCTTTCTCCAGTGCTTTATTGATGATGCGTTCGAAATCGCTTGGAAGATCAGGATTCAGCCGCACCGGAGCAACCGGCGCTTTGTGCAAAATAGAATCAAACAGAACGGCGGTTGTATCACCGCGAAATGGGAGCGTGCCCGTCGCCATCTCGTAGAGCACTGCGCCAAATGAAAACAGGTCAGTGCGCGCGTCAAGCTCCTTTCCTTTGGCTTGCTCGGGAGACATGTAGGCAACCGTCCCTAGTGTGGAGCCCGGACTGGTGAGGTGCTCAAGGCTCTCCGCGGCAGTCGCCTGCGCTGAGAGTCCGGCCATTTCGGTTCGGCTACCGATTGGCGCGACCTTGGCCAAACCGAAGTCGAGAACCTTGGCATGTCCACGCTTGGTGACGAAGATGTTCGCAGGCTTGATGTCACGGTGGACGATGCCTTCGGCATGGGCGGCGTCGAGAGCGTCGGCAATCTCGATTCCGATGGAGAGCAGTGCCTCTAGATCCATCGGACGGTTGCCGATCAAGTGCTTCAGGGTGTTACCGTCGAGGTACTCCATGGCGATGAACGCCTGGCCGTTCTCTTCGCCAATGTCGTAGATGGTGCAGATATTAGGATGGTTGAGGGCGGAAGCGGCCTTGGCCTCACGCCGGAAACGTTCCAGCGCCTGGCGGTCCTGGGCCACGCCCTCGGGTAGGAACTTTAGAGCCACAAAGCGATCGAGCCGGGTGTCCTCGGCCTTGTAGACGATACCCATCCCTCCGCCGCCCAACTTCTCGACAATCCGGTAGTGCGAGATGGTTTGGCCGAGCATTCTGGAAATAACTGGCTTTCGGGTCGTTTCATCTTACGGACGCGACATTCGCTAGTCAACGAGTGTCGTCTCATGGCGAAACCGTGGAACCCCGGCCAATGGATTACCGGCTCCGGCTGGGATGAGAGAAAGCTTTCCAAACACCGCTACGTCATCGCCGCCGACATCGATGCCGGCAAGATTTCGAAGGAGGAGCTTTTCGTGCACGGCGAACACCTGCTGAAGGAGCGCCTGCAACCCTCCGGCTCTGCGAAGCCAGCCGAACGCGACCCGCTTCCGGCTCTGGCCATTTCGAAAGTTACGACGCAACCTGGCTCCCGAGGTCTGTAGTGCGCAAACAGCCACAATCGGGGTGGATGCGAACATGCACAATTCGCCGCGCCAGGCCACAGCGGGTAACGCTACCATCAACCGGTAAATGTCTGCGTTAAAGTGAATGTTCAAGCCCGGACTCGTGGCCACTCCTCCCAAGGCGCTGCACATTCCGGGGTGCCCGGCATCTCCAGGAAGATCCCATCATCGACTCGAATGACATCGTCGCCGCAACGCGTGCCCTCGAAGCGGACGAGCAGGCTCGAGCTGAGCAACAGAAGGCGATCGTGGCCGAACTCAGTCCCGATTCGATCACGGTGACCCCGGGAGGGAAACCGCCCGCGATCAACTGATCACTGTTTCCAATCACTTAGCCGCCCGTCCGGGTGGCGAAACTGGCGTCGCATATGATTTACAATCCTTGGCTGCGCAAGCCAGCCCTCAAGGACGCCACGATGAAGACAACCCAGACCATCGAGTATTCCGAAGCCAGTAAGATCATTGACCGGATCGTGGCGAAGGCCCTGGCCATGCGGAAGGCTGCGGTGATTGCGGTGGCCGACTCGCATGGCGAGCTGATTGCCTTCGCCCGCATGGACGGCGCTCCCCTCTCTTGCATTCGCATCGCTGCCAACAAGGCATGGACTGCGGCGCGAGAGCGCAAGCCAACCCAGGATATCGGAGACCGAGTCCGGCATCCGAAAAAAGGTCACGATATTGCCTACTACGGCGATCCGAAATTTGTGGGTTGGGGCGGTGGCATTCCGGTGTGGAGAGACGGCGAGGTGATCGGCGCGGTGGCGGTCAGCGGGCTTACGTCGAGTGAGGACGTCGTTTTGGCGAAGCTTGGCATTGAACTGATCGCGGACAAAGACAAGGGAAAGAAGAGGCGCTGACCCGGTTCCGGCTGCAAGACTTCAGGCGTGAAAACCATTTGAGAAACGAATCCAGGGACATGACAAAGACCACGGTGACTTTTGGCGAAATCATGTTGAGGCTCGCACCGCCGGGCTTCGAAAGAATTCTGCAGACCGGGCGCTTCGTGGCGACTTTTGGCGGCGGCGAGGCCAACGTTGCGGTGGCGCTGGCGCAGTTGGGACTCCCGGCGGCCTTCGTGACTGTTCTACCTGATAAAAACCCGGTGGCCGATGCTGTCGTTGGCGAACTGCGCCGCTTCGGCGTGGACACTTCTCTGATCGTGCGCGGCAAAGGGCGCATGGGCGTCTATTACGTCGAGGCGGGCGCCAACCAGCGTCCTTCAAAGGTGGCCTACGATCGCGACTACAGCGCTATCGCCCTGGCCAAGCCTGGGGACATCAACTGGGAGCGCGCTTTAGCAGACGCGGGTTGGTTCCATGTGACCGGCATTACGCCGGCGATCAGCTCCTCGGCGGCTGAGCTGGCGCTCGAGGCGGTGAAGAAGGCGCGAGCCAACGGAATCACCGTGTCCTGCGATTTGAACTATCGCAAGAACCTGTGGAAGTGGGGCAAGCCGGCGGTCGAGGTGATGCGCGAGCTGGTGAAGAATATAGATATCGCCATCGCCAATGAAGAAGACGTGCAGATGGCGCTAGGCATCGCGGCTGACGTGGACGTACGCTCCGGCCAGCTTGATCGCGCGCAATACCAGAAGCTGACCGCAAAGGTGCTGGCCGAGTATCCCAATCTCCAGGCGATCGCCATCACTTTGCGGGAATCGAAGAGCGCGTCGCACAACGGCTGGTCGGCCTGCCTGAATGACCGGCAGGGGTTCAGCGTAAGCCGGTCCTATGAAATCACTCATATCGTGGACCGGGTGGGTTCAGGCGATTCTTTTGCGGCTGGCCTGATCTACGGTTTTCAGATGTTGCCCACGCACCAGGAAGCGCTCGAGTTTGCAGTGGCCACGAGCTGCCTGAAGCATTCCCAGCAGGGGGACTTCAGCCGCTCTACCGTGGACGAAGTGAATGCGCTGCTCAAGGGCGACGGCTCAGGGCGGGTGCAGCGCTGAAAAATTCTAAAACGGAGGCTGGAATGATTTGCAGATTTCGATTGATTGTGGTTGTTCTCTTACTCTCGGTCCTGCCGCTGGTTAGCCAAACCGCTCCAGCTTCCCAGGCGGATGTCGAAGCCCGAGTTGACTCGATGCTCAAACAGCTTTCGCTGGAAGAGAAGGTGGACCTGATTGGCGGGGTTGATGGTTTCTACATTCGGGACATTCCGCGCATTCATTTGCCTCGACTGAAAATGGCGGATGGGCCAATTGGAGTCCGCAACTATGGACCATCCACCGCATTTGGAGGCGTCGGGATGGCGGCCGCCTGGGATCCAGACCTGGCGCAGCGCATGGGAACCATGGTCGGTCAGGACGCGCGCGCCCGCGGAGTGCATTTCATGCTTGGACCGGGCGTGAACATTTATCGTTCGCCGTTGAACGGCAGGAATTTCGAGTACTTCGGGGAAGACCCGTTCCTGGCCGCCCGCACCACCGTCGCTTACATCGAAGGAGTACAGAGCCAGGGGGTCAGCTCCACGGTCAAGCATTACATGGGAAACAACTCGGAGTTTGACCGGCACAACGTGGACTCAATCATCGACGAACGCACCATGCGCGAAATCTATTTGCCCGCGTTTGAGGCGGCGGTGAAGGAAGCCAACGTAGGGTCCATCATGGATTCTTACAACCTCACCAACGGCGTTCACCTTACGCAGGACCCGTATCTCAATAACGATGTCGCCAAGAAAGATTGGGGGTTTAAGGGAATCATAATGTCCGACTGGGACGCCACCTATGACGGCGTGGCGGCAGCGAACGGCGGGCTCGATTTGGAAATGCCGTCAGGAAAGTTCATGAATCGCGCCAATCTGCTACCTGCGATCCGCTCGGGCAAAGTCAGTGAGGCCACCATTGACGACAAAGTGCGCCGCATCCTTCGGATCGCGGTGCAATTTGGCTGGTTGGATCGCGATCAGACCGACACGTCCGTTCCCCGTTTCAATTCAGAGGGACGGCAGGTGGCGCTGGAAGGGGCGCGATCGGGCATGGTATTGCTGAAAAACGACGCCAACCTGTTGCCCTTGGACAAGGGAAAGATCAAGTCGATCGCTGTGATCGGACCCGATGCCTACCCGGCGCAGCCGGTGGGCGGCGGCAGCGGTGCGGTCCAGCCCTTTATCGCAGTGAGTTTTCTCGAAGGCATCGCGAACTATTTGGGCGCGGGCGCCAAGGTGTTCTACGCGGCTGGAGTGCCAGCTCTGGATGAAATGGCGGAGCGAAGCAAGTTCACCACCGAGGCCAGCGGAGGCAAGCCGGGCTTGAAAGGCGAGTACTTCACCAATGCGGACCTCGCCGGTAAGGCGGCTGTCGAGCGCGTGGACGACAAAGCGAGCTACGATCCGGGAGCGACTGGTGGCATGGCCGCGAATGACGTGTCAATTCGTTGGACAGGTTACTTCACGCCCAGCACACCTGGCGACTACCTGGCTTTCGTTCAGGGTCCGGGAGAAAATGGCGGCTACCGGCTGTACGTGGATAAGAAGGTGGTGATTGACGACTGGACGCAGGCGTACGCCTTCTTAAGTCAGGTGAAGATTTCGCTGCAGCCCGGTCCGCACCAGGTCGAGCTGGACTACTTTGTGCGCCGAGGCTGGGGCAAGGCCAGACTGAACTTCGGCATGGTACGGCCGGAGGAGATGGTAAGCGCGGAAGCCAAGGCGGTGGCCGCGAAGGCTGATGCGGTAGTGCTGGCCGTTGGCTTTGATCAATCGACTGAAGGAGAGAGCGCGGACCGGCTGTTCGTTCTGCCGCCGGCGCAAGACGAACTCATCAACCAGATCGCCGCCATCAACAAGAGCACGGTCGTAGTGGTGACTTCCGGTGGGGGCGTGGATATGAATGCCTGGATCGATCACGTTCCCGCACTGTTTGAGGCCTGGTTCCCGGGACAGGAGGGCGGCGCAGCGCTGGCCCAACTTTTGTTCGGAGAGTTCAGCCCGTCCGGCAAATTGCCTATGACGTTCGACCGGCGCTGGGAAGATAATCCCGCGCATGACACTTACTATCCCAAGAGTGGAGGCAAGAGCAAAAAGGTGGCGTACACCGAGGGCGTGTTCGTGGGCTACCGGGGTTACGACAAGTCGGGAATGAAACCTCTGTTTCCGTTCGGGTATGGCCTTTCCTACACCACGTTTGCGTACAAGAACCTTACCGTTTCTCCGTCGACCGCCGGGGCCGAAGTGCACTTTGAAGTCACCAATACAGGAAGCCGCGCAGGAGCGGAGGTGGCAGAGGTCTACGTGGGCGATCGGCACTCCGGCGTGCCGCGTCCGAAGAAGGAGCTCAAAGGCTTCGCCAGAATCAGCCTTGCTCCCGGCGAGACCCGGCAAGTGACCGTCAAACTCGACCGCCGTGCCTTCGCCTATTATGACGTCAAGGGGCCTGACTGGAAGGTTGAGCCCGGGGATTTCGATGTGTACGTGGCGCAATCGGCGGCGCAGATTGAGTTGACCGGGAAAGTGGCAGTGGGAACGCCCTAACGGTCTTGATGCGCGCTCGACTTCGTCCAAGGAGAGGTTTGTATGCCCTTTGTTGACACCAGCAGCCTCAAGGTCATTGAACGCTTGCCGGGCTGGCATGGACGTTATTTCCACTCGCCCAGCATGACCTTCGCGCACTATGATTTCGTGCGCGGCACATCTATTCACGAACACTTCCACCCACAGGAAGAAGTCTATGAGGTGATTGAGGGCGAGCTCGAGGTGACCATCGATGGCGTGGCCCAGATCGCCCGACCGGGCTTGGTCGCGATTGTTCCCGCTAATGTGCGGCATTCGGTCAAGGCCCTCACCGATGGGCGGGCCATTATCGTGGACTATCCCTTGAGGCCTGAGTTCAAGTAGCTTCGCAGGTGGGGGACGGACACTCCTGTCCGTCGCCGCTGAAGTTGATTTTGACTTTCAGTAATGTGTCCGTCGATATCCACTTGAGTTTTGCAAGACCAAAGTCAAAGACCAAGGTCAAAGGCGGCGGACAGGAGTGTCCGCCCTACATCTCAGACAACTCCTACAGCTTTATCCATCCTCGCGATATCGCTGAGCGCTCGACCGCGTCCAGCACTCTCTGCACCGCAACCGCATCATCGAAATCCGGGTAGCGCGATTCTTTGCGCGCCAGAGCTTTCAGGAAATCTCCCAGAAGAGCAATGAACGTGTGCTCATAGCCAATGATGTGGCCGGGCTTCCAGAAATTGTCGGAATAAGGATGGTCCGGGCCCGTCACCGTGATATTTTTCATGCCTTGCTGGCTGGGGGTTTCGGCGGCATCGTAAAACTCGAGCTGGTTCATGTGCTCCAGATTGAAACGCAGCATGCCCTTCGACCCATTGATCTCGAAGGCATGGCGATTGCGGCAGCCGACTCCGTGGCGAGTGGCTTCGAATGTGCCAACGCTGCCGTTGGCGTAGCGGGCCAGGAAAAACGTGGCATCGTCCACGTCGCGGCCGGGGACGAACGTATGCATCATGGCGGTTAACTCGGTGATCGGCCCGTTGAGGTAAAGCGCGGAATCGATGGAATGGGAAAGCAGATCTCCGGCCGCTCCCAGCCCGGCTTCGGAGCGCTGGTAGCGCCAGGTTGCGGCTTTACTCGGATCGTTTCCCGACTGATTCAAATACAGAGCACGGTAGTGATAGGTCTGCCCAAGACGACCTTCATCGATCAATCGTTTGGCGAAGACTACGGCCGGAATTCGCCGGTAGTTGAACCAGACCAGGTTAGGAATCTCGCATACCGCCTGCGCCATGCTCTCGGCTTCGGGCAGGGAAGTGGCCAGGGGCTTCTCGCACCAGACCATCTTTCCGGCCTTGGCCGCAGCTATGGCGATGAGCGCGTGCAAGTTGTTGGGCACGGCTATATCGACAACGTCGATGTCGGGACGGGCAACCACAGCCTGCCAATCGGTCGAGACTTCTTTCCAACCCCACTGCGCCGCCGCAGATTCAAGCTTGGCCCGGTTGCGTCCGCAAAGGACCTTCAAACCCAGTTCGTAGGGGACGTCAAAAAAGTGCGTGACCTGGCGGAAAGCGTTGGAGTGCGCCTTGGCAATGAAACCAGTGCCGATCATTGCGACACTCAAGGTCTGCTTGGGTTGGGACATTCAGGATGACGATACTACGCGGGCGCTAAAGCTTGCACCAAAAGCAAATACCCCACCTGTCGCAGATGACGCGACAGATGGGGCACCTTCGGCCGTAAACCTATTTCGTGGCGCGAACCAGGATCAGTTGGTCCAGACGACCTCGGCCTTCTTGGCGTTCATGTGCTCTTTCTTGAGCATGCGGGCCGAATCTCCCAAGGGAACCACATACGCCGGCTTGGCCGCTTCCCATAGCGGCCTCACACCGTGAGCTTGCACATTTGTAAACTGCTCCATGATGTCCTGGTGCTTCCCCATTTCCATTTGAGAGGCATGTCCAGGATGGCTCTGAAACTCGTACACGATGGGTTCCGCGTTCAATCCCATCGCCCCCGAGCTGGCCTGCCCGAAGGCCGCCCCTGCGAAAACGAGAATGCCCCATACCAACAACGCTGTCTTCATCAAAATGCCTCCGACCTTAAGGAGAATCCAGGATCGAGCTGCAATAGATTGCCTCGAGTCCTGCTACCTGTTCTTGACTCCACCTGGGGAATACGCAAGCCGGATACCAAACCCTTTGGAAGCGATATCTAGGATTTGGGGAGGGAAGTGCGGGGCGCGGTGAAATTGTTTGCACAATCGTGGCGGGACATATGTCTGAAATGCCTTGCCTGGAGCGGGCTACAGCGGACCTTCCCAGCTCCGGACGACTTTCAGTCTCGCAGAGTTAATGTCCTGGACAACTGCGGCTGCTTTCCTTTGCGGCCTTTCTTTGCGAACTTTGCGGTAAAGAGTTTGACACTCCCCTAAGTCGTTCAAGAATCTTAGACCGCAAAGGTGACAAAGAATACCTCACGCGCGGTGAATGCCCGGCCGGCAACATGAATCAATCGTGGGGGTTAGAGGAGGAGGACGTCGAGGCATGACTAAGGTAACGCCCTCTGGCACTAGTGGGCCATTCTGTAACCAGGGCAGGCCGCTTAGGATCGCACTATTCCGGACGGGAGGGCCAAATGAATAACGTATCGATCCGGGACGGACTGCTGGCTGCGTTAACTGAACGCTACGAAGCAGATCCCGCCCATTTCGTGAGCTTGCCTAGACAGGTTGTGGATTCCTCTTCGGCACGAGCGGTCATTGCCGACCTGAGGAACGAGGGCTACGTCGAGGAACAGGAGCGCGGTGTGATCCGGTTCACCCGGCGCGGCTACGAGTCGCTCAGAGAACGCTTCGATTCGACCGGGGACGAATCCAGAATCCTGCTAGCGGTATAGCGGCTATCCCGCCGGTCCAGCCGCATTCGTGTGGGGACGGGTCTCAGACCCGTCCAGGCCGAGCCAAGCTCGGCTGCGTATTTCAGCCCCATTCCCTCATGTGCTATCCGAACGGCCAACGTTAATCGCTGATCCAGGCACCATCCAACGCACCCGCCCACTCACTCCAGCCGCCTCGAAATCGCTTCGCGTGATTCACTGAAGTGCTTCCAGCCCTCGTAGTGGATGGGGACGATGGTCGCTTTCGCAAAGGCGTGCGCCGCCAGGATGCCATCTTCTGCCGTCATAGTAAGGGCAAACGGTCCGACAACCGGGACGCGCGATGATGATCGTGGCTGAGCAGAACGATATCCACGCGGCCCAGCGCCTCGGGCGCAAGCGCCGGTCCGGTCACTTTCTCCAGCACAACCGGCCCATTCGTGTACTCTCCGCCAGGCGGATCGAAAGTTGGATCGGTCAGCATGCGAAAGCCGTGCCATTCGAACAGCGCGGTAGGTCCGCCGATGTAGGTGGCATCCAGTTTTTCCTGGTTCATGGTCGTTTTCCCTTTGCCTCCTTCTAGCTAGGATTCGCGCGCTCAGCAATCGGATTCAGGGCGAATTGCGGGCAGGGAGAGGAACGCCCGCGCGCAGTGGCATATACTTCTTGACGTTACCAGTCACACTAGCGTGCTCCAGAAACATCCGGCCCGGCCCACAACATGCCTCAAGACTCGCCACACAAGGCGCCCCGCGGATTGACCGCGGTTGCCCTATTTCTGTTATTCGGAACCGCGATGGCTTCACTGGCGGGAATAACCTTGATTTTCCCAGGCACAGTTCTTGATCGCGCCTGGCGCCTGAATCCGGTCGCTTACGCGCAACTGGCGCCGTTGGGCGCACCCGTTGGCATTGTCTTTTTATTGCTGGCTGCGTTGCTGGCGGTCGCCGCAACCGGCTGGTGGCGCCGCCGCCGCTGGGGATGGGTACTGGCGGTAGTCATCATCGCCACCCAGCTCCTGGGAGATTTCGTTAATCTACTTCGCGGTAACGTCCTGCGCGGCGCAGTCGGCGTAGCCATCGCCAGCGCTTTGCTCTTCTACATGGTGCGGCCGCGGGTTCGTGCGGCGTTCTGAATCACATGGCGGCAAAGACGGACTTTTCGTTTCAGTTGTTGCATGAGTTCTTTCCAGCAGTGCGAAGGAATCCGTCTTCACCTGCTTAGAGGAGTTCGTTTGACCCTTTCAATAAAAACCCCAGTCCTTCATGTTGCGTAGCAAAGAGCCAAGGCAAATTCTGGATTGAGTGCGCGATTCTTCATGTTGTTGTTCCTGAAAAAAGCTGGGCTGGCCGTCAGATTCCACGAGTTGTGAAACGTTCCAGAAGGAACTGGGCTATTGATCCGTGTTTGTGAGGAGACGCTCTGGGCAGTACGCTAAGCGAGGCGCGAGGCGCCACCGCCACATTTGGGACAGGTATGAAACTCTTCGATGAATCCGCCGAGGCTCGGATCGGCCTGCCCTGCATCTTGTGGGTCGGTGGTGTACACAAGCTTGTCGCAGTGGTGGTTCATCTCCACCCTGCAGCTCGGGCAAATCATCTTGTCAGTCTTGGTCACGGCAGTCATCCTTGCCTCCGGGGATCAGCCCAGAGATACTTGCTCACGTCCATGGCGCAGCGTCTT
>JAIQFF010000309.1 GCA_020073395.1 Terriglobia bacterium
CGCAGAAGGCCGATTGTCAATCGGCCTGCAGGATGACATCCTGCCCCACAAAGCGTGAGATACTGCAAGTAGGGTTTCAGGCCTTGTATGGCCGCACCAAGATTTACGAGGCCATCGTCAAGGGCGAAGCCGCCATGGAGCCGGGCGTGCCGGAATCGTTCAACGTGCTGATTCGCGAATTGCAGTCGCTGTGCCTGGATGTGGAACTGATCAAGGCTGGCGAGAAGAAGCCGGCAATCGCGGCCGCAGCAGATTAGGCGACTCTGTAGAAACGTAGCTGGTTACGTTTCTGGCCGCGCTGGCTGTAAGGACCGAGATTTCTAAAGACAAGGGCCGATTGTCCTGCACCTGAGCAATCGAGCCACACCAAAGATGCTGGCCAATGACCAACCCATCATTGGCCGCGTATTCAGGGCCGCCCGCGGCGGCGAACGTCCGCAGGAAGCAGAGGAATACCTTGTTTCGTTCGAGCCCCTTTGACTTGGCAAATCCTATCGCCGATTTCGATGCTATCCGCATCAGCCTCGCTTCTCCGGAAAAGATCCGGAGCTGGTCGCACGGCGAAGTAACCAAACCGGAGACCATCAACTATCGCACCTTCAAGCCGGAGCGCGACGGCCTGTTCTGCGCGCGCATCTTCGGGCCGGTAACGGATTGGGAGTGTCTCTGCGGCAAGTACAAGCGGATGAAACACCGCGGAGTCATTTGCGACAAGTGCGGTGTCGAAGTCACGCTTTCCAAGGTACGCCGCGAGCGCTTGGGACACATCGAGCTGGCCTCGCCCTGCTCGCATGTCTGGTTCTTCAAGGGACTGCCCAGCCGTATTGGCCACCTGCTCGACATTTCCCTGCGTGACCTCGAGTCCGTGCTCTATTTCGAAGCCTACGTCGTGGTCGAGCCCGGTGAAGCCCCCGTCAAAGACCGCGAAGTCATCAAGGACGAAACCAAGTACCGCGAACTCGACCAGCAGTTCCGGCCCGCCGGCTTCAAGGCGATGATGGGCGCCGAGGCGATCAAAGAACTTCTCAAGCGCGTGGATATTGAAGGATTGTCCACCGAACTGCGCGAGAAGATGAAGCACGAGAATTCGCTGCAGAAGCGGCTCAAGTATGCCAAGCGCCTCAAAGTTGTGGAGGCCTTCCGCAAGAGCGGCAACAAACCGAACTGGATGATCCTCGACGTGATCCCGGTCATTCCGCCCGAGCTGCGCCCCCTGGTGCCTCTGGACGGTGGACGCTTCGCCACGTCTGATCTCAACGATCTGTATCGCCGCGTCATCAACCGTAACAACCGGCTGAAGAAGCTGATGGACCTGCACGCACCCGAAGTGATCGTGCGCAACGAAAAGCGCATGCTGCAGGAAGCGGTGGACGCTCTCTTCGATAACGGACGCCGCGGACGCGTACTGCGGGGCGCCAACAACCGCCCGTTGAAGTCGCTATCTGACACTCTGAAGGGCAAGCAAGGCCGCTTCCGCCAAAACCTGCTGGGCAAGCGCGTCGACTACTCGGGCCGCTCCGTCATCGTGGTGGGACCGGAGCTCAAGCTGCACCAGTGCGGCCTGCCCAAGAAGATGGCGCTCGAACTCTTCAAGCCATTTATCTACCACCGGCTCGAGCAGACCGGACATTGCACCACCATCAAGCAAGCCAAGGAAATGGTGGAGCAGCAGGAACCGATTGTCTGGGACATTCTTGAAGAAGTGATCAAAGACCACCCGGTGCTTCTGAACCGCGCCCCAACGCTCCACCGCCTCGGCATTCAGGCGTTTGAGCCGGTGCTGGTCGAAGGCAAGGCCATCAAGATTCATCCTTTGGTCTGCACCGCATTCAACGCCGACTTCGACGGCGATCAGATGGCGGTACACATTCCGCTGTCGCCGGAAGCGCAGGTTGAAGCCAGTGTGCTGATGCTGTCGTCGCACAACATTCTGTCGCCCGCGTCAGGCCACCCGATCACCGTGCCAACGCAAGACATGGTGCTGGGCCTCTATTACTTGACCAAAGCCAAACCTGGTGCCAAGGGTGAGGGCCGCGCGTTCGCCAACATCGAGGAAGTGTTGATGGCGCTCGAATCCGGTGCAGTCGAGACCCTCTCTCCCATCCGTCTGCGCTACACCGGTGAAGTGATTGACCTCACCGCATCCTATGACGATCAAGACATCACCCACACCGAACCTGTGCAGTCCGAGCGGAGCTTCCTGAATACCACCGTGGGGCGCGCCATCCTGAACGATCACCTGCCTCAAGGCATGCCGTTCATCAACGGCCTGCTGAAGAAGAAGGGCATTGGACAGTTGGTCAGTTACTGCTACCTGAGGTTCGGCCTCGAGGTCACAGTCAAGATGCTCGACGAGGTCAAAGACTTGGGCTTCCGTTTCGCCACCCGCGCGGGCCTCTCCATCGGCATCGACGACATGGTCATCCCGGACAACAAGAAGACGTTGGTCCGAGACGGCGAGAAGCAGGCGGTGAACGTCCAGCAGCAGTATCTGGACGGCGCCATCACCAACGGCGAGCGTTACAACAAAGTCATTGAAATCTGGTCGGCCATCACCGAAAAGGTGGCGGACGAAATGTTCGGCCAGATGCAGCAGCGCGACAAGGAAGGTTTCATCAACCCGATTTACGTCATGGCCGACTCCGGCGCTCGCGGATCGAAACAGCAGATCCG